>JAFOHE010000306.1 GCA_017421975.1 Pseudomonadota bacterium
GCACAGTTTTGCCGTCATACTTTCCTGCTCAGGCATCATCGTTTTGTTCCTTTATGAATAATACTTATATATTGCTTTTATATATTACTTGTCGTTTCAATGCTCAAATGCCAGCGGACGACGTGAGCCATGAGGCTTGCGAAACAGCATCCTTCAAGTCATTGCGTTTATTCATCAAGGAGAAGGAAGATTGATGGAATAAAGCATTCATTTCTTTAGGCATTGTTTCGCAGTCTCTATCTGGCTACGTCATTGTGCCTCTTGTTTATGGCACTGCTTTGGGACGTTTCACATGGTCTTCGCCTTGCGTGCGTCCATCATTCGCCTATTCTATGAGCCAAACACTGTCTGAGGCACTTTCATGCACACGCATGAAAGACAAAAAAAGTTCCCCGTACCTCGTCGCGTCCACTGATCATCGATGTTCCGGACGACAGAAACAGATCAGCTGACGCGACTTCATACAGACGCATATCCAACAGACTGAATCGATGAAACTGAACATCACAACAGGCTCCAAGCAAATAACCCCAAAGAAATCGATACGACACGATCGATTTCTGTTTACGCCGCTCTTTTACCTACTGGTTTAATAGGTGTCAAGAATTTAATTATGTTTTTAACGCCTTACGAGCAAGGGCGAGAAGGGCGTTTTGTGGGGGGCAAGAGCCATTCTTTGGCCCATGCCCGGACATTTTTTATATCTATGCGTGTCTAGGGATGAATCTTCGCCTATGCGCTACGCGCATACGGCTTCACTTTCGCGGCTATCGCTACGCGATACGCCGCTTGGCCTGTGCTATTGGCTATGGTGACAAGGGAGCAAGCCCCCTTGTCACCATAGCCAATACGCACAGGCTTCTTGAACAAGGGGGGATGCTTCTTCGAACGTTGCAGGCTATGCAATCGTCATCGTTCCAAGAGCGCGTGTGTGACAGCACAAAACGCGTTGTAACAGCAACAGATGGATGCTGCGGTCTATCCTCGTTACTGCGCATGCAGATGAATATGTAGATTACCTTGACGTGTGCGTTTCAGCATTTATAGAGGCTTCAAAAAATGCCCTTGATGCGAAATCAAAACAGCAGGTAGAATCCATCAAACTGGCCGCCCAAAATTGTTACAAACTCTGGCAAAACCTTGCCAAATATCTCGAAGCCATGGCATTGGCTGATGCCCTTGCGGGTGTTCTTGATGCTATTGACCAGATCAACGCGATGGATTTAGCCATCAAACGCCGTCTTGAAGCCCGCAAATTGAATAAATCTTCTGGCAGAGAAGACGATGCAAGCGTCAACATCGTCGAACTGAATGATGCGCCGGAGACTGCTGCCCCCATCAGCGCGAAAGCGCCGCGTGGCGTATTTCTTATGCAGGGACGGTAAACCGTCCCTGCATAGAAATAGCCACGCGCAAGAGGGCGTATTTGCAAAGAAAGGGGCATGCGTTCCGCATGTCCCTTTCTTTTGCAAATAGCCCGACAAAAGCGAGCCGTATGTGCCAGCGGCGCATAGGCGAAGCAACGGCTCAACGGATACTCGCACAGCGCCATAGTCCCCTACAAAAACCGCAACTTCCTATTGTCCTTCCTTGACGTGTCGCCGTGGCATGGCTACATTCCGTTTCGTTTTTGATACTTAAAGAACGCGCGTGAGAAGGATCCAATACGCCGTTCAACAGCAACAACCTGGGAGCAGAACAAGATGAAAAACGGTCGTTTATTGTTTGCAGGAAGTGTGGCCTTTACAGCGATATGTGCGCTTAGTCCGGCGCGCGGTGAGGCACAAAGCATAGAACCTGAAGACAGAGGTTTTACAGAGAACGACGCGGAGATGGCTGGCATTGACGAGAGAGGTATTCTTGAGAAAGCCATTCTCCATGGTCAGGCGATGCGTGCACTGCGTCACGCGAACCTTCCGCACAGTCGTGCGAGGCTGACCAAATCAGGTGCTTTGTCGGGCAAGCGGATATCGCTCAGTCCTGGTCACGGCATCAAACCTTACGACAGCGCGAATCCGAATTGGGAATGGCAACGCGTCATCACAAAAAAGCTAATCGAAGACGTGCATACCTACGAGTGGGTCATTGATTATGTGCGCCCGATGCTTGAGCGTGCGGGTGCGGAGACGCTCATGGTACGTGCGAGCGGCTATAATGAGACGGGCATTTTGGTCGATATTGACAGCGAGGGGTACAGCGAGAAGGGTCAATGGGAAACCTCGACGACGGGCCATTATCGCTATGCCTATACGGACAAAACGGGGGCGAGTGAAGCCAAATGGTCATTTACGGTCGATAAGAGCGACGATTATCCGGTGTATGTGCATTATCTGACGAGCTTTAACCGAGCGGAGGATGCCGAGTTTACGGTCAACCATGCGTTTGGCAGCTCGACATTTACGCTTAACCAGCACGAAATGCGGATTAAGAGCGGGACGACTGCGGGCTCGACGTTTACGAACGACGCGGAACAGTCATACACGGAAATGTGGCACTATGTGGGTAATTTTCCGTTCAAGGCTGGTGAAAGTGCCAGTATAACGCTGTCGAACAAGAGTGCCGAGAGTGGCAAAGTGGTCATAGCGGATTCGGTGATGATCGGCGAAGGCGCGGGTACGATCAAGAATAGCAAAGGCGTTCTTTCTGGTCGTTACAAATGGCAGGAAGGTGCCATCGTCTTTTTGGAATGGCTCGGCGTTCCATCCTGGATGCTCGCCCACGATGTGACCGTGCGCCCGATGTATGGCCTCTATGAAGGCGTGGATGCGATCTTTTCGCTTCATACGAATGCCGGCAGTGGCAGTAACACGGGCCCTCAAATGTATGTGTATTATCCTAGTGGTGATAAATCGCAGGTCTGGGAAATTGAAACGAACTGGGTCGCGAATTATGCTGCCGAGAATCTACCGCCGGGCACGTATGACTACGCGAAAGCGATCCTGAGCAATTTTGTAGATTATGAACTGAAGTATTACGATTCCGGTTGGAAGTCCTCCAAATTGTTATGGGGCAGTGACCTTGGCGAGCTTCGTCCGCCGCGGAATGCGTGGTATTACAACCAAACGTCATCGAATCCGCTGATCATCCCGACAGCGCTTCTCGAAACGGCATTTCATGACAACGATGCCGATGTCGCGAAGATCCGCGAACAAGCGTTCCGATTTTATGGTGCGCGTGGCATTTTGGCCGGCATGATCCAATACTTTAATGGTGCAGACGCACTGCTTCCGCCGCTTCCGCCGCAAAATCTGACGGTAACGGCGAGTGACTGTGCGCTGAACATCACCTGGCAGCCTGTCCATGACGAAGTCAATGCGAATTCGGAAGCGACGCGGTATCATATTTATACGTCAGCAGATGGTATTTTGTTTGATCGCGAACCGCTTCTGACAGTTACGACGACGGAGGCGACTCTCCCGATCAAGCGCGGCGAGACAGTTTATGTCAAAGTCACTGCGGCCAACGATGCGGGCGAAAGTCTCGACTCCCTCGTCGGCGTGGGTCGTTTATCGACACCTGGCTCGAAACACATTCTTTATGTCGATGGCGTCGATCGCGAAGTCAAAACCGTCTATGATGCGAATAACCTCCGTTCCTATGCCAGAATTTATGGTCCAGCGGCTACGTTCAATGATGCTGGATATGGCATTGACAGTGTCGATGACGAGGCGGCAGCAGCACTCCTTGCCAAACACGCCTATGACCTCGTGATATGGTCCACAGGTGAGACTTCGATTGACACGGACGTTCTTTCGAAAGCTCAGCGTGATGTGCTTACCAAGCTACGCGCAGATGGTGTTCCCGTCATCCTTTCGGGCGCCGAATTAGGCTATGCCATCAATGCCTCCAGGTATTGTGATGACACGACCTATCTCGCCACGACGTTTGATGCCGTCTATGTAGATGATACTTCCGGCTCCAATACGATTCGCACCGACGGCCTTTTGAACGCCGAAACGCTTGATTATGGCACTTGTATCGAATACGGCGGCATTGCCTCTGCGCGCACAGCGGACACGGCATGTATCGAATACCCCGATTACTACAGTGCATCTGAAGGCGCATCCGTCCTTTTGACGTATCAAAACGGCCATGGTGCCGCCATCCTTTCGGCAGATAAAAAGGCGATCGTTGCGGGTTTCCCACTGGAAACCATCGCTGATCCCGACATGCGCGTCTGTCTGATTGCCAATCTCATGGCCACAGTTCTCAACAAGCCAATCAATACTTCATGTACAGCATCGGCATATACCGACGTCAGCGAAATCTGTGACAATGCCCAAGATGACAATTGCGACGGCAAACTCGACTGTGCCGATGATGCTTGTTCTTCACTCGAAGCGTGTCAAACGGTCACGCCAGAGATTTGTGACAACGAGATTGATGATGACGGTGATGGCGACAGCGATTGCGATGATTCCGAGTGTAAAACCGCTGCCCACTGTGTCATTCAAGGCGGTGACGAACCTGGTGGCGGCGACGAACCTGGTGGCGGTGACGAACCTGGTGGCGGCGACGAACCTGGTGGCGGTGACGAACCTGGTGGCGGCGACGAACCTGGTGGCGGCGACGAACCTGGTGGCGATGACCCCAACCTCGACAACGATAATGATGGCAGTCAAGAGAGTTGTTCGACAATGTCCAAAACGCCGTCACCTTCATCCTTCTCTGCATCGCTGCTCACACTCCTCTTGGGCGGTGGCCTGTTGCAGCTGAGACGCCGCCGCAGACAATAGTGCATGTGCCTTCATTTTTCCCCTTTTTTTGGGGGAAAGAAGTGAGGCATATTATCGTTGAAGAAAACACTCAATCCATATTTCTATGGCATTGTTACCTGGGTACACCAGGTATGATTATAAACTTGCGACGTTGAAACGTCGCTCTGCTTCACCTAAGCCATCCTCTTCTTTATGTAAGAAGAGGACTTTGATTTTTAGCACCATGAAAAAAGTTACACCTTATGACCCATCTATTCTTCGCCGTGAAAATGTGCTTCGTTTTTTTGGCAAGATCATCGAGGCATCGCACGCAGTTTATGGTGAAACGCTTCCGAGCTTTATGCAGTCCTTCGTCAATGCATACACGTCATGGCAGGAAACAGCGGCTGATCGAGAGATCCGCCAAGCCATATTGTGTGCGGATGAAGCAGCAGATAATGCGTGGAAAGGGCTTCATTTGTATCTTCGCGCTCTGGCCTATCATCCTCAAAAGAGCAAAGTCACAGCCTCACGCGTTCTTTTTGCCGTTTTGGAAGATGACCCCGATCCAACGGATCTTCCATACGATGAAGAATATGCCATTCTTGGCAGGGAGCTTGAGGCATTTCATTCTATTCCTGTATCGACGCGCAAACGCGCCTGTGCTGAAATATGGATTGATCAGCTTCAGAACGCCTATGATACATTCATGACTGCGTACCACAAGGGCCTTGAGAACCACACGTCCGACGCCTTAAACGTCATCAAATCGTGCCGTCACGCGCTCAATCGCGCGTGGAATAATTTGTCGGAGCAGATTAATGTTTTATATCATCTGCATCATGATTCTCAAATAGATCAACTGATCGACCAATATAATACCATTATTAACGAATTTATGGATATAGATCCTCATTCCTAAGCCACTGCCATGCGTCATATTTCAAATTCAAACCGTCAATTTGATCCATATCTTTCGAACCGAAGAAATCGCCAGACACGTGCCGAGCGTGAACAAGTCATGCAAAAAAGCGAAACGGCGCATAGACAACGGATACACGTCAAAGAATCGACTCAGCTTCTCGATTTTTTATTACAAAAACTATCGGGGCAAAGTGCAACAAGTGTAAAAAATCTTCTAAAACATCGTTGTATTTTATTAAATGATGCAGAGATCGTCACACAATTTGATCTTCCGCTCAAAGTCGGCGATGAGATATCAATATTATCGCCTAAAGAAGCTAAATATGGCTTATTTCATCCCTTATTAAAAATACTCTACGAAGATGATTTTATCCTTGCCGTCGAAAAAAAATCAGGTTTATTAAGTGTCGATGTGACGGGGGGCGGAGGAAACAATGCTGCGGCGATCCTCGATTTACATATTAAACGGCGCAACCCTGAAAAAAGAATATATATTGTCCATCGACTTGACCGCGATACCTCAGGCGTCATGTTGTTTGCAAAGTGCCGTGAAGCGCAATCGAAACTCGTTTCCGATTGGAATGACCGCGTTTTGGAGCGCACGTATATTGCGATATGTGAAGGTTGTCCGGAGCCACAGCAGGCGACCATCGACCGTTATTTATATCAGGATGACCGCATGATCGTCCATGTCACGGATGATCCATCCGTTGGATTACGTGCCATTACCCATTATAAAGTTTTACAAACTCATTCGGAATTTGCCCGTATCCAATGTGATCTTGACACTGGGCGAACAAACCAAATCCGCGTTCATCTGCAATCGATTGGCCATCCACTCGTAGGCGATGAAAAATATGGTTCGACGAAGAATCCCATTGGACGGCTAGGGCTTCATGCCAAAACGATTAAATTTCATCACCCCATTACCCAAAAAGTGATGTCCTTTGAAGTACCGGAGCCTCTGGAATTTACGCAATTATTTCAGGATATAAATACCTAAATCATATAAAAAGTGCCGTATTGCAACAGGCAATAGGCGCGAAAAAAGCGCCGTATTGCAACAGGCAATAGGCGCGAAAACGAGCTGTAGGGGCATAGTCTTGAACCGCCTCAACGGGGCTTAGAACCGCCCCAAAGCGAGCAGAGACGTGCGATTTGCACGTCTCTGGTGCGGCATATTGGTTTACCAATAGCCGCGCCCAAATATAATTTATGATATATTATTGATCTGCGGGAACTGGAATCTCTCGTCCTTCCTTATCGTAGATGGTCGTCCAGTTATTATAAATTCCATTCAAATTAGCAGGAATATGGGCTGACAAAACACCGCCATCGTGGCCAGAGTTGTAGCGAAGAAGGCCGAGTATGGTTTTGTTTGATTGTGTCACAGGAATGCCTGCAAGATTAAAGGTGTAGGGTTCTGCGGACGCATCTGAGAAGTGCGAAGCACCGGATTCCGTTCCTGTGACATCCATGTTCCAGTACGACTCGTAAATGTAAGCACCGCCGACCGCTGCGGGCATATAGTTGCAAGAATCCTCACAATTCAGCGTATCGGAGACAAAGTTGTTGACAATGACACCGCCATATCCAGCAATACCGCCGAAGCGAGCAGGTAAATCAGTGCCCGGCTTAAAGCCATTCGCCTTCTGAATATGATTCGTCCGCGCCGAATTATTAATGATATAAACCTGGTTCATCGGTTGCGCTACACTAAATGGCGCTGCGGCTCCAATAATACCGCCAAAATACGTAGTCGCATCGACGACATTATTATCGACGTTTAGTAATTCCAGATCGAGGTTAGACGAACTATTACGAATGAAAAACTGTGATTTGAGAATCATTCCGGCGATACCACCGATTTTTGAATACACACCTACAGCTTTGATGGATGCATCGGTTTTGCAACTATCCACGCCTGTGGCGCGACCATCATTCTTAGTATTCTTCATGCTCCCCACAATGCCACCGATCTGCAAACCTTCGTCATAGGAGGATCGGTTATAATAATCGGCTTTCTTATTATTCGTCTCGATTCTCCCATCAAAGGATGCATTGCGGATCACGCCTCCGTTTACGACACATCCCACGATTCCGCCTACATCAGTTAATCCTTTGGTGCCTACATACGCTGAACCCTGTGCAGATTTCATCGTTTCCATGGGCAAGTATTTTATGATGCCACGAGAACGCACATTCTGAGCAAAATAGAGATCTGTCGTGTTTGCAGGTAGCCAACTGACTTCACCGCATATACCGCCATAATAGTAATAAGCCATCGTACGATTGACAAGCGAACGCTTCAGCGTCATATAATTATCCGTCTGGATATCGTAGATTTCATTACATGTACCTGCGACACCACCCATTTTAACCGTAAATGTTTCCGAATCATCTCCTACGTTCTGTTTCATTGGTAAATAAGCCGATACATTACCAGTCAACACAATATGAGATAACTTTCCATCTTCGACATGACCAAACAGGCCACCAATTTGTCTTTGTACATTGACCTTGCCATTATCTTTAGCATTCTGATCAAACATATATTCTTTATTGTTCTCAATGATATCTTCTACATAAACTTTCGAGCTGCCAGTAATATTTTCTGCGCCACCCAATAACCTTGCGCTCAATGAGCCAGCATAGAGGTTTCCAATTTTATTTCCATTTTCATATTGTTTCAAATCGTTAAAGCAGTTCAATGTAATGGCAATATCGATATTTCTAAATGCAATATAATCCTTTTCATTATCGATTCCCGTTGCGCCGAACAATCCACAATGGTAACGATACGTCACAGAAGTATCCTGTATGGGTGCCTGTGTGAACACGCCAGAAATACGCTTGTTGTTGCCGTCCAATACACCCTTAAAGTTGGCTATCGGTGTTCGTTGCGTTTCTCCAAAATCGATATTCTGTTTGAGGATGAATTTACCATTGGAATTTGCCATTAAATCGAAATCCTCAGGTTTAGCAATATTGGTATAACAATCTGCGCCCACCAAGGTTTCGCCGCATGCACACGTATCGCGTTTGAACTTGAACGGATCGTCCGGGCATTCATCATTTTCGGGTTTGTTTGTGGGATAGCCGGACATACAGAAATCGTAGACCTGACATTCGGGATCATCGCAATCCATCACGCCGTCGCCATCGTTATCTTGTTTATCTTTACAGTTCATCAACGAACCTTCGCCATATTGCCCACCGGCAGCATAGAACAGCTTGCAGTTGGGGTCTTCGGCATCGGCTTTTCCATTGTAATCATTATCGAGCTTGTCGCTGCAAAGTTCGCGGGTATTTTCCTGCACTCCCACGAGGTCCGCGCAAATCTGATGGTCGCGGCAGTCCATATCCAGGCAGTCGATGGCACCATCCTTATCATTATCATCGCCATCGGTACATTCTTCGAGCGTGGATTCTGTCAGTGTCTTGTCTTCACTGCACATATCTGCACAGAAGGCGAAGATTTTGCAACCGTCATCACAGCAGTCGGTTTTACCGTCGCCATCATTGTCCTCCCCATCGAGACAATCGTTCGGCGAATTCTCGGTCTTGTCCTGTTCCCCGCTATTGGAGCAGAAATTGAACGCCTTGCAGTCCGAATCGTCGCAGTCAATGAAACCGTCTTTGTCGTTGTCCTTGCTGTCCCTGCATTTTTCGGGCGTATTCTCATCTTCGCCTTCCTGACAGATGGCAAACGCCTTACAATCGGGATCATCGCAATTTTTCAGGCCATCGCCATCATTATCCTCATCATCCATACACGCGGCAAGCGTATTCTCTTTACCTTCTTCGGTCTGCTGGCAGAATGCGAAATCGCGGCATCCCGGATCAGAACAATCTTTGAACCCATTGCCATCGTTATCGAGGTTATCGGAGCAGAGATCACTCGTATTCTCAACCCCGCCGTTACCAGGCTTATCACTATCATCATCCCCTCCGCCACAGGCGCACAGCATCCCAGCGGCGCAAAGCAATGCCAATACCAATACAAAACGATCGTTAAACTTCATGTTGCCTCCTAAAAAAATGAATAACAATGTTTAGAACACAAGACTGCATTTTGTATAGTTTAGCAAATTTCGAAACACAATTCAAAACAAAAGGGGCAATATTGCCCCTTTTGCGATCGTTTGCTCTATTTATCTGATGCCGCTTGTCTGGCGTCCGCTTCCTCACGTTTTTTCTGTCTCGACTGTTCGAGCAGGTATTCCGTATAATTTCGCAGCCAAACGTTTCGCGCATCGTGGATATCTGTGGGTTCGGGATAGACGAATTGTGGAATCCACGGGTAAGCGGCAAGAACTTCAGCGGGTGAGATATAGCCATTTTCGGCCAAAACTTTGAGAATATATTTCATGCGTTTCGGCCACCAACCTGAACTTGGGAAACCGGATTTATAAAAGCGTCCCCCTTTTGAAGGACTGACTTTCAGAGAGGCAAGATACGCGCCCTCGAGCGGTGTCAGTTGTTCCGGTGTTTTATCAAAATAGAATTTTGCCGCCTGTGTGATGCCATACACATCGGGACCGAATTCAATCATATTGATATAGAGTTCAAGAATACGCGATTTGGAGACGACATTCTCCATGCGCCAGGCGACGAAAGCTTCTTCGAGCTTGCGTGCGAGATTCTTTCTTCGATCGAGGAAAAGATTTTTAGCCAGCTGCTGTGAGATCGTCGAACCACCGTAAACGTATTTCCTCTGATTGAGGTTTAGCCGAAGGCCACGTTCGATAAAGGAAATGCGAAGCGGCCCATGATCGAAAAAGCGCTTGTCTTCCGTAAGAAGCATCGCAGCACGCACGTATGGCGGAATGCGGTTAAGCGGTGTAAATGTTTTCGAGCCAGGCCCGACGGTGATATGATCGACAAAATATGTATAATCTGTCGTAAAAACATACTCAGGATCATTGAGCAAAGACGGATTATGCGGTGCAACAGAGATGGGGAAACATTTGCCTTCAAATCCCGATTCTTTAAGCGAAGAGACGAGTGGATTTTTCCATGGAATCTTTCCAGTCAATTTGGGAGAAAACTGCGTTCCCGTTATCTGAAGATCGGTAATCGTCGGCAAAAAACCATTTGGAATGGCTGCAGGAATATCTTCACAAGGAATATCTTTTGCGCCCAATTCAAATTCGATCACAGGATCACTGCGAACGTTTGTCACATTAAAAAAGCCGGAAACGGTCACCGGCCCACTCGTCAGCGAGAGCGGGGAAATCGTAATCTTGTCATTTTCAAAATTGTAGACGACCTGCAGATCCATCGAAGCATTCATATCCTGAATGACATTCGGGCTAATTTTTTCGTGGAAAAAGGCAAAATGATCAAAGACCATATTGCCGGAAAGCTGGAAAGCATGCTCATCCATAGAGAGATTGAGTTTTGCCGAAACTGTCCCATCACTTTTTTCTGGTACAGGCATATTGAGCAACGCGAGGAACTCCGGAGCACGCAGGCGCGTCACGCCAAGTTCAAGTTCCGGAAAAGGCGAATCATCTTCATAATTGACTTCAAATGACGCTTTTGCATCGCGCATGTTGAATTCGAGCCTAAATTTTTGGTCATCCTTAAAAAGCTCAGCTGTATTGAACGAAACCGCATCAAAAGCAAAGACATCCGTCGCGTGCATGATTTCAATGCGTCCATTTTGAATATCAATCGCAGGCAAAGCCATAATTGTCTTCTGAAACTGATTAAACGCCAAACGGATGCCTTCGAGCGTTTCTTTGGGGATGGGATTGGTTTTAATTTTTGGCTTGGGCTTTTTGACATCCTCACGTCGGACAGACAACTTCGGTGCCTCGCCAAAGATGGAACCGGCATCTTTTTGCCAAAACCGGACGAGGCTGCCCAACACGGCATGTTTCATGACTTTTTCGGAAGCCAGGACCTCGTCGATCTTCACCTGAACATGGGGTTCGATGAGGCGAATGGCATCAAAGGAACCCAGGACAGGCATGCCATGAAAAGCGACCGCAAGCCTGTGAATAGACGCATTTCCCAACGTCTCACTGTCAGGCATAGAAACAGCGACATCTTTGAGGCCAACAGACACCAAATCATTGCCTGCGATTTCGGCATCCAAACCAGCGACCTTGATTTCGACAGGCTCATCGTGCCATGCAAACGAAAGATCGAACGTCGGCTCAGACGAGACTTCCAGTCTTGCCCAAGGTTCCCCCTTTTCATCCGCGCCATTTTCCTTTTTGATTGCGCGTCGCAAGACCTCGAGATCGACGTTTAGCTTGAGAGAAACGACCGGCAGACTGGCGATGGCAAACAGTGCCTTTGCGATATCACACGTCGGCTGAAAACTAAACTTTGCACCAAACTTTCCTTCATTAAGCCAAAAATCGGCATTTTCGGAACGCAAAGTGATCCATGCCCCCGGTACACCAAACTTAATTTTGATCAGCTCAACATTGTAACTGACCGACGCTTCAAGCAAACGTGCCATCAAGCCAAGCTGTTTTTTCGCTTCTTTCTCTAAAAACGTCTTTTGTTTTTCATGCAATGCACTGAGCTGCTCAAAGGCTTCCCAATCCACCCAACCGTCGATTTCACGTGTGGAAACCATCAGATAAGCCTTTCCGAAGAGCGATAGCAAACCGTCATTCAAGCAAAGTTCATGAAAAGTCAGATGCGAATCTTTCGGACTTTTCAAAGCAAATCTGTCATAGCACAAAGGCGCACGCCAAAACGGCGCAGGTTCGACCTCGACCGTCCACCCCAAATCCTCTATCCGATTTTGCATCTTTTCCCCGACTTTGAGCATGGCCCAATGACGCACACCCACGCCTACCAGGCAAAAGAGCAGCACGATCGAAACAGCAACGACAACTATCCTGACAATTTTTTTATTCATGAAATGACCAAACGCCCACTTGGCAGCACATCATCACGAGATTCCGGATGGATTTCGAACACCCCGTATCATTTATACCTGAGGCGCAAGCGCATCCGCAACACGTCTTTTGAACGTCACGGCGACAATCGGTTTACCATTGGCATCAAGTTTTGAAAAAGCGTTCGTCCTTTCGTACTGACATTCAAGCAGGCAGCGCAAAGCCGGAATATTATTGTCCGTCACAGAGATCGCGATCGTCTCAACGGCAGGATGACATTCTTTAAGAAAACCAGGCAGGGCATGGGTCAACATCTGTCTAGCGATGCCCTTTCTCTGGTAGCCATCGTGCACCATAAACATCGCGATGCTTGCGGTCTTATAGTTTGGGAAGCCGACAAACATATCGATCACAGCCACAGGCTGCGTCTCCTGGCGGATGAGAAGAAATTTTTTGAACACGCGTGAGCCGCTGACCGGCGGCGGCGGCGCCTGAAGGCAGCGCGAAGCCAGTCCCGTCGGCTGCGTCTGAACGATGGAGGTATGATAATAGCCATTATGGTTCAAGACATCCTGTGCCAGATCGAGATTGGACACGTCCACAAATTCAAAGCTGAGCCTGCCATCTGAAAAAATTTTTTGGGCCATACCTCCTCCTTATTGAGCGCAAGCCACGTGAAACGAATGCTTGAGGGGGCTGCTGCCCCCTACGGCACTATTTGACGTTCATCGCTTACACGCCGGACGTCAAATACGTGCCTACCCCCACAGCGGGGGGAAGGCAATCCCCCGCAACGCCCCTGCGCCATGACTGAAAACTGCCGTGACACCCTTTGGACGGTGGCGCAAAAAAACTTTTATGCAAGAATTCAACGCACACCCCCAACACGATTCTCGCACCAAGATAACACAAAGTCCCCATTGTGTCTTTGTTATCCCCCTTTTTAAGAACGTCGAGAGCGAATCGGCACAATCTTGACGCTAAGCCGCCACGGTGCTAAATGGATACGGGAATTTTTGTGTCAATATGGCACCTTATCATTTTGATAAGCATCCAGTATCCCCTAAGAGAGAAGAATATGAAATATAGCAACCGTGTTTTTCGCCAAGCCTGCATGACGGCAGTCTTGGGACTTGGGCTTTTCCTGCTTATGGTTACAACGGCTTATGCCGGTAGCAATGACTTTAAACTTGAGAGACTCTGCGGTGATAATTGTCATTCCGAAACAGCCATAGACGATTTTGCCGTTTTAGCACGCACATACGGTGCCCTCGTTGCGCCAATGCATTTTCAACCCGCCTCAACGATAGGTCAGGAAGGTTTTGAAATCGGCGTCGAAACAAAGTTGAGTTTTGCGACTGAAGACGCCAGTTTCTGGAAAGCCATCAATAAGAACAATCCAGGAGACAGCCTCGTTGCTTCGAGCGATGGCAAATATTCTGCTCCCGACGTTTTTTCAACGATTCAAGTATCCATGCGCAAAGGTCTTCCCTTCAGTCTGGAAATTGAAGGTGTCGCCAACTGGCTCGTCGATTCAGAAATCTTTTACATTGGCGCAGGCCTTCGTTGGGCCATCACCGAAGGCTGGTGGTTCCTTCCCGACATCAGTGTCCGCGGACACGTTGGAACAATCGTCGGTGCCGCCCAAATCAGCATGATTAACGTCAACGTTGATGCAGCCATGTCCTATACCTGGGGTCTTGGCGGTATCGTCAGCATCACGCCTTATGCTGGTTACAGTCTTCTCGTCAACGTCTCTTCAAGTCGTCCGCTCGCCATATACGCGGGAGATGAATTCAAAGAAGAAGTTTTCCGTCAGAAAAGCCAATACATTTCCCGCGGTTTTGTAGGTTTCCAGCTCAAAGCCGAGTATTTTATTTTTGATGCCGAAGGCGAATTTGGCAAAGACGTCAAGAGCCTGGGCCTCAAAATTGGTGCCCAGTTCTAGTTCAGCCTTCGCTGCTACTCAGGGTTAAGGAAGGGCAAAGTTCAGTTTTCTCCTTTCGCACCATCTTTAGTCAAAAGAATGCCCCCTCTAAGTCCTCCAATCCAAAAGATCGGAGGACTTTATGCGTTTAGCCTGGAATGAAACGTTCATTTCCTTATTATGAATTGTATTGACGCGGGCTATCTCACCTGCGGTTCGATACGCCCTGCGGGCGCGTCTATCTCGCTTACGCTCAATACGCCGCACCAATAGCCGCCTTCCGCATTGCAATTCAAAGAATCATAGAAACTCGAAAAGGAGAGAAATATGATTCATAGGAATGTATTTTTATGTTAATGAAACTGAACATAAGGGAGACATTATAACAATGTATACACATACGCGATTCATACGAAATATACATTCCAAATCCGCAAGCTTTGTCCATAGCAAGAATAAACCGTACGCTAATGAGAGCTACCGCATTTAACTGCCACAATTCAGCCAAACCCCGTAGTCCAAACGGATAAGCGCAACGCACCCATTTCCTACGCTCTGCGCTCATTCGCATCACAAAACAACACAGCCTGCGCGTATTGAACCGCCAACAACGTTTGGCGGTGAGAAGCGCAGGCAGGCGAGCGTATTTCCTGCCACTCACGTGGCAAGGAAATAGCGAGCCCCCATAATACTTCATTATACTTTGCGAACTGCGAGGGTGTCATAAGGGACACCATTTTCAATGCAATGCTGTTCGCGATTTGTCAGATCCCATTTATCAGCATTTGGAATGGCATCATTCGGAATTGTTTCAAAACGTTTATCCAAAGCCAATGCTTCACAAACAGTTTCATAATAAGGTCTGACATCCGTTTTGACGACGACCATGCCGCCTGTTTTGAGAAAGACGTGCGCCATATTAAAGAAGGCATCGTCGAGCAAACGACGGCGGGCATGCCTTTTTTTCCACCAGGGATCGGGAAAAAGGACATAAATGGCATCCAGCGTTCCGGGCTCAAATAAAACGGGAATGGCAAGCCGTGCATCCGCGTGAATACATTTGCAATTCGTATCTCCCTCACGTTCAATGCGTCTGACAAAGCGGCTGACGAGGGCGGCTTTGAGTTCTATGCCCAAAAAATTCATCTCACGCCGCCCACGTGCAAGTCCGAGAAGGAAGCGGCCATAATTGGAACCGATCTCCACTTCCATGGGCATGGAAAGCGGATGTTCCTTTTTCCACGCAATAATTTTTTCGATTTCGTCAGACCGGTATTGAAAAACTTCATCCGGAATATAAGGCGCAAAGGGTTCTTTTTTGAATGATTCCCAATCGGGATTTTTTGGCGTCATTGGACAAATTCACCTTTATTAAAACAATAAAAAAAGCCTCATGGCGTTGAACCAGGCTGTTTACCTGGTTCAGCAAGAAGTTTGAGTACGTCATTTACGACACTTTTATGCGTATGATAAATATAAGCACCCACCAGCTTATTTGTGCCTTTGGAAGCCTCGATCTGCGCATCCGGTTCATGATGAGTGCTTTGACTATTCTGCACTTGAACATCCGTCGTGGGTTCATCGGGCACAAACACTTTAGCCACATGCTCACTCATCGATTTGCCATAATAAAGGATGGCAAAGAGGATGATACACATGATGATAATGGTGGGAATTTTCGAGGACGAATTCTCGCTCTGTCGATACAAATTGCGTTTTCTCATAAAATAAACGAATTAACTGTCAATTTTGCGCGTAGCAAGCAGAATAAACTCGGGATAATCCTTATGTGGCGCATATTTTGGCGTCACCACAAGATTCAGGACTTCGCCTGTTTTGAGTTCGGAAGCAAACGCCGTTGGCACCAAGAGGCTAAGCGCCCCCGATTCCTGACGGATTTTCACGCGTGCATAGACGTGTGTGAGGCGTTTAATGAGTTGAATTTGCGCATTTTTCAGCATGAACGTCGGTTCTTTATTGCCCGTACCAAAGGGCGCGAGCCATTCGAGATACTGATTATGCCACAATGTAAGGAGTTCCTGAACGGTAGCTTCGGCATCAATGTCGAGGCTTCGTCGAGGTGCAGCTCCAGACGCCATTTGTACATTTGCAAATTTATTTAATCTGTCTGCGAATTCCTGAATGTATTCGGCTTTAATGCTCAACCCGGCTGCACTGTGATGCCCACCGTAATCATCGAGCATATCTTTGCAGCTCGTAAAAGCATCGAGGATGCTGAAGCCTTCCGGACTACGCGCACTTCCTCTTCCGACGCCATCAACAATGGAAATGACGACCGTTGGTTTGTAGAATTTATCGAGGATTCGACTAGAGATGATGCCTAAGATACCCTGTTGCCAATTTTCTTTAGCGACGACAATAATCTTTCGGCCTTCGAGGACTTGCTGCTGCGCCATAGCAGTCGCTTCACTGATCATAGAGACTTCGGCATTTTGGCGCAAATGATTGTAATTTTCGAGTTCACGGGCGATGATTTGCGCCGTCGTATATCGATAAGCCGTAAGCAGGGCGACGCAGATATTGGGATCACCGACGCGTCCTGCTGCATTAATTCGTGGCGCAAGTCTGTAGCAGATGGTACGTTCAGTAATATATTTGTCATCCGCCCCAACATCACTCAACAAAGCTGCGATACCACTTCGTTTTCTTTTTCGAATGATGTCTAAGCCCAAGGAGACGAAGAGTCGATTTTCGCCGAGAAGAGGCACGACATCGGCGATTGTGCCGAGGCATACGAGGTCGAGCTGATCGACGAGGGAAGGCGGCTGCAAACCGCGAGCAGCGTACATTCCCCGCTCAGTTGCCGTACGTACAAGCGCATCGACGAGATGGAACGTCACACCGACAGCTGCCAGATCATCGTAAGGGAAATGATCTTCCTCTTTTTTGGGGTTTAATACGATCGTCTGAGGGCAACGATCTGGCGGAGCATGATGATCCACGACGATGACATCAATCCCTTTTTCTTTGAGTCTCTCGATCTCATCGACCCCGCTCATGCCGCAATCGACAGAAATGAGCAAGCTCGGATGATGCGAAGCAAGTGCAGCCGTTAGCGTTTCATCATTAAAGCCATGACCATCTTCTTTGCGTCGAGGGAGAAAATAGGCGACTTTGGCATCGAAAGGCTCAAGAAATTGATAGACGAGGGTTGTCGAAGTCACACCATCGACATCGTTGTCCCCAAAAATAAGGATTTCTTCGCCTGATTCAACAGCTTTAAGGATCCTATCAACGGCTTCATGCATGTGATGCATGAGGAAGGAATCGGCAAGCTTCGTCATATCGGGGTGAAGGAAATTCACAGCTTCTTCGAGCGTACGAATACCGCGATTATACAAAACGCTCGTCAAGAGCTGCGTTTCGTTGAGGCTCATAGCGAGCGAGCCGACCGCGTCTGAATCAATGGCCCGCATATTCCAATATTTTGAATCCGGCTTGGATGATGAATTTGTTGCAGGTGGCTTAAAATCGTTCATAATTGTTTATTAAGTATCCAATATTTCCAGCATTAAAAACGAGTAACTTGCATAGTGCAAAAACGCAACCATACGCTTGATCTCCGTATCACGAATTTACATATTTGAATACCCCCGAATACAAA
>JAFOHE010000307.1 GCA_017421975.1 Pseudomonadota bacterium
ATCTTTTGAGCTGCGTCCTGAAAACCAGAGAGCATGGAACGCTCGCCACCGGAGAGGTGTTTGCCAGAATTGCCGTGTTTTCGGATTTCAGCAAAAACCTTCTGCATCAGGATAAACTGATATGGTACAAAAGGGAAATTCCTATAAAACTCACTTGCCCCGCTATATCCCTTGATGTTCTGAATCGCATCCGTAAAAGAAAACAGATTTCGCAAGACGGAATCATTGGTGCTGTAAACGCGTTCCAAATCCTGTTTAGCCTTATCCGTCTTCAACAGAATACGCTTTTGAATGACTTCATCTGCCGAGGATGACGTCAGGGACAATCTGGTTTTAAAACGCGCCTGAATGCGTGAAAACTCATTCTCACGCGCCTTGATGATTTCGTCGATGGCTTCTTGCCCTGTGCAGACGACCCAAACTTTTCCCATGCATTCACTGCCGAGCTTCTCAACAAGAGACTGCAGATTTATGAGCAAATCGGTGTCACTGCCTACGTACTGACCCACTTCATCAATCATAAACAGCAGTCGGAAATCCTTTGGCTGACTGTTCACATAATCCTTAATCTCGGAAACGAGCTGAGCGATCGATGTATCCACAGTCACAGTGCCATTAAACCAGTTACTGGCAGCTTCTTTGCTCATGCCAAGCACTTCCTGAAGGGTAGCGACAATCGCATCCTCAAGGAAGGCGTAAGAATCGCGAGACATCAACCAGGGCGCACCATATTTTTCCTCGAACACACGCCGGAATGTCTCAGCCTTGCCTTGCTTGGCAATGAACTGCTCTAACTTGGCAACTTTCAGGTTCTCACCGTAAAAGCCGAGGTAGTTATAGAACATCTTGGCAAAGACACGCAGGACAGCAGTCTTGTCCTTGTTGATGGAACCTTCAATGTCAATGTTGAACAAAATCACATCCGTTCGACCCTTCGTGGCACTGTCGATAAGCCTGAAGATTGACGAATCGTCGGCAAACTTCGTCCGGAAATAATCCACAGTTCTCACGCCCTGAACCACTTTGTTTTCAAGCAGGCAGGACAACATTTTTAGGAAATGAGATTTACCACTTCCGAAAAAGCCAGAAATCCAGACACCAATATCAGCCGTTGTCTCGTTAAAAGCCTCATGATAATAGTTGAAGAAGGTGATAAAATGTCTCTTCAGCTCTCTGGTAATGACATACTCGTTCAGCTCCTGTACGAGCACACTGTCCTCATCCTGATCGACTTTTATGACACCGTTGATTTTACGATTAATGTCATCTTTGAACATCGATTGAATTCTCATGTCGGGATTCCTTAATTATATTACAAACTATGCGTTTTATTTGCGCCAATCCGAATTGCGTCCATTTTTCTTTCTGTTGCACAACGCGCTCTGTAATCCGCTTTTCATCACAGATGGCAAAGAAACATCGTAAAAATTGTATTCAATCCAATGATCATTAAAACTGAAATTCGAAATAAATACCCTTTTGTTTTGCAATATTCTTTTCTTCAACTGAATCGACGCGCACGATTGAAACGCCTTCCAATTCACGAATTTCTTTGATTTCACGGCTCATACGTTGCGTCAGAACCTTCGTAAAGGCATCGAGCATTTCTTTTTTTGTTTTTTCATCACAGCCAAGTATAAAAATAAATAAAAAAATAATGAAAAGCAATGAACGTTTATGCATAAATACCTTTTTTTGAACTGTATAAAATTTAGGAACTTTATATCAACAGAACAAATGCGTAACGTCTTCGAAACAATACTTTAGGTCATGCGTATCGCGAAGCGATAGCATGACGCGCAAGCCGTATTTGCAACGCAAATAGGCTGCGCCCACAAAAGCAAAACCTCAGGAACCAGGCGAACCGGATTTTCTGGCAACCCAGATCGCATTTAATGCCGCAGGCGTAATGCCCGAAATTCGCCCGGCTTCGGCATACGACTTGGGGCGCATTTTTTTGAGTTTGTTCAGGACTTCGTTAGAGAGGCCATGCACCTGGTCATAGTCGAAATCTTCGGGGATGAGGCGTGATTCGAGTTCGGTAAAGGCATCAATGCGCTGCTGTTCGCGCCTGATGTAGCCCTCAAATTTGGCCTGTGTCTCGACGTATCGCCTGACGGCAATCGGATAAGCAGCAATGGCGGGTGACGTTTTAGCCAAAATATCCATCGTCACTTCGGGCTGCTTAATGAGCTGGCCCAGGTTTCCGGCAGAGGGCAGTTTTGCAGCCTCGTCGTCACGCAACGCAGAGCGGTCGAGCGATGGCGCATGGATGGATGGCAACAGCGCTTCGAGCGCGGCGATCTGCGCCTTCTTTTGTACAAAAGCAGCGTAATCCTCATCGCTCAAAAGTCCGTACTGATGCCCGTATTCAGAGAGCCTCAAATCCGCGTTGTCTTCGCGCAGGCTAAGGCGGAACTCGGCGCGGCTCGTGAACATGCGATACGGCTCATCGACACCGCGAAGAACGAGGTCATCGATCATGACGCCGATATAAGCTTCGTTTCGCTTGAGCACGAAAGCTGGTTCGCCCAAAAGGTAATTGGCGCAATTGATACCGGCCATGAGCCCCTGCGCCGCCGCTTCCTCATAACCGCTCGTGCCGTTGAGCTGACCCGCGACAAAAACATCAGGAAAGGCGCGAAGTTGGAGTGCGTGGTTCATCTGCCCCGATTCGAGGGCATCATATTCGACGGCATACGCCGGACGAATGACATGGGCATGTTCAAACCCAGGAATGGAATGGAGAAAGGCAAGCTGGACATCGAACGGCAAAGAGGACGAAATCCCGCCTGGATAGACTTCATCCGTATCGAGCCCCATCGGTTCAATAAAAATCTGATGTCTGTCCTTGTCAGCGAAACGAAAGACTTTGTCCTCAATACTCGGACAATAACGCGGGCCAATGCCATGAATCGTGCCATTAAAAAGTGGCGAACGCTCACGCGAGGCACGGATAATCTCGTGCGTCTGCGGCGTCGTATAGGCAATGTGACAGGGACGCTGCGGCATGAGCGGGCCATCTTCATAAAAACTCAGACGCGTGATCACATCGTCACCATTCTGGACCTCAAATTTAGAGAAATCGAGCGAATGGGCACTGAGTCGCGCCGGCGTACCTGTTTTGAGGCGCATGAGGCGAACCCCCGCATCCCGGAGCGTCACACTTAGGCGTTCCGCCGAACGATCACCGCTACGTCCCGCTTCAAAATGATATTCGCCAATGTGGCAAAGACCACGTAAGAATGTGCCCGTGCAAAGCACGACGGCACGTGCATGATAAAACACACCACTTTCAAGAAGAACACCTTTGACGCGTCCAGAAACCATGACGACGTCCTCAACCGTGCCCTGAACGAGGTGGATATTGGGATGGCTGCTCAGCCGCCGGAGCATTTCGCGCCTGTATTGGCGCGTATCACACTGGACGCGGGAGGAACGGACGGCAGGCCCCTTGCTCGCATTGAGCGTCCTGTACTGAATGGCCGATGCATCGGCGACACGCGCCATTAAACCGCCCAAAGCGTCGATTTCTTTGGTAAGATGACCTTTTGCAACGCCACCGATGGACGGATTGCAACTCATCTGCGCAATGCGGTCGATGTCCATCGTGATGAGAAGCGCCTTTAGCCCCCTTCGGGCAAGCGCCCAGACTGCCTCACAGCCCGCATGACCACCACCAATGACAATAGCATCAAACGAAATAGGATAATCTATCTGAATCATAACAGGATCAAGCCAAAAAAAAGGCGATGTATCCAGTCACATCGCCGTCGTGAAAATACATTTAATTCCGATCTGCCGGCGCGGCGGCCGTCGTCAATGTCAGATCGGCAAGCTTCGCTCGAAATGCCTCAGCCGAAGGATTCATACAGCCATGCGTGACTTCGTGAAGGTCAAGGCTTGTGCGAAAAACTTCTTTTGCCTCATCGCTCGAAGCATTGCCCGTGTCTTTCATCGCTTCTCGAAGTTCATCGCCATTCTCTTCAAGATATTTGACAAGTGCCTTACCCATGCCATCACAATCATTCGGATATGCCTTGGCGATCTCGACCATTTCGGAAAAATGCGACGAAACGATTTTTGAAGAAGAGTGGCAGCCACATACAGCGACAGCCATGCTCAAAAAACAAAGCGCTCTCACCATTTGCTTCATACGAGTTTCTCCTCAAAGAAGTCAGGCTTTTCAGCATCATAACGCGGCGCAATATCCACAGGCACGTGCGCAAGATCCACCTCAAGCCGCTTGGAAAGTTCAGGCGACAAAACGGCATATTGCGCCATGAATGTCATAGCAGCCTCGCGATCACCTTCATACTCAAGTTCCATGACGCGTCTGACGAGTTCCGTAATGGCAGCGTGCATCTTGTCGAAACAGACATTGTAGCGGCCTTTTTCGAGGATAACGGCGCCCTTTTCGAGGAGAAAATTGAGCTGAATGGCATTGGCACGCGCATGCGCCTGCGTCAGGCCAAAGCGCAGCGACCGGAAAAAGCCCGCCACCATCGTCGCATACGTCGAACGAAGCTGCTTTTCGGTCACGTCGCCGCGCTCAAAGAGCCAGTGAATCAGATAATTTGCCGTCGAATCTGCCTTACATTCTTCCAATGGCGCATACGTGTCGGCAAGGTGAATCTGAATCGCGCGATCCGAATTCCGAACGGCCTTAGGCCCCAGACTGTGCGACGTCTCATGCATGATCGTATGCCTGAAAAAGGCATCGAACGAGACATCCGAAATGGCATCCGGCGCAAGGAAATGCCTGGCAATCGGCAAGAGGATTTCGTTAAACTTCGCTTCCTGAACATTCTTCATCATGACCTTTTTCGTGCCGTGAAGTTTAATGACATCCGGATCATTCGGAAGGACAAAGGCGAGCGTCTGCACGCCATAACGTGCTTCCCCTGCCGTTGCCAAAAGGTCAATCACCCTGAACGGCGATGGATCATTGCCACGACGCGTCGCTTTGAGTTCTTCATCAATCGGCAAAATGGACTGGAACGTATCACATAGATCCGTCAAATGCGCAAGTCGTGCCGTTTCTTCTTCATTTTGATAACCGATAAAACACTCAAAAGCCGCTTTATAGCCAAAAAGTCTGTCTTCATACGTCTCATAAGGCCCGAAAACAACTTCGATGCGCGTATCGTTTAGCCCAATCCATGCCGCATCACTCGCCTGATAATCATTTGACATGAGGCTGTCAGCACGCAGGTTGAGGAACCGGCGCAAGGAAACACTGCTCGTCAGGCTTGCCGCCTCACGCAAATAAGTCGCCGCCTGATTGAGTTCAAATTTATAGGCCTTGCTATACGGCCATGCCACAAATCCATCGCCTTCCTTACGGATAATCGTGTTCGAACTCGTAAACGCCGCTTCGTCTTCGGGATGCGCTGAAAGCCAATTTTCAAACGTTTCTTTCGTCATATCGAACGGATAAAACCCGGCACCAAGCGGCTTTTCATACGTCCCGTAATAGGGCTTCTCGTCGTTCAAACGATCCCAAGGACATCCCATGATCTCAAAATTTTCGATTAACTTTTTGTTCTGGCTGTCCTCGATTTCCTGCTTGAACTGAAGATTAAGATGAGAAACCTGTCGCAAATAAACGGTATTGAGCGATTTGGCAGCAAGAATAAGCCTTTTGAGAACGGCACGATCTTCGCGACGTATCTTTGAAAGATCCGCTGTCATGACAACGCGTGCAAACTTGTCGGAAACATTCATGGGATCAAAGCCTTTTACATAACTATCAACAAAAACGTATGCATTAACACACACACACAAACCATTTTAGGTTACGAGCCGAAGGACATTTTTTCCACAAAAATCGACGTGTCAGAACAAAAAAAGGGTAGCATGCGCCGTGACACCTACTTTCACAATCACAAAAAAAAGCCGACCCAAAGGGCCGGCTATTTTAGCTATTTTATGAATAATCGGAACAACGATTAGTTGTTGTCGATATCACCGAGTTTGTCGTGAAGGAGATCACCTAAGTGCGCCGTCGAGGAAGCATCGTTATCGATGTACTGACGGAGACGGCCATTCTCACTGTTACGGACGAACTGTTTGATGGAGAGGGCAATCTTGCGCTCGTTGGGATCAACGCTGATAACTTCGGCTTTGTGGACTTCACCGACTTTCACGACATTCGTGGGATCTTCGACGTGGTCACGGCTGAGTTCACTGATGTGAATGAGACCTTCGACGCCGTCAGCGATCTGGGCGAAAGCACCAAATTCGGTGATCTTCGTGATTTTGCAATCAACGACGGAACCGGTCGGATACATTTCGGGGAGAGCTTCCCACGGATCAGCAGTGAGCTGTTTGATGCCGAGGCTGAAGCGTTCATTTTCGACGTCGATGTTGAGGACGACGGCTTCAACTTCGTCACCGCGTTTGTAGATTTCGGAAGGATTGCGGACTTTCTGCGTCCAGCTGATATCGGAGACATGGACAAGACCGTCGATGCCATCTTCGACACCAATGAAGAGACCGAAATCGGTGATGTTGCGGATTTTGCCGACGATGCACGTTCCGATAGGATATTTTTCTTCGAGGAGTTCCCATGGATTGGGTTCGGTCTGTTTCATGCCGAGGCTGATCTTCTTGGCTTCGGTATCGAGGCTGAGAACGACGACGTCGATGACATCACCAACCTGAACAACGCGGCTGGGGTGTTTGACGCGTTTTGTCCAGCTCATTTCGCTGATGTGGATAAGACCTTCGATGCCTTCTTCGAGTTCAACAAATGCACCGTAGTCGATGAGGCTGACGACGCGGCCCAGGGCACGAATGCCTGCAGGATAACGCTCTGCAGCGTGTTCCCACGGATCCGGCGCGAGCTGTTTGTAGCCGAGGCTGACGCGTTCGTTTTCTTCCGTGTACTTGAGAACTTTGACCTTGATTTCGTCGCCAATCTGAACGACTTCGTTCGGATGATTGACGCGGCCCCAGCTCATATCGGTGATATGGAGAAGACCATCAATGCCGCCCAAATCAACGAATGCACCGTATTCGGTAATGTTCTTGACGATACCATCGAGGATGGCACCTTCGTGGAGACGTTCTTTCGTCTGGGCCTTGAGGACATCGCGTTCTTTTTCGAGGAGAGCACGGCGGCTGAGGACGATGTTGCCACGTTTCTTGTTGAACTTGATAATTTTGAAACGATAAGTCTGGCCGATGAATTTGTCGAGGTTGCGGGTCGGACGAAGTTCGACCTGGCTGCCGGGGAGGAAGGCACGGACGCCGATATCGACGGCAAGACCACCTTTGACGCGGCTGATAATCTTGCCTTCAACGGTCTCGTCAGCTTCAGCGATCTTGGAGATTTCTTCCCAGATCATGAGCTTGTCAGCTTCTTTCTTGCTCAGAACGCAGAGACCATTTTCGTTTTCTGTCGCTTCGACAAGGACATCAACCTTGTCACCGATCTTGACGTTGAACGAGCCATCGGGAGCCACGAATTCGGACTTGGCGACAACACCTTCCGACTTGTAGCCGATATCTACGATGACAAAATCATTCACAAAATCAACAACGGTACCGCTGACGATCTCACCTTCACGAACTTCGTTCTGCTGCTCCTTGTCAAACTCCGCGAGAAGCGCTTCAAAGCTTTCAATTTCCTGGGACATTTGGATTCTCCAAAAATGGTAAAAAAAAGTTGTTGTTACGGCTACAAAGGCCACCTCAATGACTCGGCACGATTGCTCGAATTTGTCAAAAAGGACGTGACCTTTTATTCCTTTGATGTTTTTTGTCAAACCTTTTTTTCAATTCCCGAATTTTTTATTTTGGCGGGGATTTTCCCCCGCGCGGGCTATTTTCCATCATCGCGCCGTGCGGTCGCACGGCGCGATGATGGAAAATACGCCCGACGCGCTCCGGCTATCGGCCTGCGGCCGATACGCCTTCGCAAAGCCGCTATCGCTACGCAATACGCGGCTTTTCCTTTCGCATAACGTACTCAATGTCATGTTTCATAATCGTGCCTCATTTTCATTGATTCTGCCAATATTCAAGAATATAATTCAAATGTATATCCAGTGACTGCGGGAGACAGCACGTATGCAAAAAATTATCAAAATCGGATTCATGACCTACTTTGCAGTCCTACTCATTATCCTGTGGACCTACATTTCGTATTCCGACACGAGCGAGGATCTTCGGATGCATGTCGCGACAACCGGCCATGCGGACGCGGAACATCCCAATCTGTTTGGGATCTGGGTCTATGAGAAAGACCGCCATTTTGATTTCAGCCAATGGCGGATCTCCAGCCAGGCCCTGTATTATTCCAAGAATCATCCGCATCCTTACGTCCTTTATAATGGAAACGTTTTTGAGACTTTTACGATGTCTTCAGAATATGCCGCCAGTTCTGCCATCGATGACATAAAACCGTTCATTGCCGCACATACCCTTAAAAAGTCCCAGTCGATATACGACACTGCCCCGTTTCTTCCGCCCAATGGGCAGATGATCCTCACCCTTCCCCCACTTAGCCCGGATATGCTGAAAGCCGCCAAAGAAGCGTGCGAGGCACTACGTCAGCGAGCAGGCCTGCCGCCACCTATCCGTTTGCCTTATGAACCCTATGAAACGTTCTCCCTTCAACTCAAAGACGTCTGGATACGCCTCGTCGATCCCACAGGCAAGATCCGAAAGGAGGTCCTGCTTTCCCTGGAAGAAAGCCAGGGCGATATTACCCTTGCACCTATGAGTGATCTGACCTGGGCGGAGCCCGGCCCCTTTCTTCTAAACGAAAGAGGCGATATCCTTCTGGATGTCAACGGCTTTGAAAGCAGCGAGGTCACAGGGTTAGCGGCAAGGATCCGCGCATTAGATTTAGCCACTATGGCAGCAAACGCGCCGCATGCAGCCGAAACGGTGAAACAGAATGTCGCACCATCGGCTGACACGGCTTCACAGCCAAAAACCATCTCATGGATCGCCACAAAAGTCACCTTCGGGCGCGTCGGTGTTGCTACCGCCATCCCCGTCTCGTCCCTTGGCCTGGCACGAGCCTCCCTCACCGTCGAAACCCCGTCCGACCTCGAATTCATCTATCGTGGCAAGACGTTTTATGGCAGTTTTACGCCTAACGAGAGGCCGCTCTACATCGAAGTCCCCGATCCTGTTATTCTGCCCGGCCAGCCCCTCTCCCTAAATGCCAGAACGATCGTCGGTGACAATGACATCACCTTCAATTATTATGCGCATGGAAGCTGGATCGGGCGCACCAGAACGCGCACGGATTCGATCCATCCCCTGATGCTTGATACGCCATCCTTTGAAAGCGATGCCCCCGAAATCATCATTCTCTCTGGCTGCCTTTCCGCATGGGATTGCAAAGACACCGCGCAGCGCGTCGCACTCATCGCATCCCCCAAACCAATCTCTTTGCGCGTTCAGGCGATTTTTGCACTCAAAACATACTACGAATCAACTTTTGAAAACGAAAAAAACAAAGCGGTTGCAGGGCTACTCTACCACCGTGTTTTGACGAATTCCACGCTCAGCTCGGAAGAACTTACTTTGGCACGCGATTACGCCTTAGCGAGAATTGCATCAGGCATCCCAGCAACGGAACCATCGATTGTTGCACGCACCGAACCGACGGACAAACAAGCCAAACTGGATGCAAAAGCAAATCATCGTGCAAAAGCAAATCCAATTCTCATTTTTATGATTGTGTCAGGTATCATTACCTTCATTCTTGCAGCCTATCGAAGCCGGATCAACGTAAACCAGTTTAACGTAGATCATGACCCCGAATTTGCCATTCGGGAAGCACAAAACGATAAACTCAAGCGCATTTTGTTCAACATCATCTTACTCATCCTCGGCATCAGCGTCGCCGGTGGATTGTATTATATGATGCAAATATTGTAATTATCCCGTAACAAAATAGCCCCTTACCTGCGGCAAGGGGCATAAAGATTGAACATCAAAACCAATTTGCTTCAGGTTTTATGGTTCAACACAACGATACCATTGCTTGACGTTTTTGGAAGGCGGTGAACTAAAACGCCCACAATTTCCAAGCGGCATGTTGCAGTTTTTCACATACACATCTTTATCCTTGTTGTTTGCCCAATAATTCCCGGACTTCAAACCAAGTTGCTTTGCATATTGCCCAGCAGCAGATAGTTCATGGTAGGTCGGCAACCGCATGCCGCGATTTTTGCAATCTTCAATCGCATCATAAATGCTCGCCTTGTGATCCACCATCTCCATTTTTGCCGTGCCCGTCGGACATGCGCCGTCCGATGAAGGATCCCCATAGCCCTTATCCCTGCTGATGAAGGAATGGGTGCAGTCATACACAAAAATCCCCCCATTCTCCTCTGCATCCGAAATATTCCCATTATGATTTGTCAAGACATCATTATTTGCAGACGCCTGGTCATGCATTGGTCTTTGCCTCGTCCGGATTCCAGCATTTGACGTCTTCGGACGCACTTCACGATATTGCGCACGTGGCTGTGGTTTCACATCAAAGATGACTCTGAGCTCTTCCACATCATCCGTGCGCATGGGCGCATCATTAAAGAGCGACGGCAAAACCTTGCCCAAACGCAAGCACTTTTCGATGTCACTCTCTTCATGATACTTTTTGTAAGAATACTCTGTTTCGTCCAATACAAACGGCCCCCCCGTAGGTGGGATCAAAAATGTCATATTGGCTTGAAAAGAGGTATCCGGATAATCTGCAAGACAGGCCCCCATATCCTGCCTGACGAGCTCCATCTTTTGCTCCAGAAGATTGTCAAATAATGTTATATCATCAATCTTGCTTTTGTGATGCCACGTCATATTGCGAATTTTAACATTCGGATAATGATCTGATTTGGGAACCGATTTCATTTCTACGAGTTCATCGCGTTTATAATTATAAACATTATAACACCACTGGCTCTCAAATGGCACGTCAGATGCTTGAAATGGCGATGTTCGTTTGCTAAAGCGTTCCATAACATAATCCGATAATTCACGCGTAAAACTTATATCGTTATCTATTGTTTGATTAATTCCTCTTAATTTTAGCCCATTATCATTCACAACATGAATACACACCAATGGTGTTTTGATTTGTTTTTGATATTTTTCACTTAAAAAAGTATATATAATATGATTGAACCAAGCTCCAGCATATTGCTTCAAATCTTCTTCAATATAACTCCGCTCGATTGGATCATCTTCACTTGTAGGAAAAGTCCATCGAATAGATTTCAATTGAACATCATAATAATAAGGTGCTTCACCATCAATATTGAGCAACGCTTCATTCTGAGGCTTATCTGATACGATTTGCGTGTAAACCATCTTGTTCTCCGCTATCGTCATATCAGTATGCTTTTCTTCCAAGCGTTTTTGAATGACGGCAGAGTACGTCTTTTTCTTTTTTTCATTCTGATTTTCCATGAATTGCTTCGCGGGAGTTTCAGAATCATGATTGATATTGTCTTTAAGATTAGTCTCGCCAGCCTGGCCTGAAACAATCACAAAGTACATAACAACACCAAATTGAATCATGCTCATCAATACAAACAGAATAATAATTCTATGTACAATCTTTTTTTTCGCTTGCGTTTGATTTTTCATATCGCCGTTGGCGTAGACGGCGACGGAGCCGCCGAG
>JAFOHE010000308.1 GCA_017421975.1 Pseudomonadota bacterium
ACAGCAGCCGGCAATGCCGAGGTTTTTTTGAGCGGAAGCAAAAATAAGGGCATGGGACTGGATGTCGATTGGTCGGCTGAAGATGTTGCTGCTCATGTCCGCGACGAGGGGGGCTGGAACATTGGCGGGTGGCTTTTGCCACTCCGTGCCCATAAAACTGTTGTTTGCGCAATAATACACGTAGCGCGGATGTTCGCTGTAATGAATCTCGTCATCGCACGGGATGTGTTCGAAGCCGCTTGCCGTACCGTCGTAAGCATAGTGGACGTCGGTGTAATGGCATGCATCGCGCATGGCATTGCGTGTCCAGAATCCGGTATGGATGCAGTCGATGTGATCGCCAGGACGCGTGAGGTACATGGGAATTTCGCAGAACTGAAGTGTGGCACCGCCCTGCATGAACAAGACCTCGTAATCGTCACCAATACCAGCAATGCGTCGAAACTGAGTCTGCGTGTCATTCATGAGCGCATCAAAGAAGGGGGCTCTGTGGCTGATTTCGAGGATACCGGCACCGGCACCGGTATCCCACAGTGCAGCCTGCGCTTTTTCGATTACTTCCTCGGGAAGCGTTGCCGGCCCCGCCGTAAAATTGATCTTTCTCATGGTACGCGATCCTTATAATACATGCGCTTAATCATACAAGCGCTTACAGATCCAGGTCATTCGCTTCTTCAGCGTGTTCCATGATAAAACGAAAACGCGGTTCGGGAGATGTGCCCATGAGATCGGAAACGACCTGCTCGGTGATGTCAGCATCTTCGTCGGCGACTTCGACGCGCAGGAGATGGCGTTTGGCAGGATCAAGCGTCGTTTCAAAGAGCGTTGCCGGCATCATTTCGCCGAGACCTTTGAAGCGCGAGAGTTGAACATCCTCGATTTTTTTGTGTAATTTTTTGAGAAGCGCATCGCGTTCTTTTTCGTCGAGCACCCAATAAGTTTTTTTGCCGACGTCGACGCGGAAAAGTGGGGGCTGTGCGATATAGATACAGCCGGCATCAATGAGGGGACGCATGCGCCGATAAAAAAAGGTCATGAGCAGCGTCGAAATGTGGTGACCGTCACTATCGGCATCGGCGAGAATAATGACTTTTTTGTAGCGTAGTTTGTCGATTTTGCAGTCTTTGCCCAAGGTACAGCCCAGGGCATTGGCAATATCGCAGAGTTCTTTGTTTTCGAGGACTTTGTCGGACGAAGCCTTTTCGGCATTGAGGACTTTACCCCTGAGCGGGAGGATGGCCTGTGTCCTTCGATCGCGTCCCATTTTGGCAGAACCGCCTGCGGAATCGCCTTCGACGAGGAAAAGCTCACATTCGTCGGGATTACGGGATGAGCACTGGGCGAGTTTGCCGGGCAGATTTTGGCGATGGGTGCCACGTGCAGATTGCGTGACTTGGGCGGCGGCAGCTTTGGATGCCTGACGCTTTTTGGCGCTGAGTACAGTTTGTGCCGCGATTGCTTGTGCCGCCTTGGGATTGGCATTTAAAAAGGCCTCGACGGCATTTTTAACAGCATTTGCAACCCACGTCCTGACTTCAGGATTGCCGAGGCGTCCCTTTGTTTGCCCCTGAAACTGGGGTTCGGTAATGAAAAGGCTGATGGCACCGAAAAGCCCTTCACGCGTATCGTCGGGCACGATGGTGACGCCCCGCGGGATGGCATCGTGCGTCTCCATATACCCGCGAACAGCACGCTGAATGCCTTCCCTGAACGCACCTTCATGGGTGCCGCCGTCCGGTGTCGGAATGGCATTAACAAAACTGCTCACGCGTTCATTTGTTTTGTCACACCAGCAGAGTGCTGCTGAAAAACGTCCGTTACCTTCTTCATCGCGTGTGATGACGCAGGTTTCCGAATGAATCATTTCGGCAGATTCGCCTTGAACCATGTGTGTGACCATATCGGCAATGCCGCCAGCAAAGCAAAATGTTTCTTCCGTCTTGTTGAGCTGATCCCGGTAGGTAATCTCAAGACCGTTGAGAAGATAGGCTTTGATTTCGAGGCGTTCACGGATGAGATCTGTATCAAAGTGCGTATCTGTAAAAATTTCGGGATCCGGTCTGAAAAAAATCGTCGTGCCTGTAAAACGGCTTGATCCCGTCCTTTTGACTTTGGATTTGGGCTCGCCACGTGAGTAGGATTGTTCAAAAACACCGCCGTCGCGTTCGACGCGAACTTTAAACTCGACGCTCAGCGCATTGACGACGCTTGAACCGACGCCATGCAGGCCGCCAGAGGTCTTGTAATTGTTCGCATTGAATTTGCCACCGACGTGGAGACGCGTCAAAATAAGCTGGAGTACATTCATCTTGGCCACAGGATGTTCATCGACCGGAATACCACGACCATCGTCACGCACCGTCATGGAACAACCGTCTTCATGAAGCGTCACGCGGATGTGTCGCGCATAACCGTTCATCGCTTCATCGACGGAATTGTCCAGAATCTCCCATAACAGATGATGAAGCCCCGCTTTGCCTGTCGAACCAATGTACATACCCGGTCTGAGACGTACGGCTTCCAGACCTTCAAGAATCTCAATGTCCTTTGCTGTATATGACTCGCTCAATCCATCCTCCTGATGATCACGGCAACACCAGCCATGTGCCAAAAAACGGCCATTATCTTAACCGTCTGCATGACAAAACGCAAGATAACAAAAATCTGAACATGTTGTCATTAAAAATTTTAACAGGAAAATGTTTTGTGTGGCCAAAGCGTATTTTTTGAAGATGCGCTTGTGCGCATCTTCAAAAAATACGCTTTGGCCGACGCGCCTATGCTCCGTTGGCGCATACGGCGCGTCTGCGCGGCTATGTCATGGCAAAGCCATGACATACGCCGACGCTTTTTGTTTTGTCATTCGCGTATAAAGCGAGAATGTAAATGGATGCTTGGAACGCGAGGAATAATTTTGCATATCGCGGACGAGTTTAATGCAGAATCTCAATAACGTTTTCATCCAAGGCATTACTTATACGCAGTTCCCAGGTTGAAAATTTAAAAGATAGGCCCATCATGGACTGGCATGCAGATGTGGGAGCGTCGTGCGCTTGTTTTTTTTCGGGATAGACTTGATCAAAATAGTCTAAGATATGATTTTTTCCATAATGTTTTTCGCAATCGTATAGGGTATAGCCGAGTTCAGACGTGTTGTCATAAACCAAAGGCGTAATACTGTGAATGATACGGTCATGGGGATGTTTAATATCAAATGTTTTCCAAATAATATGAAAATTCCAAGGATCATTTTCGTATTCTGTTTTGAGAATACGTTTGGTGACTGGATCATAGAAGCCGAGCCAGTCGATAAATTCAGTACCTTGAATGATATTTTTATCAAGCGCAGTTTCATC
>JAFOHE010000309.1 GCA_017421975.1 Pseudomonadota bacterium
CTCGTGAAAAACGATAGCTGCCTGAGGCATATACGGTAACACATTGAGCTTCGATCGAAGGTGGCGTTGAAGCCGACGCGCTCCCTCAAGACCATATTCCAAAAAATCTGATAACGTCATTTTCGGCATCGAACGAATCTCCTTACTTTATGGGGATGCGCAATAGACAAAACTAAAAATATATCGTTTAGCTGAAACAACAAACACCAACATCACCTCGCAAACTCACGCAAAGTGAACGAAAAACAGTCATAACATGCAATCGTACATAATAACCTGAATCATCATCCAAAACGATTACCACAGTTTTTCGATATGCGTTGATGGATAATAATGTTCCAATATCTGTTCAGAGGTATAATTCTGCTGTGCCATGCCAATCGCACCCGTCTGACATAATCCAACGCCATGTCCAAAACCTGCACCGTGAAAGGTCAGCGACGAAACGCCTTGCTTCGTCTTGGTCATGTCCATAACAAAAAATGCACTCTTTAAACCTCCAAAAAAGCGACGAATCGGTAATTCTCTTTCGATCAGATACACTTTGCCATCCCCGGTTATCCGCATCTGCGTCACTCGACCGCTAGGTCCCCTCTTCAATATTTCAATATTCTCAATGCGATGCATCGTCACCCCCTGCGCCTTCAATCGTTTCTTGATCTCCTCTGAAGTAACGGTAACATCCCAATGCGCATGTTTAAATGAAGAAAACTGTTTTTCTCCTGAAGACGGTTTCGCACAAAAAGCATCCGAATGACTCGGGGGTTCAGCGATAAAACGCCTCATTTCCGCGTCCGTCTGAGGTGAGGGCTCGTGATCTGCATCATCCGTCTTCGCCTGCAAATAAGATTGGTCCGGAAGGCCCCAGGTCTCGTTAGCCGTCGCCGATGAACCACCACAATGCGCCGAGTAATAAGCACGAACAAGCGAATCACCCGAAAACAAAACCCGGCCACGCGTCGCTTCAATCGCCTTATCTGTCGCACGCGTCGCTGCTCCAAGTCCTTGATATACCTGACAATGCTGCTTGTTGCACAAATGATATGGATCAGCCTGATGCCTCGAACCCACCTGCGATATCAACGTCGTTCGCGCTGCAATCGCTTGCGCTTCTAGGGCTGCTTGCGGCGCTGTCGGAAAAATCTCCGCTGGCACAATGCCGCGCAATACAGTTTCTACACTTGCCGCCTGTACCAATGCCAGATGCGCTTGACTGTCCGGCGTCACAATAAGATTCCCATTGAGCTTCATCGTTCGTAACACGCCCTGCTCATCGGGAATAGAATGGACTGTCACGCCGTGCGCCTCAAAATCAAACCATAACAAATTCGCATTCGTGATCGTCACATCGCCCTTCTGATTCGAAAGACGAATGATGAGTTTCGGATACGCCTGAAGCTCATCATAAAGTTCAAAATCTTCATCCGGATAGATTGCTTTCAAACGCTCAAGCGTCTGTATGGCTCGATGACGATCGTCCGTTTTCGATGTCAAAAGCAGATGCTCACGATTATCAAAAACTTTGCCTTTAAGCGCAAATATTGATCCCAAGGCGATCTTTTCCGTTTCGCTCACTTCACTTTGAAAACGTGTCGCTGCAATACTCAGGTCTTCCTGATGACGCGCTCGATAAAGTATGACCGCATATCGATACTCTCCTGCTTGCGGCGATTGCGCTGTCACCGTGTACGTCTCTTTGCCAGGTAATGTCACAAAACCTCGCCCAGGGCCGTTGGGATAGACAATAAAATCATGCTCTGGTGTCATTGTCAGGGTTGTTAAACCATCACCTATCCGCATGCGTACAACGGGACTACCATCAGAAGCAAACTGCATCTGCTTCGCATACAAAAGCGCATGGTCGTCCGCTGATGTCAATTCCTGCTGCTGAGCAACGGCGGCTTGAACATCGACAAACAAAACGCTTACGATCATACAAAAAAGAATAAAAATAATATCTCGTATTCCCTTAAAACAGCGGCAATTAAACACAGCTTTGCGTTTATCGTTATTCAATTTCGTATCCATAATTTGCTTATACAATGCGCTATATATACAAATATACACTTCAAAAATTAAAGCCTCCAGTTTTGGAGGCTCTCGTTATATCGCTTCTATTAACCACCACCGCCTGCACCAGCACCACCGCCTGCACCACCTGCAGAATAGGGCACAAAGGCAGAACTCAAATTGCCAAAGCGGTCAATGTTAATTCTTGATGTACCACCGGAATCATTCTCTCCATTACGGGATGCTACGATGACAGAGGCAACGTTCGCATTCGATGCCGATCCGTCAATATAAAACTCAGTGTGGCCATTCGGCTGAAAACAAATCGACAATACACCTTCAACGGCCTCAGGCGGGTTTTCGGCAATCGTGTTGTCACTAATCGTCAATAAAGTCGTATCTGAACTAAAAACAACACGCGGTGAATCATTATCATAATACATGTTGTTCGAAATCGCTGTGAGCGTCCGCATCTGCGATCCGCCTTCCGCAAGATCTATACCTACATTCTGTTCAGTGAAATCTCCAATATCCGTTTCCGAATAGTGTATTCCGATCAATGCCGACTGAACTGGCGTGCAACGTGAGTCATTGCCTACATAAAGATCGATTTTTCTCGTGTTCTCTCGGTTATCAAGAATAACATACGTCGAGCGACTCGTCGTCATCGCTCGCGTGCGTTGCGACGAAAGCGCAGAATATACGTCGTTCGTAAGCGTGATAATGGATTCGTGAACTTTGTTGCCCCGCATATTCGCAACCATCAATGATGCCAGTACCGCAATGATGGCAATGACAATCATGAGTTCAACGATGGTAAAGCCGCTTCGATGTCTGTTCAGGTATGTCATAGAGGTCTCCTCCCAATGAACAAAAAAATCCGCTTACACTTTAGGGCGAAAATGCAAAAGCGTCAATGTATCTATGAACTAAATTGATATACCTCCGCTTCTCTCGTCAAAATTCAGGCGACATGCCTGCAATATGCGCATCCACCGCCGTAATCAGCTGCCACGCAAACGTCTGTGTCTGCGCTTCCACTTGCTCAGAATACGGCAAAGACAAGGCTAGCAAATATTGAGGCGTCCCCTTTTCATCCGTGATATAGGCAACCTCAAGACGATCATCACCGATCACGCGACCGCCCTTATTATATACCTTATAGCTCGGATGCGCTTTCTCAACGCCTTCCCCGATGCACGATGGCGCCGCCAAAAGCGCACTACGAAGAAGCGAAAGGTTCGATGCACTTAGCGTTAACCATTGCCCTGTCATGACGCGTCGAAGAATCTCCGCAAGTTCGACAAGCGTCGTCGCATTCGCCTCCCGCGGAACATGCGCAAAATAATGACGCGATGTCTCCGATGGTACGCGTATCGTCTCCGAACCATGCTCAAATACAAATTCAGGACTCACGCGCAAATTGTCCTCCGGCGCTTTACGATAATACCGACGTTGCAATACCATCGTCGGAAAATGAAACGTCTCGCGGATATACGTGTCATTCGCACGATCCAAACCGGAAAAAAGCATCAACGCATTATACGCCGCATTGTCACTCGGAATGATCGCTGCTTCCACGAGCGCTCTCAGCGTCGTTTGATGTGCCTCACCAAGATCGGTAAACGTCACAGGATCATCCGCTTCGACACCAAGTGACTCCGCACGCATCAGCGCCATCACAGACGCCGTCAGTTTGACGGTCGATGCTGGCCAAAATCGCTCCTCACCTTCCGGCGTCAATGAAAAAATAAACGCCGTGTCTCGATAACTATAAAAACGATAGACTTCTTCCCCGTTCGCACGCCGATCTATCTTCGCTATAAAAGCATAAGCATCCGGACCAGGATCATATCCACGACGTAAAAATGCCGATTCGAGTGCCGTCGTATCTGTCGCCTTCTGAACATCCTCATACCACGTCTCTAAACGGGAAAGCGCTGTCCACGCCGTCTCAGACGCCTCTTGCACCGATTTCTCCTGTGTCATCGTTACAGCTTCAGGCTGTGTGCCGGCACACGCACTCATAAACATGGCTAATAACCACACACACGCTTTCGCCAACGACTCAGTCATTGCTCTTGTGACTCCACTCAAAAGCATTATCGCGAAGCAATCTGTCGCGTTTCGCACATTTCACGTCATGGTCAACCATCAGATGTACGAGCGATTCTACCGTCATTTCCGGCGCCCAGCCCAAAACACGCCTCGCCTTCGAGGCATCGCCAAGAAGCAAATCAACCTCCGTCGGGCGGAAATAATGCGGATCCACACGCACAAGCACACGACCATCGCGCACATCACGGCCAATCTCTTCCACACCTTCGCCTTCCCATGCAATCTCTATCCCGACTCGCGAAAATGCCATCGTCACAAAATCGCGCACACTCGTCGTCACGCCCGTCGCAATCACATAATCATCCGGCTGCGGCTGCTGAAGCATCAACCACATCGCTTTCACATAATCACCAGCAAAACCCCAGTCCCGTTTCGCATTCAAATTGCCCAAATAAAGACACGTGTCAAGACCCTGCGTGATATTCGCAACCGCTCGCGTGATCTTGCGCGTCACAAACGTCTCTCCTCGACGCGGACTCTCATGATTAAACAAAATGCCATTGCTCGCATGCATGCCGTACGCTTCGCGGTAATTCACCACGATCCAATACGCATAGAGCTTCGCAACCGCATACGGTGATCGCGGATAAAATGGCGTCGTCTCACGCTGTGGTGTCTCCTGAACAAGACCAAAAAGCTCTGATGTCGATGCCTGATAAAATCGCGTCTCCTTCAATCCTAACGTGTGCATCGCATCCAAAAGACGAAGAACACCTATGCCATCGGTATCAGCCGTGTATTCGGGACACGTAAACGATACATGTACATGACTCTGAGCTGCAAGATTATATATCTCATCCGGAACAATCGTACCAAGTAACTGAACCAGATTCGAAGAATCCGTCATATCCGCATAATGCATGATAAAACGTCGATCCGGCGTGTGCGGATCCTGATAAAGATGATCTACGCGCTCCGTATTGAAACTCGATGCGCGTCGCTTCAAACCATGAACTTCATACCCTTTTTCAAGTAAAAATTCCGCAAGATATGATCCATCCTGGCCTGTAATACCGGTAATCAGCGCTTTTTTCATTGTTCCTGTCCACTCTCGTGCTGCTTTTTATCTCTGAAACGTCGATTCGCCATAGACGCCACTTGGGGCTCTCGTCACGCCTCGGTTTTGGGCGGGGGAAGTCTCCCCCTACGCGGCTATGCCCTTGTGATGTCCCTCACTATGAAACGTCTCTCTTCGCAATACACATCACAAGGACATACGCCGCTACCCCCTCGGCTCACGCCCATAAAATTGGCTCCTAGCTCTGTCTTTACTCATTCATAGCTGACAAGATAATCAAGCATGTTCGGCAAATAACTGTGGTGCTTCTGACGCCACACATCCTTACGTGCATTGAGTATCGTCGAATTGTCACCCGCATCGCGCGTCATCAATATAAGACGCGTCTGCAAAAATCGTTTCGTCTGAGGATCGTTTTCGGTCAATACAGCTTGCTGAAGAAACTTGATCTTCGCCGATGACGTTTCATCGTTCAATAAACCAGAAATCAACATCGAAATGTCTTTCTGGGCATCCGCCTTCTGCATCGCCTGTTGCAAATAATATATCGTCTTCTTGCGTCGCTCGCTCTTCGGCATCGGGCCATCCACCGGATAATACGACATATAATTCATCGCAATCGTGTACGGATAATATGCCTTCGCCGGAAAACGCTCACTACCAAGCATTAAATAGTGATTCGCACGTTCCACACTCGACGCTGATATGTCCTCAGAAAAAACAGCATTCACTGCTGCATAACGATATACAGGCTCAAATTCTGGATCGAGCGATATGATCGCATCCGCAAACATCTCGGCTAGATGCGCTTCATTCTTCAAATTGTTATATTGAAGCGCTCGGATCCATATCAGATCCGCTACAAATGGCTTGTAGCCCAGACTCATGATGTTCAATGCTTTCTGATTCGGCAAAACGCTGTATTCCTCCGCACCCATGCTCTTCGGCAAATCAAGATGCGTCTGCTTCGAACAAATGTGCGATACGATAAATGCCATTAAAGCAATAAACAATGCTACAAATGTAAATAGGCGTGTGCCTTTGTTGTTGTTAACCACTTCAGCCATTTTTCTGCCTGTCTATAATGCCAAAAATGAATCGCGCCATGCATGACATACTTTCAATTTACGGCGTCTGGGGCACACTTTTGTCGCTGTGTGCCACAAACACCGTTCACATCTTACCACTTGTCTTCAAGAAGCGCACGTATTGGATTGAGCGTCGAAAATTGAGCAAACTCAACGGCGTGCATCGTCTCCACAAACATATCGTAATCGGCCTTGCTAAGCATTTGCGCCAGATCAACCGCCTCATGTATCCGCTCCGTTTTCACCAGGACTCGCAAAAGCTGTACGCCCAAATCGTAAGGCGCACGCGCAATCTCCAAGCCCGCCCTCAACGTCTCCTCGGCTTCCCGATACTGCAAAAGCTCAATGTACGCCAGCGCAAGATTGAAATAAAAACGATCATTATAACGATCTAACGCCGCACCTTGCGTCAAATAACTTACCGCTTCGTCAAAAAGACGATTCTCAATACACGCACATCCAAGCGTCAAATACGCCTGCGGCGTCGGATTCGGACTGCTCACTGCAACCTTCAGGAATCGATACGCTTCCATTATATAACCTAAGTCATACAACGACGCACCAATGATCTCACTCGCCTCATAAGCATCATGCGGTGATCCTTCCAAACTGCAACAAACAAGCGCTTTCGCAGCGTGATGCATCGCATTGATCGAAAAACCATTGTCACAGCAAAAACGCGCCGGAATGATCTCATCCTCAAGCGGATAAATCTGTACATACAATTCCAAAAGCTGGCGATGAAATTCAAACGATTCATTCGATTCGAGAGAACGTATCGCAAACTTCAAATAGGTATTCAGATCATAAAGACAGGGAGTGGCAACGGCACGAAGATAAACATCCAGAACATGCGGAATTTCTTGGATAAAATTCGAAAATAGACGATAAAAATCATAAGCGCCTGCTTTGTCAAAATTCATTTCTCGCTGAATCATGACAGGCTGCCGATATGGCTTCCTCAGACGCATGCCATAATGGTTCTGCCAGGGACTGTAAAAATATGAAAGCTCATTTTCTTGGTTCAAATCCAGACGCTCGTCGTTCCATATCGCGTATGGATAATCATCGTTCGAATCCCTGTTGCAAATCTCAAATGGTGCTTCCTTCGTCTTGTCCTGGGGATCCGGATGAATCGGAAGCCAGCCTACACCAGAATAAAGACGATCCTCCCACACAAGACCATCACGTATGCTCTTTAATGCGCCAGACGCATCCTTCAGCTTCGAAAACATCGCTGCCTGAAGGATGTAAAGCCTAGAAAGAAACGGATATCGGTTCAGAACAGACTGAATACGACAACGCGTTTCAAATGATCTTTGAAGCGTCACGTGATAGACATCATGCTCAATGCGGACACACGTCGAAAGAAGCTCTGTCGCATGCTTCTCTGCCCATAAATCATACTGGTGCAAAAACATCTGAAAACTTGTCCCAGAACCAAAGCGGATCAACAAACGATCCATTCCCGTCTGACGCTGTGATTGCGCTCGACACGCTTCTATGGCCTTCAACATCGCTTCCACGGATGTCAGCTGACGATGCGGTGAACTAAACTCCGAAAAACTAAAATCAAATTCACGGTCAAAAAAGACTTCCAATGGCGACGCATCACCGTCTTCAAGCGCCCGCTCTATGACCCACACGGCATAATTGTGAAACATCTCTCGAAGATCATGCCACGTGATCAAATTGCCTGGAACTGGCTGAAACAAATTCTCTGTCACAAGAGGAACATCGGGCGGATTCTGAAGTTTGATATACGCACCAACTGACGGAAACGGCTCGTTCGGAAGCAAATGGTACGGCGAATTCTTCTCCCGCCATGATCCCAGAGAAAGTCGAAATTCCGTCAAATTGTGTCGCGGATCCAGGCGCACAAGCGTATCAAACATAAATTGGTACGCTTCTGCTTTCTGATGCAGCTCATGATGCGCTTGCGGCGTCTCAAGACCATGAAGCATCCGCAATCCTTGATAAAAACTCGTATAGTAATCGCGATTCTTCTGCGCATCCTGTTCGTATGACGAGGCCAGCTCTCCGTCGTGATTCTGACGTTCATAAAGCAACAAATAACGCTCGGTAATGAGATTGACAAAGAATTCTAAATTGCTCGGCATGAGCTCGAAAAAACTATCTTCCCATAACGGCATCGTCTGCCTGAAACTCGTATCGTCAAAATAATGGGGACGCTGTATATTGACAAAATGCTCCGCTTTGAGCGCATGTACATCGACATGATCGTCATTCTGCGCTGCAACACATGCAACATCGCCAATCCCTGAAACCATCAGACCATTGTGCTGAGACAAACGATAGGCCGACCAGTAATCCCCAAGCGACATCTCTGTCTTGCGCGGCTGCGTCTTATGCTTGAACCAATACGCAAGATAATCCAACATCGCACGCGTCGCCGGCGTCGATGACGTAAAAACTTTGTCCTTCTTGATGATGCGTTCAAGCTCTCGGCGACACGTTTCAAACGTATCGCCAAGATGTTCCTCCAAATACTTCACACACGCTCGAAGACGCTTCGCAATATGGCTGAACATCGTATCTGTACAGCACTTCAGAAGCGCCTGATAGGGAGCCTCATCCTCTGGCGCAACGAGAATCGCATTCCAATCATCATGCGGACGATAACCCAGACACTCCGCTGCCATCAATCGCCACCTCGGTGACAGTCGCATGTTGCCACTCTTGTCCGACATGATGGTCGAAAGCACCGCATCCGCTTCCTGATTGATCATCTGAACGTGAAATAACGATGTATCCACACGCGCCGAGCGTGCCATCGCCTCATGCGCATAAAACTCATTCTCCAAAAGTGAAACAGCATCCTGTACTGCCACTTCCGGGGCCTGACTCAGAAGGTTCAGAAACGATCGCGCTTCCACATAAAACCCATTCCATATCGCCATGCGCGCAATCGCACTCATCAAAACAAGTTCTCCAGAACTCGTCACGTGATCATGACACTGCTTCGCATACGCATCAAGCGCTTTCACACCTTCCAGACTGCGACGACATACATTCATCATCGTATCATCATAACGCGTCTGAACAAGCAACAAAAGAAGATGGATGAGGTACATCGTGACGTGATCCGCTTCCACAAGATGAACCTTATGCATGAGCTCTTCTACTGATCCCGGCGAAACGATCAGTTCGCAAATCAGCTGGATCATGTTCAAATCCGCCTTGTATCGCTGCGGACGACGCATTTTGGAAAAACGATAGGTCGCCTTAGGCTTCTTCTTGCGACTATCATACCATTCATGAAGCACTGAAAGTGCTTCCTTGTACTTGCCTGCATAAACAAGAAGCTTCAATAGGTTCAGATAGATTAACGGCTCTTCTGCACCCGCTATCACAGACATCGTATAATAAGGAATCGCACGATACGTCTGCCCCTGCTGCGAAGCATAAATATCTCCAAGACAACTCAGGGCAAACCAGTTCAACGGCTCATTGCGTAATATCGTCGATATATAGGGATAAGCTTGCGCAGGCGCACCCATTTCAAGGTAAATCACGCCAAGGCTGAGTAGGCTGCGACGAAACATCGGACATCGCGAAATCACGCTCTTATGCAGACGAAGCGATTGCTCAATATTGCGACGCTCAAACAAAATATCACCGTGAAGCGACTGGATAAAAATATCCCCCTTCTTCAACATTTCTGCACGCTCAATGTCGGCAAGAGCAAGATCGTGCTTCGCTTCGCTAAAATAAACCAGGCTGCGAAGAAGATATGTCTCGGCATTCTCCGGTGCCATATCAAGACTGCGCTGGAACTTATCCTCCGCTGCCGAAGAACGGCCATTGCGATAATCGTAATAGGCCATACAAGCCAATACGCGCGGAAGAACATCCGCTTCTGCCGGCATCGGCAACCGCTCAAAACACGCCTCCGCCAACCCCATGTCTTCGGGATCATTGAGAAGAATGGACAATATATACATATCTGCCGCAATCAACTGCACATCATCCAGAGTCACAGGCGACATGTCACCAATCGCACCCTTCGCAATGTACGGTTCAATGTCGGTCGGAGAAACAAGGGCGTCTTCATCAAGCGAATCATCAATGTCCGGAAGAAACACGGATGTCTTCGTCTGCGCAAGACGCATCTCCAAATCCTGAACCGTCGTCTGACGCTCCGAAAACAGTGCCTTCTGCGACGCGTGATCCTCAAGATAACTGTCAAGAGACACTTCATAGAGCATGCGTTGAAGTAACGTCGCTTTCTCAATCCGGCACAATGAAAGCCAGTATTGGATGCCAGCATATATGGTCAGAAAATCTTCTCTTGTCACGCTTCCTCCTCGTGCAAGTCCAAACAAACGCCAAAATGGCGTGTGTTTATATCACTTTTTGAACGCCATTTCGAATATTACGTTATCTGGACACACGTGAGAAAAACGAAGACGCTGCGAAGAACGAGGGGGTAGCGGCGTATTCCCCCGTTTGTGGAGACGTTGCGTGAAACGCCTCCACAAACGGGGGAATAGCCGCGTAGGGGGAGACTTCCCCCCACAAAAACATTTCCGTCCGTGACAAACACGCTACTTCAATAAACTCGATTTCTTTTTTTTGGATGCGGACGGTTTCTGGGTACGCTTAGACGCTTCGGAGCTTTTTTTCATTCTGTCTGATTTGTCCGTATTCGCCGGCTTCGACGACACCTGCAAAAGCTTGCCTGTACCCGCCCCCCTTTTCTGATGCACGTATTTCGTGAGGTCAATCAACGTCGGGGAACGCTTCGACGTGCGCGGCGCTTCGATCAGATAACCCGCTTTTTTGCCGCGATTTTTGGCCTTGCGCGACGAGATAAGCTTCACATCCGTCGTTCCCAAACGCCCACTGCCCAAAAGCGCACGACGGCTGTCCTCAACGTTCGCAGCGCATGCCTTGCCGTCTGCCAGCTGACACGATGATACCGACAGACGCGCTTTCGAAACACACGCCGACACGCACGTCACATGACGCGTGCCCTGCTGCGGACAATGACTGACACAGCCATCCTGAATCGCCGAACGCACACACACATCCACTGTCACCGCACGCGACGACGCTACATGCGCACGTTGCTGATAATCAACCGTTACGGCACACGCAACATCGCCCTCCGCAAACGCATACGAAGCCATCAGCACCTGAAGACTTGCAAACAAAAAAAACTGAATGACTTTGCGCATGGCGTTCTCCGTAAAAAAGTGATCCGTCACCCCTCTGGCTGTGCATTTATAATATAATGATGATAAATATAATGATGATACATCACTTGCACACTTATGACAGATACCACATCTTTATACAAGCGTTTTCCATCATTGGAATACTTCGGGGAGGGTCTAAGACCACGCCCCAACGTCGATTCGCTAACAACTACTGCTCCCTGACCACTGATCCCTGCCCCCTGACCACTGACCACTGACCACTGATAACGCCGCTTCTCGCATGTTCCCATCCTTTTTTGTTTCAAATTCCATGCGAAATAAGTATATTTTTTATCCCAAAGTGATGGCATTTTAGGAAGGAGGAGTAAATGCTATACCGAAACGCGTGTATTGAAAATTCAGATCGTCTCTCAGATATCCGCATCGATAATGGGATCTTCGAAGAAATCGGTTTTCATCTTGAGTGCCGCGAAAACGAAAAAGAAACAGATCTGGAAGGAAAACTTGTCCTTCCCCCCTTTGTCGAACCACATATTCACCTCGATACCACGATGACCGCCGGAGACCCCCGTTGGAATCGCGCTGGTACGCTCTTTGAGGGCATTGAGATCTGGGCCGAGCGTAAAAAATCACTCACGCGCGAAGATGTCGTCAAACGTGCCAGCAAATGCATCCGTTCGCTCGCTTCCAATGGCGTCCAGTTCGTCCGCACACACATCGATTGCACTGACCCACATCTCACTGCCATCGGCGCCATGCTCGAAGTCCGAGAAATGTTCCGCGACAAAGTCGAAATTCAGATCGTCGCCTTCCCTCAGGAAGGTATCCTGAGCTTTCCAAAGGGCCTCGAATTGCTCGAACAGTCCGCAAAACTCGGCGTCGATGCCCTAGGCGCCATTCCACACTACGAGTTCACACGCGAATACGCCGTCGAATCCATCAATCTCATGATGAAACTCGCCGAAAAATACGACAAACTCGTCGATGTACACTGTGACGAGATTGATGACGAAGCATCACGCGGCCTCGAAACACTCGCTTGCCGTGCCCTCGAATCGGGTCTCAGATCACGCGTCACGGCAAGCCATACCACGGCCATGCACAGTTACAACAACGCCTACTGTTCAAAACTCATGCGCCTGCTGCGCCTCTCCGAAATCAACTTCATCGCCAATCCCCTCGTCAACACCCACCTTCAGGGACGCATCGACACTTACCCCAAACGCCGTGGTATCACGCGCGTCCCCGAACTCCTCGAGGCCGGATGCAATGTCGCCTTCGGACACGACGACGTCTACGATCCTTGGTACCCATTGGGCACCGGAAACCCCATGGACGTCATTCAGATGGGACTCCACGTCACACAGATGATGGGGTACGACGATATCGTCTCCAGTTACCGCTTCTGTACACACCGTGCCGCAAAATGCCTCGCTTTAGGTAGCAAATACGGCATACTCCCTGGACACCCCGCGCACTTCATCGTCCTCAACGCCAAAAACTGGTACGAAGCCCTCAACACACGTGCCGAAGTCCTCATGAGCGTCCGAAACGGCAAAACCATCGTTAAAACAACGCCGCGTCAAACAAACGTCCTGTTCTAATTGTGCTCGGGGGGACGTCTCCCCCCACCGCGGCTATGATTGTCATCATACGCCGCGCCCCCCTATGCGGGGGCTTCCCCCGCAACGCCCCCAGCTGACAAGTGACACGGCGATGATACGACGCTGACATGGCACAACCCAATAACGACGTGTCGTAACGCGACGCTGGCTATCATTGTATCTTTAATTTTGTATCATTTTTTCTCACTTTCATTCCATTTAAATATAACATACACATATTTGTACACGCATAAATACACCTTCAACCACATAAATATTTAAATCAACCTGTTGCCAAATGTTACACATTTTTATGCGAACACCATAATGCTTATGACAGTTGTTTTCCACATGCTTCGGCGACACGCATAGCCCTCCCTGACACGAAAGC
>JAFOHE010000310.1 GCA_017421975.1 Pseudomonadota bacterium
CCATGGAACGTCCCTGCAAACACGAAAATACGCCGCTACCCCCTCCTTCTCCCGCCAGGGAAAGCCTTAAGGCGTGTATTTCTTCGTCCCTGGTTCCCATTGAACTTGACCGCAGAGCGGCGCATGTAACCTCTCTGCGGTCTTTATGTTTCATCGCCAATATGATCCCCATCCTTTTTGAAAATGAAGATATCCTCGTCATCAACAAGCCCTCCGGCATTGCCACGCATGCGCCCAACGCGAACAAACAAGGTATCGCCGAACACATTCAGGAAGAGCGGGGAATTAAACTGGGCATCCACCAACGTCTGGATGAAGGCACGAGCGGTGTACTCGCATTTTCGAAATCGAAACACGGCGCAGAGATGCTATCCAAGGCCTTCGAACTGAGAGATGTCCGAAAGTATTATTATGCCATTGTTTGCGGACGTCCAGAATCACCGCGTGGCGAATGGCAACATCGCCTGATCCATAAAAATGGCATTACTCAAGAAGACCCGAACGGCAAAATCGCCAAATGCCGATATCGTGTCGTCGCTGAATTCGCGCCTTACACTCTGCTTGAACTCGAACTTCTGACGGGCGTCACCCATCAGCTTCGCGTTCAGTGTGCACTTTGTGGCATGCCCATCCACGGCGACAGTCTCTACGGCGGAGGCGATCAGGCCTCACGCCTCTACCTTCATGCCCACAAACTCGTGCTGCTGAACGAAAAAAATCTGCCCCATTTTGTAGCCCCGCTTCCCTCGGTCATGCAAAAACCGAACGGCGAACAGCTCTTCACGCCGTTGTGCAAAAACCTGTTGGCGACCCAAGGACCTTTTGCCAAAGACGAAGCCGTCCGCCTTTTTGTGCCACAACATTCCGGCATTCCCGAAGTGATCGTCGAAAAACTGGCTTCGACACTCTTTATCCGACATATTGAACCTTCGACCACTTCATTGTGGACGCAACAGTCGCTTTCGACGCTCATGCGCGTTGCAAGCCGTATATTTGGATGCACGCAAACTGCGTACACCGTCCATGAATCGCCGAACAAATCGTATGCCTGCCGCGCCTTTGCCAAAGCTTTTAAGGCGGAAATCGCGCCATTTTGGGCGACAGAACATGGCATCCGCTATCAATTCGATCTATCGGGCAACGCCGTCGGCCTTTACCTCGACCAACGCCAAAATCGCGCATGGCTCATCGAAAACGCGCACGGCAACGTCCTCAATCTCTTTTCATACACATGCGCTTTCTCCTTATGCGCCGCCAAGAATTCAGCAACAACAGGCACCGTCAGCATTGATTCTTCCAAAGCAGCCCTCAACCGTGGCCGCGAAAACTTCGAACATAACGCGATACCTATGGATGGCCACCGTTTTATCGTCGAAGATGTACAAAAGTATCTCGAACGCTGCCTCAAAAACGGAACAAAATTTGACACGATCATCTGTGATCCGCCGAGTTTTGGCCGCGCAGGGAAGACCGTATTCTCGCTCGACGAAGCGCTCGAAACGCTCGTTCGCCTTTGTGTTCAGGTAGCCGCACCAGGCGCGACGCTTCTTTTTTGCATCAATCATCGCAAGATACGCCTTTCGCGCGTTCGCCAGGCCTTTGAAACAGCCGCTCGCCAGGCACACGTATCGTTCGCATCGTTCGATGCTTTTGTCAATGACGATGCATGTGGCCCACTAGGCGTCGGAACGGATCTCAAAACCATACGCTGTCAACTGAAGAATCTCACGAACGGGAACAGCAACTAACCGCTCTTCTCCACATCACAACATTTGCGAAACCGATATGTTAGACGAACTCATTTCTTTTTTAACTGCGCTACGAACCTCACAGACGATTGCGTATAAACGCGCTAATGAAACCGTGTCAGCACCGATGTGCGCCACGCGTTTTTCAGCCGGAAGCGACCTGCGAAGCAACGAGGACCTCATTGTTCCACCGCATGACCGTGCGCTTGTCCATACAGGGCTCTATCTCAAAATCCCTGATCGCTTTTTTCTCGACATTCGGCCGCGTTCAGGTCTTGCGCTCAAACATGGTATTACGGTTCTCAATACGCCAGCCACCATCGACGCCGATTATCGCGGAGAAATCATGGTTCTTCTTTTTAACACGAGCGACGTGCCTTTTACCATTCACCGTGGAGACAGGATTGCACAGGCACTTCTGATGCGGCGTTACGACATCACTTGGAAACCTGTGCAGACGCTTGATGAAACGGGACGCGGTGTTCAGGGATTTGGTTCGAGCGGTCTGTCGTAACCCATATCCCCGCGATATTCTGCAGGGACATGGGATGAAGGTTTATTGAGCCTTATGTGTTTTCATTCTATTTTTACCACCCTTTCCAGGGTGTTCAGGCCGCGGCATAAATTGCATCATAACGCCGATTAAGATGTTCATCGGCCAAGGCATGACACCGGGGCCCATGCCACCCACGGCTTCGCCGCCCTTCACATCTTTTTTATCCGTACCAGTTGCCATACCGCTTAGCAGTAAACGCAAACCATCGCCAAAATCGTAGCGTTCATCCGCCTCTCCTTCCTGTACTTTCGCATCCGTGTACAGGACGTACTCGGCATCTTTTTCAATCGACGGATGAAGGATAAGAACATTCGTCCCGCCCGAATAATTCTCCGGTAAATGAATGGCTGCAATCACTCCCGAATCGTCTTTTTTGGTGAGTGCAAGTGTTTTCGATGCATAAGCCGAAAGTGTTTTGGGGCGATTTCCTAGTCTTCCCATGCCGCCAGGACCTTTCATCCCACCGCGCCCATGACCACCAGTCATTCCGTTGTCACCGTGGCCATCCATGTGTGGAGGTGGCCCAGGAGACATACCAAAGCCAGGAGCACCGTGGCCATCCATGTGTGGAGGTGGCCCAGGAGGCATGCCGAATCCGCGTCCTCCAGGACCTTTGCGCTCCGTACCAGACTGCACGAAAGACCCCGTCGTTCCAGTACCCGCCGGAGAATTGTTGTCACCACCAATCGCAACAGCCATGCCGCCCATATAGATGACATTTCTCGAAGCATCAGCATCAATGCCGCCTTCAGGCCCACTTGCACCTAGAGCGACGATCGTTCCCCCAGAAATGACAACCGCTTTGTTCCCATCAATGGCATCGTTATCGGAGGACCATGCGACGACCTTTCCCCCACTCAGGTAGATCGAGTGTCCGGCATTAATAGCGTCATCCGTCGCTTTAACGATGATTTCACCGCCGCTGATATAGACGCTATTCTTTCCTTCAATGCCTTCAGGACTAAGTGTATTGTCCGTCCACATTTCATCACGTGGTTGTGCAAACGTAGAAATGCGCACGCGCCCACCGGAAATGTAAAGATCCGGTACAGGATCATCATCCGTCGAATTGGTTTTGGCATCCTCCTCAATGTCCCAACCTGCCGAAAGGGCTTTCGCATCACTTTGTACAAAGAGGTCACCACCTTTAATCTTGATATACCCTTTGCCTGCACCGTATGCCGATTCGACACCATCCACCTTTATCCCGCGCGCCTCACAATTGTCGGGAATAAGCGTATCCTTGGCAGTGACGACGAGGGCACCGCCGAGCATTTCGAAAGCATTTCCAGCCTTGATACCAAAACCTTTTTCGAGGTCAGGTGTGTTGGAATCAAGCATTTTCCATATCGTCTTTTCGCTTCGATCCACATTGGCATAAATGCTCCCATGATAAACTCTCAAAACGTCATCCACATCGATGGCCGTTTTATAATGCGCCGTAACATGGAGCGTCCCCGTTCCCACGATATCGAGGCTGGATTTACACTCAAGCACCTGCTTCGAATCATTCGTATATCCGCCTTCAATCGTATTTTCACCTTCAAGGCGCAAAATAAAGACGTGTTCATCCTTGTGATCTTTGTCATTAAGCTTAAGTTTCAAAAAACCGGAGCGCTCACTTCCAAGAATATGGGCATTTTCGAGGATCACCCCAAGGGGATGATCGGAATTGGTACTCACGGTCACGCTTCCCTTATGCGTGCCTGTCAGTTTTAGACAGGCATTATCCCCTCTGACTTCAATGGTTATATTCCCTTTGTCTTGACGCACTCGAACGCTTTCACGTGGGCTATTCGGTTGTTCAAGATCAACGACGGCGCAATCCTCCACATGAATCGCAGGCTCTGGCTCTACGGGTGCCATCGGCTGAACGATCGGATGTTTGACGACCACGGCGATTGGTGCAATCTCTGTCGTATTTTCAACATCGCTTTCGTCCAAAATCTTATCGCCCGATTTTTCGACTGCCTCTTTTTGACAACCACTTAGCGTGAGCAATGTCAATAGCATCACCGAAAACCAAAGATATTTAATTCTCGACATATTTACCTCTCACTTTACAATATAATTTACTAATGAAAGTCAACTCCCTCCCAATTATTAAATCATACACGTATTTTTCTATATGCGTATCTTTTTTTATCAATTCAATATAAATCACATTATTTCACAATATAGAAATTTAAGGTACACCACTTGAATCCTTCTGACACATTTTACAACACCCTTGAACATAAAAATGAATAAAACCGAAGGCAAAACGGTTTAATACTGGCGGCTATTGCCGCCCCTTTTTGCAGACGCCATGCATCAGCACAATGGTTTCATGATGCAAGGGGCGTTGCGGGTTCTCCCGCAGAGGGGGTAGCGGCGTATTTTCCTGTATGGACGTTCCATGGAACGTCCATACAGTAAAATAGCCGCGTTGGGGGAGTATGGACGTTTCACGAAACGTCCATACTCCCCCCAAACATAAAACCAGAGGAGCAAATGGATACAAAACACATACAATATCATACTGGCATTGACGTTGGCTCTACGACTGTCAAAGTCGTGACGCTTGATGCATCGTGCCAAGAAGTTTTTTCGAAGTACCGTCGTCACTACGCCGATGTCCGTCAAACCGTCCTTGTCCTTCTCGATGAACTCAAAACAGCGATTGGCGACGTAGCGAGTACTTTTTCGATTACAGGCAGCGGCGGACTCAATCTTTCCAAGCAAGTCGATATGGCGTTTGTCCAGGAAGTCATTGCCGTCTCGTCGGCCATACGAAGCATTGCGCCGCAAACAGATGTCGTCATTGAACTGGGCGGTGAGGATGCCAAGATCATTTACCTGACAAATGGCGTTGAACAGCGCATGAACGGTATCTGTGCCGGTGGAACGGGCGCATTTATCGATCAGATGGCGGCGCTCATTCAGACAGACGCTTCCGGCCTCAATGAATATGCGAAATCGTACCGCGAGCTTTATCCCATCGCTGCGCGATGCGGTGTGTTTGCCAAAAGCGATATTCAGCCGCTCATCAATGACGGCGTTTCGCGTGAAGATTTGGCAGCAAGCATCTTCCAGGCTGTTGTCAACCAGACGATCAGCGGTCTGGCATGCGGACGCCGCATCAAGGGAAACGTCGCCTTTTTGGGCGGTCCCCTGTACTTTTTATCGGAGCTTCGTGCCGCTTTTATCCGCACACTGGGCCTGGATGCATCGCACGTTGTTTTTCCGTCACAAGCGCATTTGTTTGCAGCCCGTGGCGCTGCACTCGCTTCGCGCAAAACAGAAGCTTACGCCCTCAGTGACATCATGACGCGCTTGCAAGAGGCCGACCGCACAGTCACCGAAATGCATCAGATGGATCCGCTTTTTGAATCGGAAGAGGCTTATCAAGCCTTTACCGAACGCCAGAAGCGCTATGTCGTCTCGCGGGAACCGCTCGAAACATACCAGGGCGACTGTTTCCTCGGCATTGATGCCGGTTCGACGACGACAAAACTCTGCCTCGTCTCTGAGAAAGGCACCCTTCTTTACACGTTTTATAGCAGCAATTATGGCGATCCCATTGAAATTGCGCGACAGGCCATGGCTGAGCTGGACGCGAAAATGCCCAAAACAGCGCACATTCGACGCGCGTGTTCAACAGGATATGGCGAAACGCTCATGAAATCGGCTTTCCACCTCGACGAAGGGGAAGTGGAAACCATCGCCCACTACGCCGCCGCACGCTTTTTTGATCCCGACGTCGATTGTATCCTCGACATCGGCGGCCAAGACATGAAATGTATCCGCCTCAAAGATGGCAGCGTCGATTCGATCATGCTCAATGAAGCCTGTTCAGCGGGATGCGGCTCCTTTATCGAAAACTTTGCCAATTCCCTCGGCTACACGGCCGAGCAGTTTGCAAACAAAGCGCTCTATGCCAAACATCCGATCGATCTCGGCACGCGTTGCACGATCTTTATGAATTCAAACGTCAAACAGGCGCAAAAAGAAGGTGCAACCGTCGAAGACATTGCCGCAGGCCTCGCCATGTCTGTCATCAAAAATGCCCTTTTCAAGGTCATCAAGCTCACGGATGCCAAAATGCTCGGCGAACATATCGTGGCTCAGGGCGGGACTTTCTATAATGATGCTGTCCTGCGCAGTTTCGAGACACTTCTCGGCCACGAAGTCATCCGCCCGGATATTGCCGGCCTCATGGGGGCATTCGGCGCAGCCCTCATCGCACGCGAACACTATGCCGGTCAGGCTTCGACGATGCTGAGCCTCGAAGACGCGCAAAAAATTTCGTGCCGACGAAAAACGACGCACTGCCGCGGATGCCAGAACCAATGCCGGCTGACGATCAACATTTTTTCGGACGGCACGCGCCATATTTCCGGAAACCGCTGTGAAAAAGGTCTCCAGACAACCCATAGCCAGAATCCGGCTCCCAATCTTTTTGAATATAAAAAAGAGCGGCTCTTCCGCTACGAACCGCTTTCGGAAGCAGCTGCCACACGCGGAACCATCGGCATTCCACGCGTCCTCAATATGTACGAAAATTTTCCGTTTTGGGCACGTTTCTTTGCCGAACTTAAATTCAGAGTCGTGCTTTCGCCTTTTTCGACGCACAAGATCTTTCAAGCTGGTATGGACAGTATTCCGAGTGAATCTGCGTGCTACCCTGCCAAACTGACCCATGGGCATATCGAATGGCTCATTGCACAAAATGTCAAAACCATCTTTTATCCATGCGTCTATTTTGAACGCCGTGAGCGCTCGACAGCTCAGAATCATTACAATTGTCCCATGGTGATTTCCTATCCGGAAAACATCAAAAACAACATGGAACATCTCGAAGAAGCCGGTGTGCACTTTCTTCATCCTTTTTTGGCCTTTACCGATGAAGACACGCTCAGCTTGCGCCTGATTGAGTTCATGGGTGAAACTTTTGGTATCCCTGCAATAGAGACGTCACTTGCCGCCCATCGTGCATGGCGCGAATTCATGCAATGCCGAAAAGATATCCTCGCCGAAGGCGTTAAAGCCCTCCAATGGATCGAAGAACACCACGCGCACGGCATTGTTCTGGCTGGACGCCCTTATCATCTCGATCCCGAGATCAATCATGGCATTCCCGAAATGATCCACAGTCAGGGCTTTGCCGTTCTGACCGAGGACAGTATTTCCGAGCTTCAAAAAACAGATATCACGCTAAGAGCCACAAACCAGTGGATGTACCACTCGCGCCTGTATGCCGCAGCGCAATACGTCTGTTCCCGCGCCGACCTCGATCTCGTTCAACTCAATTCCTTCGGTTGCGGCCTCGACGCCGTGACCATCGACCAGGTTCAGGACATACTCGCGCAGGCCCACAAGCTCCATACGGTGCTCAAGATCGACGAGATCAGCAATTTAGGTTCTGCACGCATCCGCATCCGCTCGCTCAAGGCCGCCCTCGATATGCGCCAAGCCAAACAATCGGTTTTCAAAACAGAACCGTTGCATGGCTATGCACGCACCGAATACACAAAAGCCATGAACGACGCCGGTTACACCATTTTGACGACAAATATGTCGCCCATTCATTTCAGATTCCTTCACGTCGCCTTTCACCAGGCAGGCTATCGCTTTGAACTGCTCTCAAACGAATCCCCTGAAGTCATGGCCCTGGGCCTCAAATACGTCAATAACGACGCCTGTTATCCGGCGATGCTGACGACGGGACAAATGATGGAAGCGATACAATCCGGGCGATACGACACATCAAAATTGGCCTTGATGATGAGCCAGACAGGTGGCGGCTGCCGTGCCTCCAATTATGTCGGTTTCATCAGACGCGCCCTGCAAAGCGCCGGTTATTCCCACATTCCCGTCATATCGTTCAATACCAACGGCATGGAAACAAATTCCGGCTTCAAGCTCACCCCCATGCTAGGCATCAAAATGATCTTCGGCTTGTATTACGGCGATCTGCTCATGCGTTGCCTCTACCGGACGCGTCCCTACGAAGTCATTCCCGGCTCTGCCAACGCCCTCTACGAAAAATGGGCAACGATTGCGGAAAAACAGCTCGCCTCATCATCCATCGACAGAAGCAGTTTTTACGATGTCTGTCGCCAGATTATCCGCGCCTTTGACGCACTCGAAATCAACGAAAACCTCGTCAAACCCAAAGTCGGCATCGTCGGTGAAATTCTCGTCAAATTTATGCCACTTGCCAACAATCACCTCGTCGAACTCCTCGAAGCAGAAGGCGCCGAAGTCACCGTCCCGCCATTTATCGGATTCCTCGAGTATTGTACCTCCGATGCCCTCTTCAAAGCGCGATACCTCGGTCAATCCCTGACATCGCTCTATTCATCACGCCTCATTCTGAGTATCTTTGACGGCATACGCAAACACGTCTATGCCGAAATCAAAAACTCGAGCCGCTTCACCATCCCCGAGAATATCTATGAACTCGGCCGATATGCCGAAAATATTATTCAATTAGGCAATCAGAGCGGCGAAGGCTGGTTTTTAACGGGCGAAATGGTCGATCTCGTCAAAAACGGCGTCGAAAACATTGTATGTATCCAGCCCTTTGGATGTCTGCCCAACCATATCGTTGGCAAAGGGACGATCAAAAAAATCAAATCCCTCTATCCACAAGCCAATATCGTTGCCGTCGATTACGATCCCAGTGCAAGCAAAGTCAATCAGCTTAACCGCATTAAGCTCATGCTCGAAGTTGCTCGCGAACAAATCGAATCGAAGGATCACGCAGGCTAAAACAATTACGAAGCCGTGACCACAGTCACGGCTTCACTCGCCTATGCGCAAGCGTATACGGCTCGTCTGCGCGGCTATTGCATACGCCGCTTTTACGCCCGGCTATTGCATACGCCGGGCGGCGCTACGCGCTTTGATGTAACGGCTGAGTATGTCTACTATTTCATATAAATATCATCAAACACAGTGTGATTAATCCTGGATTCTCAAGCTAAACATGACGATGTGGAAATATGCAAGTCCAGTTGTTCGTATGTTTTTATCTATACACGCAAAGTTTGTAGATAACGCATTATATAAAGCCCGTAGGGCTTTGGGCGAGTAGCCCCCGGCAA
>JAFOHE010000311.1 GCA_017421975.1 Pseudomonadota bacterium
AACCGTACACATTACACCAAAGATCAGACCAAAGCGTTTCATATTTGTGTCCTTTGTGCATGAGACCACGCAACAACTTGTAAGCCGATTGTTAGCCGTGACAATACATCTGATGTCCGACGCTCGACTATGCCTTAACAACCCCCGTGAGCCAGCATTGAACTTGTCAACGCTATTCGTGATGACGTCGTCATATACGTCATATAATCGACATCCATCGGAATTTTTAGCATATTTTTCAATACACGTCACAGAAATTTACACATATAGATATCTTATCTCGACATAAACCCACGCATTGATGCAATATTTTATTGATTCATTATATGTCTTCGGCGGGGGCGTATGGCGCATGGCGCCAAGCCCACGCAGGCCACGCGTATCTGCCTTTGGCAGATAGCGGGGCCAAATGCCCACGCGTATCTGCCAAAGGCAGATAGCGAGGCCACTTTCACCCCATGAAACCTCAAATAAATTGGCACCAGACGCAAAAAAATTCCCACAGGACGACATAAATCGCTTAAAATCCGCGTTCACTGTGAACGGTCGGCCCAAAGTCGGCCCACTCACACTCCTTCTTCCCCCAAACTCACGATGCTCACTAAGGAGAATACTCGCATGACATGGACGAGACGTGAATTCATGGTGAACGGTGCCCTGACAGCGGGAGCCGTTTCTTTTGCCGGATGTGCCTCAGCCAAAAAGGAGAATACAGTGACCGCAGCTCAGCCATCAGCACGCATTTCATATTTTGAAGCAAACTTCGGCGTAACACCGGAGATGATCCACAAAGTCCTCGCGCGTTCCCTCGCCCATGGCGGGAAATGGGGCGAGCTCTTTTTTGAACATTCGCGCATCGGCGTCGTCTCGCTCAAGGACAGCATCGTTTCTGAAGCCTATACGAACATCTCGCTCGGCATGGGCGTCCGCGCGGTCGTGGACGATCAGATCGGTTTTGCCTTTACCGAATCCCTGATGCTGCCGGATATGTTGCAGGCTGCGGATGCGGCTGCGGCGATTGCCCATGGCGCGGATGCGGGTGCCGTCAAGCCTCAGCACTGGCTCGATCTGAAAAAGCACTGGTACGACCAGAGCGTGAATTGGGATAACGTCGAGATCGCCCGCGCGGCCGATTTGCTTCGCCATATCGAGGCCATGACACGCGCAAAATCGACGGAAATCACGAAAGTCCAGGTGGGAATTCGCTGGACGCAGCGCAGTATCCTCGTGACGGCGAGCGATGGGACGTACGCCGAGGATAGCCAACCTTATGCAGCGTTATCGCTAACCGTCGTCATGGAACGTGGCGGCGAGATTCAGTCCAACTGGGATTCCCTCGCCATACTCGGCGGATTTGAGACATACACCGACGATGCAAGAATCAACAAACTCATCGATAACGTCATTAAAAACACCGAGCTTCTCTTCGATGCCGTCAAACCCAAGGGCGGCGAATGGCCCGTCGTTCTGGGAGCAGGATCGAGCGGCATCCTCCTTCACGAAGCCATCGGCCATGGCCTCGAAGCCGACTTTAACCGCAAAAAGATCAGTATCTATGCGGACAAACTGAACAAGAAAGTGGCCGAAGCCAACGTCACCGTCGTCGATAGCGGCGAGAACATGAACTCCCGCGGCGCCCTCAACGTCGATGATGAAGGCACGCCCTCGCAAAAAACTGTCCTCATCGAGAATGGCGTTCTGCGCAGCTACATGCACGACAAAATTAGCGCAAACCATTACGGCATCGCGCCCACAGGTTCCGGCAGACGCGAATCTTACAAGCACTATCCCAATCCCCGCATGCGTACCACCTACATGGAAAACGGCGATGCCTCCTTCGACGACCTCATCAAGGACGTCAAGTATGGCGTTTACTGCACGCGTTTCCTGAATGGCCAGGTCTACATCGGCGCTGGCGATTACACCTTCTACGTCAAAAATGGCTTCCTCATTGAAGACGGCAAGATCACAGCCCCCATCAAAGACGTCAACCTCATTGGCAACGGTCCCGATACGCTTTCCAAGATCACGCGCATCGCCAATGACTTCGCCTACAGTGAGGGCGGATGGACCTGTGGCAAGGATGGACAAAGTATCCCGGTTTCCCTTGGCATGCCGAGTGTTCTTGTGAGTTCGATCAGTGTAGGAGGTAATTAATCATGTCGCAGGAATTGAAAAATATCGTCGAAAAAGCCCTTGAAAGCGCAAAGAAATACGGTGCCCAGGATGCGTTCGTTTCCATGTCCAAAAGTGTGAACGTCAGAGCAAGCTGGCGCAATAAAAAAGTGGAAAAGCTGACGAGCAAAGGCGCTTCCTCGCTTTCGATCGATCTCTATGTCGATGGCCGCTACAGCTCCCACTCGACCTCCGATCTGCGCCCGGATTCGATCGAAGCCTTCATCAAGCGTGGCATCGACATGACGCGCATCCTTGAACCCGATGAATTCCGCGGTCTCGCTGATCCTTCGACGTATGAAGGCAGAACGACTGAGGATTTGAAACAGTTCGATCCGGCTGTCGAAACGATGACCCCCGATGACCTGATTGCCCTCGCGCGCGACCTTGAAGACGCAGCCTCGACGCACAGCGAAGCCCCCATTCAGGATATTTCTTCGGGTGCCGGTTGCTCGCGCACGGATGTCTATTCCGTCTCCACCAACGGCTTCGTGGGGGAAAGAAAGAAGACGACTGTGTCCAACGAAGTCAACGTCGTCCTCAAATCCGATGATGGCAAACTGCCGTCCGATTACGGTTATTCCGTCGGATGCCACCGCGCCGACCTCCTCGATGCCAAAACCCTTGCCGATGATGCTGTGCGCAGAGCCATGCGCCAACTCGGTCAGATCAAGCTTCCGACCAAAAACCGCTCGGTCATCCTCGATAACCGTCTCTCCGGTTCCTTCCTCTGGAACTTTATCGATCCCATTATGGGACGTGCGATCGATCAGAAACAATCCTATTTCCTCGATGGCATCGGCAAAAGCTTCGGTTCGAAGCTCCTGACCGTCGTGAATATGCCGCACATCCCCGGCGCCATGAATTCCCGCGCTTATGACGGCGAAGGCATGGCCACGAGAGACCGCATCCTCTTTGAGGGCGGCATTCTCAAAGAATATTGCCTGTCAAACTATTACGCACGAAAACTTAAACTCGATGTGACGAGTTCCATGATGACGAACATCGTCATGCCGGAATCGAAAAACGGCATTTCGCAGGAAGAAATGATCAAAGGCATCGACGACGGCATTCTCATCACCGATACGATCGGCGGCAACAAAGATGCCGTTCGCGGCGATTTCTCTTACGGCTTCGTCGGGATCGCCATCGAAAAAGGCGAATTGACGACACCCGTTTCTGAAATGAATATTAATGGAAACTTCAACACCTTCTGGAACAGGCTCTCTGCCATCGGCAAGGATGTTTTCCTTTATAGTAATTTCATGACGCCTTCACTTCGTATCGACGATGTCGCACTCACGGGAGCCTAACCTACACTAAAACCGCCATGATTCCTGACAATGGGTCACGGCGGTTTTTTGCGTTATTGTATCCTTTTGTCTCTTTGTTTATGATATATCTAACAAACCAGTTTTGTCCCTTTTCTTCACCTCAATCATAAGGAAACCTGTATGCTAACAGCTTATTACGATGCGCTTCTTGAACGCTTCCTGCGTTACGTCCAAATCGATACCCAGTCCGATCCCGAGAGCACGACTTATCCGACGACCTCCAAACAGTTCGATCTGCTCCGCGTCCTCAAATCCGAATGTGAAGCCCTTGGCCTTTCCAACGTCGAACTCGACAAATACGGCTACATGACGGCCACCCTTCCGTCCAATACGAATCACGCAACAAAGACCGTCGGCTTCATGGCCCACGTCGATACATCCCCCGAAATTTCGGGTGCCGGCGTCAAACCCATCATTCACAAGAATTATCAAGGACAGGATATCGTTCTGCCGGATCGCGAAAATACCGTCATTCGCTTTAAGGATACGCCGGAACTGGCCGAGCAAATTGGCAATGACATCGTGACAGCATCGGGGACAACGCTTTTAGGTGCCGACAACAAATCCGGTGTCGCCGCCATCATGACGGCTATGCATTATCTCCTTGATCACCCCGAAATCAAACACGGTGACATCCGCATTGCCTTCACGCCCGATGAAGAAGTCGGCGGCGGCACGACCTATTTTGACATCAAGAAATTCAACGCCTACTGCGCCTACACCATCGACTCCTCGACACTCGGCATGCTCGACACCGAAACCTTCAGTGCCGACGCCATGAACATCACCTTTGAAGGCTTTAACACCCATCCCGGCGACGCCTACCACACGATGATCAATGCCATCAAGCTCGCTGCCGACTTCATCGCACGACTCCCCCAAGACACGCTTTCCCCCGAAACGACGCGCGGACGCGAAGGCTTCGTCCATCCGACGGACATCAAAGGCGGCGTCGATGCGGCGACCGTCCAATTCATTCTCCGCGATTTCGTCGAAGAAAAACTCGTCGAAAAGAAAGACCTTCTCCTCAAACTCGCCCAAGAGACCGTCGATGCTTATCCCGGCGCAAAATATACATACGAACACCGCGTCCAGTATCGCAATATGCGCGAAGTCCTCGATCAGTTCCCCGATGTCGTCAACAATGCCGCCCAAGCGATTCGCGACGCCGGCCTGACCCTGCGCGAAGAGTCCGTCCGCGGTGGCACCGACGGTTCCGAACTCTCCCGCAAAGGCATGCCAACCCCCAATATCTTCGCCGGCGAACACAACTATCACTCCCGTTACGAATGGGTCAGCGTACAGGATATGCTCAAATCCGCCGAAGTCATCGTGCGTTTAGCCGAAATCTGGGGAAAATAATTCATCCCTCACATAACCTGCGCATTTTGCTCAGTTTTTTTATTGATGTGTTTTTGAGAGGGGGAGTAGGAACTCCCCCTGCGCGGCTATATTCCGAAAGCAGAGACGTGTCACGGCACGTCTCTGCTTTCGGAATATACGCCACTACCCCCTCAGCGGGGGCATGCCCCCGCAACACCCCCAACAGCGTGTATCCGCCCTTTTGTTCATCAGCCATCGTCTGAGTGTGTTTTCACCACATCGTTCTGCAAAAACCAGTTTTTCCGTGAAACACAACTTCTCATACCTTTTCATTTTCCCACGAACTATGCATAAACCCATCGAAAAATACTGTGCCTTTTGTGGAAGACCCTTTGACGACCCGAATGTCGGCTGGCCCAAAACGTGCGCCTGCGGCGAAATCACATACCGAAACCCGCTCCCCGTCGTCAGCGTCCTCGTTCCCGTCCTTGATCATGCCAACCGCCAAGGCGTTTTGCTCATCCAACGCGGCATTGAGCCATGCCGTGGTCTGTGGGCTTTGCCAGGCGGCTACCTCGAACTCGGCGAAACTTGGCAAGAGGGCGCATCGCGCGAACTCATGGAAGAAACGGGCATTGTCGTGCCGTGTGACGCCATCACTTTGCTTGACGTCGATATGAATCCCAAGCGGACACAAATCCTGGTTTTTGCCAAAACTCCCGCTTTTACGACACAAACGTTGCCAATCGTCGCTCGAAATGAAGAAGTCACCGGAGACAAGGTCATTTATGCACCGGAAGAACTCGCCTTTCCACCGCAGACGCGCCTCGTCGGTCAGTTTTTATGCCAATTTCATTGAATTATCTTGCGAGATAGCCCATAGTAAATGATGTGCATACTTTTATGCTATGGCAGCTCTCAGTATATTTCAATAGAAGGATCAACCCCATGGCCAGCATTTCACGCTTATTTATGAGACAACTCAATCATGATGAACTCGACACTGTCTTTGGGCGCATCATAAATTTTATGGAAACCTATTTTGAAAAAAAAGCGGATGAAATTGGAGCCGATTTTATTGAAGCTGCCAAAACCTTTCATATTGCTGTCCGCAGATCCCTCATCAGCCCTGACGGTTTACTCGAAGAAGCCGATGCCGCTGCCGATAAGGCATGGTATCTGCTTTATTGGCAATTTAAGATCAGCCTCGATCACCCAACAGAAAACATCCGAGAAGCCGCCAAAGTCGTGTTTGAGACTTTTTCTAAAATCCCCAATCCGACACAGCTTCCATACGAAGAAGAATACCAGGAAATCAAAAACCTCCTCGACCAACTTGAAGCCCTTCCCACGGTGCTTCTCGATCAGGCACTCGTCACGTATTGGGTTCACTATCTTCGCACGTGTTATAACAACTTCATTTCGGCAAGCGAAACAGTCGAATCTATGCGCGTCATAAAAGCCGCAGGAAGCATCAAACAGTGCCGCGTCAAAGCCTGTGATGCTTATCAGGATTTCATTCAACGCATCAAAGCCCTCAACGAACTCCATCCAGACGCCAATCTCACCGCTTTTATCGACCAACACAATTCCATCGTCGATATATCAAATCAAAATGCGTTTTCGAGAATGAACGACTGGGAACGCCTCGATAGCGAATGTCCAGCCAATGTTATTGCCCCATTGGAAACTGCACAGTGATCAAGCTCCGCCGACGTAAACGTCGGCGAAATCAATCCTAGAGCCGCTTTTCGAGCGCAACAATACGATCTCTGAGAACCGCAGCCTGTTCAAATTCGAGGCGCTTTGCACATTCTTTCATTTGTTTGCGCAAATCTTCGATTCTCGCGGGGATATCAGCTTCGGCTGTTTTTTCATCTTCGATCTTATCGAGATCAGGATGATAATCAGGCACGTGTTTTTCGAGATCCTGTATGGGTTTGATAATTGTTTTAGGCGTAATATTATTTTCGAGATTAAATTTATTCTGCACTTCGCGTCGCCGTGCCGTTTCCTGCATTGCTTCTCGAATAGAATCCGTCATTTTGTCGGCATACATAATCACGCGCCCATTGGCATTGCGCGCAGCACGCCCAATAATCTGAATGAGCGAGCGCCTTGAACGCAAAAATCCTTCTTTATCCGCATCGAGGATGCATATCAGCTCGACTTCAGGTAGATCGAGGCCTTCACGCAACAGGTTGATGCCGACGAGGACATCGTATTGTCCCATGCGCAAGTCGCGTAAAAGCGCGGCGCGTTCCATCGTCTCAATGTCAGAATGAAGGTATCGCGAACGCACGCCTGTCTCATTGAGATACTCATTGAGATCTTCGGCCATTTTTTTGGTTAATGTCGTCACAAGCACGCGCGCGCCAGCCTGAACGACTTTACGAATTTCTTCAACGGCGTCATCGACTTGTCCTTGTGCCGGCTTGAGCGAAATCACGGGATCAAGAAGCCCCGTCGGACGAATAATCTGTTCGATGACTTCCCCTTCCGACTGCTCAATTTCGTAATCACCAGGCGTGGCACTCACATAAATGACTTGAGGAATAAGGGCACTGAATTCATCAAAATTGAGCGGTCTGTTGTCCAAGGCACTCGGCAAGCGCCAACCATAATCGACGAGCGTCTGTTTTCGTGAGCGATCCCCGCGGTACATACCTCCTAACTGCGGTACAGACACGTGGCTCTCGTCAATGACGAGCAAAAAATCACTCGGAAAATAGTTTAACAAACATGGCGGCGCTTCACCTTCTGCACGCCCAGAAAGATGACGCGAATAATTTTCAATGCCAGAACAATAGCCAAGTGTTGCGATATTCGCGAGATCTTCGGTCGTTCTGGAATCGATACGTTGGGCTTCGACGAACATATTTTTTTCGCGAAAATACGCAACGCGTTCGGTCAACTCTTGCTGGATGCTCATCATAGCCTTACGCTTCATATCTTCGCTGACGACGTAATGGCTGGCGGGGAAAATAGATACCTTATCAATCTCGCGAATGACGCTGCCGCGCACTGGATCAATCTCTTGAATCGTATCGACTTCATCGCCAAAAAACTGAATTCTGAACGCCGTCTCACTCTCGTATGCCGGGAAGACCTCTACCGTATCCCCGCGCACGCGAAACGATGCACGCGTGAGTTCATATTGATTGCGTTCATACTGGATACGAACGAGTTTTTTGAGAAACTGGTCGCGTGAAATACATTCGCCCGTTTCCACGCTTGCTTTCATTTTGACATAGGCTTCGGCTGTACCCAAACCATAAATACACGAGACGCTGGCAACGATAATCACGTCATTGCGCGTCAAGAGGTTATGCGTTGCCGCCAGGCGCATACGATCAATTTCATCGTTAATCTGAGCATCTTTTTCGATAAATGTATTGGATGCGGGGATATAAGCTTCAGGTTGATAGTAATCGTAATAACTCACAAAATAATTGACAGCATTTTCGGGAAATAATTCTTTAAATTCTGTGAAGAGCTGTCCGGCAAGGGTTTTGTTTGGTGCAATCACGAGCGTTGGCCGCTGTACACGTTCAATGACAGAAGCAATGGTAAATGTTTTACCGCTTCCCGTGATGCCGAGAAGTGTCTGCGCTTTACGTCCGGCTTCAAGTCCCTCGACAAGGCGGTCGATGGCTTCAGGCTGATCTCCGCATGGCGCAAAGGGAGAATGTATTTTGAATTGCATAATACCTCTTCTGACAAAGCAAAGCACAATGAAGAACGAGGGGGTAGCGGCGTATTTTTTATGCAGGGACGTTCCATGGAACGTCCCTGCATAAAAAATAGCCGCGTAGGGGGAGACTTCCCCCACATCAAAAATCAAAAAACTTCACTTGCGATAAACTTGAATCGTTTCGTAAGCTTCGCTGTTATTTTCGTCGCGCACATAGAGGCGGATGCGATTGATGCCAGGTTTAATGGGAATGTCTGCTGAAAACGTTTTTTGATCGGGCTCAAGCTTATGGTAAGCCACTTTCGTCGATTGAAGAATGTGATCTTCTGTAGCAAAGACATAGATGTAGCAGTCTTTGAGCGGTGCATAAGCCTCAAGTTCAACGTGAAGCGGATACGTTTCAGTCGTCACGGACAAAGGCCTTTTGGGATCGAGAATCACGCGCGGAATCGTTGCAATTGTCGTTTGTTCAAGCGGCGTGACCTCGCTTGAGGTTGCATCAAGATACGTCATACTGAGCCAACCAGTGACCTGGCCGGCCTGAATATGGGCATAATTTTCGAGCGTCGCATCGACATGAACGACCGTCCCGCTTTCAAGTTTTTGGAGACTGTTCGCTTTATCAGCGGGAGAGACGCGAAGCGGTGCCTGTGCATTGAGACGATAATTCTTATTTGCCGCGTCAGGAACCGTCGTTGCCAATGTCGATTGATGGCTCGTCATAAAACTGACATTTTCGACGAGCATCTGCGTACTTGCTTTATCGTAGACATGGAACTCAAGCGGAACAGCCTCATCCGACAATTTTTGTGTTACGAACGTGAAATCACGCGACATTGTTTGCCCGGGCAAGAGCGGTTCGGTTTCGGCGCGTGCGTCCATCAACTTGACGGCGGATGTTTTATTTTTGAGATAGACAAGCGGTTTTTCTGCCACACCGGCCCCTTCATTACTGACCCAGACGCGCACCGTCACATGTTCGTCGTCATCGAGAAGTGAATTTCCCACACCGTTTTTGTATTTATCCAGGATGGCGTAATTCATTTTGAACGACGGCTGCGGGCGTGCCATGGTGGAAATATCCATCGACGTCTGGGAAATAGCCGCTTGTGGATAAGGCGAGCCATCATCGACGTAGAGTGTCATTTTGAAGTCGTCGAGTCTCGAGGCCTGAGCACGATTCGTTTTAAGGCTCAATTCACGCCGAACCGTCTGTCCAGGCTCAATTTTTCCGAAGATAAACTCCTTGTCATCCCCGTATCCGAAAGAGGATTCCGTGAGTCCGACCAAGCGATAAACCGGCATTGTCCCGTGATTTGTGACAGAAGCAATGACCTTGATCGTCGCGCCAGCCTCATAACTATTCGTAGAGGGCACAGTGACAGGCGAAGCACAGGCATCCTTTTGCTCCCCATCGTCCACACATTCCGTGGTCAATGCGACAGAAAGCGCGTTTTTCAGTTCCTCCCCCGAAGGCTGTTCCCCCATCGTCCAATCAATGCCTAACGGCGCAAGGCGTTCTATGAGGGCTGCCGATTCCTCATTCTCAATTGCATCTGCATTGGGTGCATAAGCACTGAGCATATTCTTTCGAGACGTCTCGTTTGAATTCATGAACTTCAAGATGCGTTTTGCAATTCTGATCTGCGGATCCTGGGATGGCTTATCGTTTTTTGGTTCCTGAGCAATCAGGCGATCGATATCTTCAATCGTCAAAACGGAATCCTCATCAACGGCATCGGCATCAAATTCAATTTTATTTGAGAGATACCTGAGTGCATAAGTTGAAAGCGTATCCTTGTCGGCACGCTGATTGTCAAGATGAGCGCCCAAAGAAGCTTCACGCCGTTCCCAAGTTTTGGGATAAAGGTCGAATTTGTCGGCTTCAACATGCATGGGCACAAGCTTAATGTCAGGCACGATGCCAACCGACTGGATGGAGCGATCACCAGGCGTCAAATACTGTGCAATCGTCAATTTAAGCGCCGATTTGTCTGGAAGATCATAGAGGACCTGAACACTGCCTTTTCCAAAACTCGTATCTCCGAGTATGAGGGCACGATCATTATTTTTGAGGGCACCAGCCACGATTTCGGATGCTGAAGCCGAAGAACTGTCAATTAAGATAACGACAGGGTAAGCGGGCTGAGTCGATTGAATCGTGGCACTGTAAGGCTTACGATAGCGGTCACCGCCACCGACAGTCGTCACAATCGTACCCGACATAAGGAAATCATCCGCAATTTTGACAGCCTGATCGAGCAACCCCCCTGGATTTCCGCGAAGATCCAAAATGAGCCCATGAATCGACCCCATTTTGTCCGTCATTGATTTGAGTGTCGCGAGGACATCTGTCTGTGAATTTCCCTGAAAGCTTTTGAGTTTGATATAGGCAATTCTGTCGCCGAGATCCGCCGATTCGGTACTTGGAATAGGAATTTCCTCACGCACGATATCAAACTCTTTCGCAGTCTTCCATCCATCACGCATCACCGTCAGATGAACAGTCGTTGCAGGTTCACCTTTAAGCAGCTCGACGGCTTCAGAAATTGTCATATTGAGCGTTGGTGTTCCGTCGATAGCCAGAATCTTATCGCCAGTCTTCAATCCGGCACGCACAGCGGGTGGGTTGCCTGGCATGGGTTCCATAATGACGAGGACCCCATCAATCATGCGGACGGCAATGCCCAAACCACCGAACTTGCCCTGATTCCCTTCAAGGAACTCCTTATAGACTTCTGGAGACAAAATCACGCTATGCGGATCAAGCGTCTTAAGCATACCGTTGATGAGCGTGTACTCAAGGTCACGCAATTTGGTATCTTTAGGCAGGTCTTTTTCGATGAAGAGAAGAATCTCGCGCAATCTAAGGCTCATTTCCCACAGGGAGGAAAGATGCTCTAGGGAAAAGACACGCGATTTATTTGCGAGCGTCACCGTGATTGACGTCGGATGTTCTTTGACGTTTTTATCGAAAACGATCAACAGCTCCGGCACCACCTTTTGGAGTTCATCAAGGCTCGATGCAAGCATATACACTGGATCAAAGCGCGTGGCATCGACGTAATTTTCCTGGAGTTGAAGCAAAACGCGGTTTGTGATTTGGAGAGCCGAAAGATCGTGCGCCGATTCGAGCGTTGTCTGAGCCATCAATTCAGCGCCATGCCACTTGAAAGCCCAACGATCACCGCTCTTAACGATGCTCATCACGAGCCCCGCTGTAAATGCGATCGCGGTCAATCCCCAATATATGATTACACTTCGCTTCATCATGCTCTCCATCATGGCAACAGTTGGCTGATCCCGTCATCAGAACAACCGTTTAATTGTAACATATTCCGTCAGAAAACAGGATAGTACGCGCTGAAAATGTTGCCTATTGGTAGGTGTGACTGGTAAAAATGCATGAAATGTAGGTATTAAACCTACAAATTATCAGAGGTAAGTTTATGGGTATTCTAAAAACAATCAAGCCAGTTTTTTGGCTGGCAAACGGCATGGAAGCGTGCGAGCGGCTTGCCTATTTTGGCATTCGCGCCATTCTTCCACTCATGATGGTCTCAGTTGGCACAGGTGGGCTGGGACTAAGTATGTCGGACAAAGGCATTATTTTAGGCCTTTGGGCGCTCATTCAATGCATCGTTCCGATGGTTTCCGGCGGTTTCAGTGAGTCCTTCGGCTATAAAAAATCGCTCATCATTGCCTTTATCATCAATATTTGCGGCTATTTGCTGATGGCCAACATCACGCACATCACGACGCTTATCACAGGCAGCAGCGTCCTGACTGATCCATTCGTCGTTCAAGTGAATTTTTGGCTCATGCTTCTGGCAGGCTGCACGATCGGCGTAGGAACCGCAATTTTCAAGCCGCCTGTGGGCGGCGTTGTAGCCAAATCCCTCGACGATTCCAATTCAGGACTAGGTTTTGGCATCTTTTACTGGGTCGTGAACATCGGTGGATTTCTTGCCCCCATGGCAGCATCCGCACTTCGCGGAACAGATGAAGCCCCCACCTGGGATTATGTCTTTTATGGTGCAGCCTTTGTAACTGTTTTTAATCTTCTCATCACCCTTATTTTGTTCAAGGAGCCATCCCGCGAATGCCCGCATGAGCACGAAACCGCGATCATATCGCAAGAAGCCAACGCAGAAGGAGAAACCATAGCGTCCCCCCCAGCCTCTGAATCTGTCCAAGGCGCTGAGAAGGAAGCACC
>JAFOHE010000312.1 GCA_017421975.1 Pseudomonadota bacterium
GAAAAAGGCATGGAAAAAGGCATGGAAAAAGGCATGGAAAAAGGCATGGAAAAAGGCATGGAAAAAGGCATGGAAAAAGGCATGGAAAAAGGCAGGGAAGAAGGCAGGGAAGAAGGCATGGTTAAAATATTGACTCAGTTTATGGCACAAACGCACCAAAGTGCTGAAGCCATCACGGCTCAATTAGACATTTCGCCAGAGGAACGTGGTCGTTTGCTGGGTTTGTTAAAGGCGTCATCTTCGTTGACCACGAATGCGTGAGCGGTATTTCGAACGTTGAGTGTGTTTAATGAATGTGCATTGTTTGGCTTATGCATAGGGAATTGTATGAGGGACGATCTGAGGAACGTCCCTTTTTTCATAATAGCCGTGTGTATTGTGTGTGTTGCGCTAAAGCTAAGCAATGTGGGGGCGTTGCGGGGGCGTTGCCCCCGCAGAGGGGGGCGCGGCGTATATTTTGTCGAGACGTGCGGAAGGCACTTTCGACAAAATATAGCCGCGTGGGGGGAGACATCCCCCAACTCGTTTTAACGCATGAAGGTATTTCACAAAACGGTTGCCTTTGCCTCTAAAAAGGCAGATAAGTGCAGGTTAAATCGTCGGAATGGCATTTTGGCCATGCTGTTTGAATGTTTTACAAGTTTTATAAGAGCAGAGTGAGAATATGGCAAACGAGCGTCGTTCATTTGGTTCAAATCGAGACCATCGGGAGAATTATGGCGAGGAGCGATATCGTCATCACGATACATCTGAGCGCGTGATGTATGATGCGGAGTGTGAGCAGTGTCATGCGGCTTTTCAGGTGCCGTTTCAGCCGGAGCCTGGGCGTACCATATTATGTCGTGACTGTTTGAGAGCGGCGCGGGAACGTGGTGACGGTTATCGGCAGGAGCGTCGTGATCATGGTCAGAACGCGCACAGGGAGCGTAGCGACAGAAGTTTTGAGCATCGTCATAATCGTGAACCGCGAGAGGTTCAGCAATACGATATTATTTGCAGCCACTGTGGGAAGCAGGCGACCGTTCCATTTAAACCGTATGAGGGAAGCGTCGTTCTTTGTCAGGAATGTATGAATAATCCGCACGTGTCGCGCGTCGGTGGGAAGATTTTACACACGATTATTTGTGCGGTATGTGGCCGTGAAAACAAGGTTCCCTTTATGCCGGATCCAGGTAGTCGCGTTTTGTGTCGCGAGTGCCACAGAGCGGAACAGGAGCGTAAGCAGCGGTCGAGGGATTATTATGCGAAGCACCATCCGTCAGTGATCAACAACACGAAAGTACGCATTGAAATTACGTGTGAGAAATGCGGCAATACGGATACTTTGCCGTTCGTACCAAAGACGCACGGGCCGATTTTGTGTCGAAAATGTGCGGAACAGACGTTTGGTGAATCGTGGGCGAAGCGCAATCGGATGGGTGCAAGAGAGTATCCGTTTACATGTGCGCGATGTGGCGCAGAAGATTTTGTTCCCTTCCGTCCTGCGGAGAATCAGGCGCTTTTGTGCAAACATTGTCTGAATGATCAGGCCGTTTTGCGTCACAACGACGGAAAGACGCATTTTAAGAATGGCCTTTGTATTCGGCAACGACCAGAAAGCGACGTGGCTATGACGGAGACAGAAGCAGAGCAGGACATGACACAGGCATGATCTGTCGTTTGCAAAAGTGACAGGCGTTTGAGCGCACGGATTATTTTGCGTAAACTTGCAGATAAAGTATAAGCAGACAGTTATTTTGCATGGCGAGAAAACGTCACTGGGCGAGGTATCGTTCATGCATCCGGGAAACATACGGCGAAGCGTACACAGGACAAACCAATGATAAGAAAAAAATTACGATTATTGATGATGACTGCGTTGGCAACCATGACGACATTTTCGACGGTCGCCGTGGCGGAGACTGGAAATGGTGGAACGTCATTGCCGGAGCGGGTCAGTGCTAATGGAAAGTACGAATTTAAACCGTCCTGGAGCATCGGTATCCAGTATGGCGTGACGTTTACGGATTTGGATAATTGGAACAGGAATCTCCTGATTCCTGGTGCGACGAATACGTATGATGTTGATGTGCTTGCGAACCATGAGCTTTATGGCGAATGGTCGCCGGTAGAAGGTTTCCGGATGAGCATCTTCGGTGGTTATCAGTCACTGTACATCAAGGAAACGGGTTTCAGTTATTATTATGGTGGTATTGAACCAGCGTGGGCGGCGCGTAGGTCGTTTTATGAATTGGCTGTCGGCCTTGGTGTCGGTTATGGCGGTTCGACGGTTGATACCAACCACGGCGATATGAATGGTCATGGCTTGATGCTTCGTCCATTTGTGGAAGCGCGTTTTTATCCGAGTGAAATTTTTGCCATCTATCTTCGCCTTGCTTTTCAGTACTACAAAGAATTCGGTCTTGAAGCGAATGACTGGGTGAAGTCAGCGGATGTGAATGGCAGCGTGGATACAGACGATCTTCATTATGCGGGGCCGAATGTATCGATTGGTGTGCGTTTTGGCAGCTTCCCAGCACCGGTTTGTGCAATTGGTGACCAAGATGGGGACGGCGTATTGGACGATGTCGATGCCTGTAACGATGTGCGTGGCGAAGCCGCATATTATGGTTGCCCGAATCCCGATGTGGATGGTGACGGATATTGTGATGCCTGGGTTGCACAGAAAGGCCTTCAGAAGGATTTCGAACCCGTATGCATTGGCTCGGATAAGTGTCCGAACGACGCAGAGGATGCCGATGGCTTCGAGGATGAGGATGGTTGTCCTGAACCTGATAATGACAAGGACGGCATTTGTGATCCGTGGGTATCTGAACTCGGCATGGCAGAAAAATATGCAGATGTCTGCAAGGGCGCGGACAAGTGCGCGAATGAGGCCGAAGATTATGATGATGTCACGGATGAGGACGGTTGTCCGGATCCCGATAATGACAAGGATGGTTTCTGTGATCCGTGGGTAGCGGAACAGGGATTGGCCGAGAAATATGCGAATGTCTGCCATGACAAGGATTTCTGTCCGTATAAGGGCGACCTTGATCCGAACCTTTATGGCTGTGGTGATCCCGATGGCGATCAGGATGGCTATTGTGAAGCCTGGGTTTATGAGAACAAGCTTGAAGGTTTGTTCCCGAAATGTCTTGGCATGGATCGATGCCCCGACGAGAAGGGTTCGGCGCCACGTGGCTGTATTCCACGACGTGTTGAAGTCACGGAAGCGGCGATTGAAATTCATGACATGATCAATTTCGATGTCAACAAGGCGACGATCAAGAAGAATTCCGATAGCCTTCTCAATGAGATCGCCGAAGTCTTTAAGCAGAATCCCCAGATCAAGAAGGTTTCGATCGAAGGACACACGGATCTCAGCGGCAATGCCAAGAAAAATCAGAAGTTGTCTGAGAATCGTGCGAAAGCAGTCATGGATCGTCTGATCAAACTCGGCGTCGAGCCTGAGCGCATGACTTATGCAGGCTTTGGATCATCGAGGCCAGTAGAACCGCTTGCCAAGGGACAGAAAAAAGAGACGAAAGCACAGGCGGCGAAGAACCGTCGTGTTGAGTTCAACATCGTTGAGCAAGAACAAGTGAAGAAAAAAATGACGGTTCAGGAAGCGAGAGCTGCAGGGTATCAGAAAGATCAGGTTCAGGCACTTGATAAGAATGGTAATATGATTGAGAAAAAGTGATCACCAACGTCAGCGTTTTTTGTGAGCCCGAATGTGGGCTCACGGATACGTGAAGCGGTGTTTGAAATTTCTTCGCAGATATGAATGATTTTCATTCACGCAATTGGATGAATGAATCAGAATGTTTCCGAGTGACCGTAATTAGGGAAAGACGAAGGATTGCGCGATTTGTTTGGGATAGAAGAGACATAAACTTGCGCATTTTTTGAAATTGTTATAGAAGGTAACATTGGATTTTTGGCGTAACTATGGTCAAAAAGGGCCGAATTAAGTAGGACGTCTTTAACTAGAATGTGCTTTAAGCACGAATGGTATAATCTCCCGTTTAAGACGGGGTAACACAGGGAAGTAATATGCGAAAAACTTTGCGATTTATGCTCGTTGCTGCGATGGCTGCAATGACGATGTTTTCTGCCAACGCCATGGCAGATGATGGCGATCAGTCCAAACCGGCAGCTGAGAAACGCGTCAGCGCGAATGGCAATTATCAATTCCATCCGTCTTGGGGTATTGGTCTTCAGTATGGATTGACCTTTACGGAGATGGAGAACTGGAATGATTATCTTTGGAAACCTGCGAAACATAATTATTATGATGTGAATTTCGTAGCGGACCATGAGCTCTATGGTGAATGGACGCCGGTCGAAGGTTTCCGTATCAGTCTTTTTGCCGGATTCCAGTCGCTCTACATTTCGAATCCTGGGTTTAGCTATATTTACGGCGGTCTTGAACCGGCCTTTAGTGTACGTCGCTCGTTCTATGAATTTGCAGTCGGTCTTGGCCTCGCTTACGGTGGCTCGATTTTCGACAGCGATTTGGGTGACATTGACGGTCATGGTCTTTTGGTTCGTCCGTTTATCGAGGCTCGTTTCTATCCGTGCGACATTTTTGCGATTTATCTGCGCTTAGCCTTCTCATACTACAAAGAATTTGGTGCTGATTTGCCGGATGATTTCAAGGGCGACAAAGACGCAGCTGATATGGACAAACTTTCGTATGCTGGTCCGAACCTGGCCCTCGGCTTCCGTTTCGGTAGCTATGCAACGCCTGTTGTCGTCGTTCCGGATACCGATGGTGATGGTGTCCTCGATGATATCGACGATTGCAAAGATGTTTCCGGCGAAGAGAAGTTCAACGGTTGCCCGAATCCCGATAGTGACAGCGATGGCGTCTGCGATCCATGGGTCGTCGAAAATGGCCTTCAGGAAGCGTTTGCAAGCGTCTGCAAAGGCTCTGATAAATGCGTTGATGGCTCCGAAGACAAAGACGGCTTCGAAGATGAAGATGGTTGCCCCGATGTCGATAACGATGCCGATGGTATCTGCGATCCTTGGGTTGCTGCAAACGGTCTTTCCGATAAATATGCCGATGTCTGCACCGGTTCCGATAAGAGTCCCGATGAAGGTGAAGACCTCGATGGCTTCCAGGATGACGATGGAACGCCGGATCCCGATAACGATAGTGACGGTCTCTGCGATCCTTGGGTTTCCGAAAAAGGTCTTGCCGACAAATATGCTGCGGTCTGCAAAGCTGTTGATCTCTGCCCGAACTATAGCTCGACTGTTCCCAATACGTATGGTTGCGGTGATCCCGATCCCGATGGTGACGGTTACTGCGATCCTTGGGTCTACAATGAGAATCTCCAGTCCTACTTCCCGCAGTGCAAGGGTCTTGACCGTTGCCCGAACGAGAAAGGTACGGATAGCAAGGGTTGTATTCCCCGCCGTGTTGAAGTTACCGAAGCTGCCATCGAAATCCACGATGCCATTAACTTTGCTTCCGGCAAAGCCGTCATCGCGAAAAGTTCCGATGCTCTCATCGCTGAAATCGCCGACGTCTTCAAACAGAATCCCCAGATCAAGAAAGTCTCGATCGAAGGACATACCGATCTTAGCGGCAACGCAAAGAAGAATCAGAAACTCTCCGAAGACCGCGCTAAGGCCGTCATGGATCGTCTCATCAAACTCGGCGTCGAAGCTGATCGCCTGACCTCTAAGGGCTTTGGTTCCTCGAAACCGGTGGAACCGCTTGCTAAGGGACAGAAGAAAGAGACGAAGGAACAGGCCGCCAAGAATCGTCGCGTCGAATTCAATATCGTTGAACAGGAAGAAGTCAAAACGACGATGACTGTTCAGGAAGCACGTGCTGCTGGTTATGATCGTTCACAGGTCAAAACGTTGACGGCTGCTGAATCCGCTGCTGCTGCTGAAGAAGAAAAAGCTGCTGCCGAAAAGAAGGCCGCTGAAGAAAAAGCTGCTGCCGATAAGAAAGCTGCTGAAGATAAAGTAGCTGCTGCTAAACAGGCTGCTGCCGATAAGGCTGAAGCCGAAAAGAAAGCTGCTGAAGAAAAGAAAGCTGCTGCTGAAAAAGCCGCTGCTGACAAGAAAGCTGCTGCTGAAAAAGCCGCTGCTGAGAAGAAAGCTGCTGCTGAAAAAGCCGCTGCCGAAAAGAAAGCTGCTGCCGAAAAGAAAGCTGCTGAAAAGGCTGCTGCTGCAGAGAAGAAAGCCGCTGATGCTAAGGCTGCTGCAGAGAAGAAAGCCGCTGATGCTAAGGCTGCTGCAGAGAAGAAAGCCAAAGCTGCTGCCGATAAAGCCGCTGCCGATAAAGCCGCTGCAGAGAAGAAAGCCAAAGCCGCTGCTGACAAAGCTGCTGCCGATAAAGCCGCTGCAGAGAAGAAAGCCGAAGAGGCCAAGAAGAAAGCTGAGGCTAAGGCCAAAGCTGCTGCTGCCGCTTCCAAGAAATAAGATCTTTAGGATCGCATAACAAAAGCCTCGCCAGATTTTGGTGAGGCTTTTTTTCTGCGCTCGGCGAGCGCACGTTCACTCAATGTCCCGAATTGGCCTGGTCATGGGGATGAATATAGCCGAATTTCAAATATCCATTGCTGGCGAAATTTGAAGAACCCTGTACGAAATCTTTGGTGATGATCAGAAATCGCTTTTTCGCCGCGATCGCAAGACGCGCGTTTCATCAAAAAAAACGCATCCGAATGGATGCGCTTTCTGAAATTATAAAAGGCTTCTCACTTATCCATTGAAGCCATTACATTCTATCTGGTTGCCGGCTTATAGTAGATTTCCTTGATAAATTTCAGTGCTACTTCAAGGAATTCAACAAGCGCGGGAAGCGGTATGTTCTCTACTTTTTCATTCAAAAGCCCATGACAATTAATCGGGCTGCTCTTGAGTTTGATGTCTTCGCGACTTTCGAGCCAAGCATTGATTTTGGCATTGAGTTCATTATCATTCTTGTTAGGATGGCATTGACCATAGAGCTTGACTTCGCCGTCCGTTGTAATATCCATGATGGCATAACAAATCGAACCATAGCGGAAATTGATTCCGCCAGCAGCACCACCGCCAGCTGTAACTTTACAACCCAGGTTGCGTGCGTAGATCATCAACTTTTCGATGGCTTCACGGCGCTGTTTTCCACCTTTCTGCTCGGCCATTTTGATGACTTGAAGCTTGTCCTGCATCTTTTCTTTTTCAAGTTTATCCACAGTTATTCTCCTCAACGTTGTATGGTAACGCGACAATTCAATAGACGCGCAATAGCTCAACAATGCTACATTATCTGAGGCTGTCTGTCGAGTTAAAAGCGCATATCTTTTGTAAAAAGAAGAGGAAATCCCATAAGCAGCGATGGCGTGCGATTGGGTCGGGGGAAAATCCCCCTACGCAGCTATGTATGTTTTGTCGGCGATGTATCGCCCACAAAACATACATACGCCGCTACCCCCATTGCGGGGGACACCCCCGCAACGCCCCGCGTTGTTTTGCTGATGGCAGCTCTTAGCTTGGAACGGCGAGGTTTCTTAGAAATAATCAATGATATGTAGGTGTAAAATTATCCCCCATGGTCGTTATGCCATTGAGATTGTCATTGTTACGCTTTTTTGTGAATGTTCGTGTAAAATAATACATTTTGCGCTTTGTTCACATAAAATGCGCTTTGTTCACATAAAATAAGAGGCCACATGAAGGGGGTATCGTGTGAATAGCGCATGCGTGCGGTTCATTCATAAAGAACAGGATGCCGTGGTTTATGCTGGATCTTTGGACGTATCGGTCGCGTTTGCGTTGAGCATCATTCGGATTTGCGTTGGCAAAAAAGTTTGGAGATACTTTGTATCTTCTGGTGCATGGCGTTCAAGGGCAAGCCTGATTTCTGAGCTTGAAACCTGGGGTAGCGGTGCAATTGGCAGAGCATCGGCTTCAAAGCCCTGGCGCGGCAAAACGAGAAAATCTGCCAGCGATACGAGTGTGTCATATTGAAACCATTGTGGAAGTGTCGGTACGATATCAGCACCAATGGCGATGAGTATCCTTTTTTCGGAAACGCGCTCGCGCAAGGCTTTGACGACATTTACCGTATAGCTTTTGGGTTGGCCGAGATCGCGCTCAATCGTTGAAATTTCAATGTTTGGGAATCCGTCTAAGACGGCATGAAGCATTTGAAGGCGAAGTGAATAGGGCAATAATCTTTTGTCAAAAGCGTGTTGCCACGTGGGCGCGACGAGGATCCTTGCTTCGGGGATGAGACAATGAAGCATGACGGTAAAAAGGACATGCGATAAATGGGGTGGGTTAAACGAACCCCCGTAATAGACAAGGACATCCTTCTGAGGAATGTCTTCAAAAGCCGTAATAAGCATTGTCTGTGCGTAAACCTTATGTGGCAGAGGAACATGAAGGGGCGTTGCGGGGTTTCCCCGCAATGGGGGTAGCGGCGTATGTTTACATAGCCGCGTAGGGGGCGTCGGCCCCCTCAATAAACCAAATCAAAAAGCCGTATCACGCATTTTGGAAGGCGGCGAGCGCGTCTTCTAACTCGGCCTGGGCCGTCATCCACGCATCCATCGTTTCGTCTAGGCGCGCTTGGTCGTTTGATTTTTGCATGGTCAGCGTCCTGATACGGTCTGGCACTTTGTAAGTTTCAGGGTCGGCAAGTGACGCGTCGATCGTATTGATTTCGGCTTCGAGTTCGGCGATTTTGGCCTCCAGATCACGGATGCGTTTTTCGATATGTCCCGTCGCTTTTTTGATGGCATTGCGTTGTTGCGCCGATTCGATGCGTTTTTGTTTTTGAGAATTGGGTGAGGTCGTCTGTGTCTGTTCGTCGGTTTTTTGTTGGCGCGAAGCCATAAAGGCTTCGTGTTCAGAATAGGTGCCTTCAAAGACGTCGATTTTGCCATGATCGATGGTGGCAATTTTGTGACAGACTTTGTCGATGAACCAGCGGTCGTGGGAGATGACGACGATGGCACCAGGGTATTGAATGAGCGCTTCCTCGAGGGCTTCGCGGCTATCGAGGTCGAGATGGTTTGTCGGTTCGTCGAGCAGGAGAAGGTTGGGCGCACGAAGGAGAATTTTGGCGAGTGCGAGTTTGTTCTTTTCGCCGCCGGAGAGAATGGAAACGGTTTTGTCGATGTCCTCGTTTGTAAACAGGAAGGCGCCCAAGGAAGCGCGAATTTGTGTGATGGTGACATCGCCCGGAAGATCGGCGCTCGCTTCTTCGAGGAGCGTGCGATCAAAGTTGAGTGCGTCAATCTGGTGTTGGGCAAAATGCGCGAGTTTGACGCGGTCGCTCAATATGCGTTCGCCTTTAAAGTCGATGCAGTTGGCGAGTATTTTGATGAGTGTCGATTTTCCGGCGCCGTTGGGTGCGACGAGGGCAAGCTTGTCGCCGCGATAGATGCGGAAATTCAGGTCGTTATAAACGACATTGTCACCGTATGCTTTTGAAACGTGCTTGAGTTCGAGAAGAATTTGCGGCACGCGTTCGGGCGTCGGAAAGTGAAAATGGATCTTCTTGCGATTTTGAAGCAACGTGACGGTTTCGAGCTTCTCGAGCTGTTTGACGCGGCTTTGGACTTGTTTGGCTTTGGTGGCTTTGTATCTGAATTTTTCGATAAAGGCTTGTTTTTCGGCGATGAGATGTCTTTGCTGTTCCGCTGTTTTTTCGAGTTGTTCTTCAAGGGCGTCACGCAGTTCGAGGTAATGGTCGTAATTGCCTGGAAAGAGGAGAAGCCCGTTATCGTCGAGCGCGGCGACGGCATCGACGACGTGATTAAGAAAAGCGCGGTCGTGGCTGACGATGAGAAGTGTTCCAGGATAGCTGGACAAAAAATTTTCGAGCCATGCGAGCGAGGACATGTCGAGGTGGTTTGTCGGTTCGTCGAGAAGAAGCAGATCGTGTTTTGCGAGCAGGAGTTTTGCGAGCAGGATGCGCATCTGCCAACCGCCGGAGAATTCGGTTGTCAGCTTTAGAAAATCATCGGATTTGAAGCCAAGGGAAGCCATGATGGATTGGGCATCGGAACGGAGATGGTAGCCGCCTTGTGTTTCAAAGGCGTGTTGTTTTTCGCCGAGTGCTGAGATATTTGCATCGGTTGGAGAAGCGTCCACGGCAGCATGGAGACGTTCTATTTCGGCTTCGAGGTCGAGGAGATCCTGGCGTCCAGAGAGGACGAGTTCGAGCGCCGGTTTTCGATCCATGGATGTGATTTCCTGTGGCAGGTAGCCGATGGAAATATTTTTTGGCAGAATGACGGATCCGCCGTCGGCATCGAGTTTTCCGGCGATGATTTTGAGGAGCGTCGATTTTCCGGCGCCATTGTGACCGACGAGGGCTGTTCGTCTAAAACGATCGAGCTGCCATGTGATGTCTTCGAACAATTTTTGGGCACCGAAGTACTTGGTAAGATTCGATATCTGAAGCATAATTCTTGGAATGTGATCGAGGTGTCGTTCATAACGACGTGATAAGCGTAAATGCCATGAAGCGTAAAAAAAGTTCGCTTCATTTACGTGAGGGGTGTATAAATGGAGTTAGAATGCATATCAAATGTAAAATGGAAGGATGAAAATGTTTGTTCTCATTAAAGATCAAACGTTGCATCTTGGGTGAGTTTTGGTGTAGAATGTGACATAGGTCATAAGGCCGGCGCATTCATTATTTCATGTGGAGACATATCAGGATGAGAAAGTCAGTATTTACAGCAATTACGGCACTATGTACGCTCTTTGCGACCGAAGCGATGGCGCAGGATTCTGTTGCCGTTATGAAGATTGATGTCTCAAGCGTAGAAGCTGAATCTCAGGCTGCGATGGTTTTGGATGCTCTTCGCTCCGAAGTCACCAAGTCTGATCGTACATTGGATGCCAATGGCAGCGATGTTACTTATACAGAAATGCAGATGCTGACCGGTTGTGACCGCGAAGCTAATATTGCTTGCTATGAAGCGGCGTGTGAGACGTTGGGATCGAGCGCGATCATTTTTGGTAATGTCGCCGAAGATGGGCAGACGAGCCTCGTTTGGTATGTCAGTGGCAAAGGTATTTTCCGCGAAGTCAAAGGACTTGTAACGGACACGGAATCGGCAAACAAACTGGCACAACGCATGATCGTCGGTGAAATGGGTTCACTCGTCGTCACGAGTAACGTGCCTGGCGCAGACGTTTTTATCGATGGCAAACGCGTCGGTATGAGTGCTGAATATATGGAGAATGCACAGCCATTCTCGCTTCTCGCCGGTAACTATATCGTCTCTGTTCGTAAGGAAGGGTATCAGCGTGAAGATGCTGTGAAAGTGACCGTCGTCGGTAACGAACAGGCGCATATCCACATGGATCTCGTCGTCGCACTCGATGAAGACAAAATTAAACGCATTATGATTTATACCGGTTGGGCTGCCTTTGGCGTCGGCGTCGCCGGACTTATCGGTGGTGGTATTACCGAGGGCTTGATGAAGGCGCATCAGAGCGATTTTAATAATGCGATCCATCAAGGGACGAGCGATGATCTTGAAAGTATGAAGAGTAAAGGTGAGACGATGGACACCGCGAAGATGGCCTTATACATCGTCGGTGGTATTGGCCTCGCCGCTGGTGTCACGATGCTTTGCCTGGGGTACTTCTATAACTTCGAAAGTGATCAGGCACTCGCGGATACGCGTATTCCAAACATCAATGTCGCCGCCAGTCCGGAATTCTCCGGTGTCAACCTCGGCTGGACTTTCTAAGCCTTCTATATACCTTCTTGTCCCCCAAAGCTTTGACTTCGGGGGATTTTTTCTTGCCTGAAAATGGCCTTTTGCTGACGGGGCGGTTCCCTCTGCGGAATCTGAGATTGACCCGTTGAACCTGTTCGGATAATGCCGGCGTAGGGATCAGCAACGCTCTTGCGGCGTCTTGCCATCTTTACTTTTGCCGCAAATGAGTGTTTGCCATGAATGATAAAGGAGCTTATAGGCCTGTCGTTTGGCCTGTTCCACCAGATGCGATCCAGATAACACAGCACTTTCTCAAAAAGATCATTCTGTCATGGGGCGTAATTCATCTTTTTGGAACGATGATTTTCTTGTGTTTCTTTGGATTTCCTCAAAACACATTCGCGTTTGACGAATTTGATTCGGTGCATGCACCAGCACGATTCTCGATCGAAGCCAGTGATCTGACGCTTGATATTAAAGGGCGTATGCGACTTGGATTGCATGATCTTGAAGGCGAAGGCGGGCCGGGACACGATAGCCCGACAGATACGGCAACGATTGGTACGCGTTCGCCGTTTGTTGATCTCGATAGTTTCGATCTTTCGTTTCGCGGTCATTGGAAGGAGATGCTTTGGCTCAATGCCAATGTGTCTTTTATGACGGATGAGACGTACCTTTCTGCCATCTATTTTGAGTATAAACAGGAGATGACATCGTGGTTTAGCCATGGGGTCGAGGTCGGTTATCAAACGCCTGTCGTGGCGACAGATCGTCGGACAGTGCGTTATCCCTTTATCGCGACAAATTATTGGCGTTATCCGGAGTACCATTTGGCGTATGCAGCCAAGTTTTCGCTGGCCACTGAAACGGCGCTCTCTTTTTACGGCTCATTAGGCATTATGCGGCCTTTGAAAGCTGAGCCCATTCATAGTTCTTCTGAATACCGCGGAACGTTTAGCACAGTTTCGTATAGTTCGGCCAAAGCGTTTTCAGGCAATGCGCCGACGGGGACAGCTTTGCTACGCCTCAATACGTATGGCGCAAATGTCGAAATCTTCGGGAGTATTGGCAAAATAAGCATGAAAGAGGGGATTCAGACGCTTGTCAGCGATTTTCCGTATTACCGCTATTTGCCTTCATTTGATGCGTCAACGCAAGATGCTTTATCTTATTGGTATGGCGGAAGAATCGGCTATAACGGGCTTGGCCTTCACGTTATGGGGGAAGTGATTGCTTCCCATGAACATTTGCTCGACCGCGTCGGTATGTATGTGCAAGCTGGTTATACGCTGTCACGCGATGAGGCGTTTTGGTTTAATAGTATTGAATTTGTCACGCGCTATGAGCGCACGTGGTTACGCAATTCAACGGATTTGATTGACGACAGTCACGCTTTTCGAAGTCCTGAAACGACGAATGCTGTCAGTTGGGATTATCAGGTGCTGACGCTTGCGCTGAGATCAAACATTGTGTCGGATTTCGTATCTCTGCGCATTGAATACACCTTCTTTTGGGAAGAAAATGGCATCCCGGCGCTTGAAATCAATGATTCGGCTGTGAAGAACAACGAGCTTTTGCTTCAAATTGAAGCGAGATATTAACACACGTGTTGGGGGCGTTGCGGGGGATGCCCCCGCAGAGGGGGTAGCGACGTATTGGCGCGGGCTATGTCGCCTGCGCTCCATACGCCCTGCGGGCGCGGCTATCTCGCTCATGCTCAATACGCCGCGCCAATAGACGCGTAGGGGGAGACATCCCCCACATATTCATAAAATTGTTTTCATAAAGGAAACGTAACATGAAAAAATGGTTCATTTGGTCGCTTTGTCTGTTTGTTTTCGCCGCTTGTTCAGATGATAACAATGAGAACGATGATTCTGGAAACAAGCCGAACAATGATATTGGTTCCGTTTTGACGCTTGAATCGGCGGGTACGATGACCGTGGGAAAGGACGATAATGCCGAGATTATCAGGGCATTGCCGGGCAAATCGGGTGCCATATTGATTTCGTCGAAGGCGCATCGGATCACGCGATTGACGTTTGATGATGCCAAAGGCATTGCGGTCGCTGAGCAGGCGACCAAAGAGCTGGCTGAGGATGACGAGTTTACGAGCGGTCAGCTGTATGATGAGCACACGATGCTTGTGACGCATACGATTCTTGAAAAAGCGTCGGATGCTTCAGACGCGGCCATTACTGGATGTAGTGGTGAAATTGTGGCGCTCAGTCTTGAAACGGGCAGTGCCTTTGGGAGTGAAATTGCGCGGGAAACGGTAGGTGCGATGCCCGATGCTGTTGGACTTTCTCCAGATAAAAAGTGGGCTGTGTCGTGCGATGAACATGATTCAGAAGCCAAAGCATGGGGCAAATGCTCTGTGGAGACGATTTTGCCGAGTGTGACGATTCTGGATATGGCCAAAGGCGTGACTGGCATGAAGGCTGTGGCAAAAATCCGGTTTACGGAGAACAAGCTTGGACCGCGTGAGCCTGAATATGCCGCGATTGCAAGCGATAACGATACTGTCATGGTGACGCTTCAGGATTCGGATGAAGTGGCCATTTTTAAGATTTCGGAGGTGATGGCACAGTCGGCTGGTGACAATGGCATCATCGAACTGGATGAATCGGCTGTAAAAATCGTGGCTTTGCCGACAAATGATGCGCAGGCGCAGCCATGGCCGGATGGCATTGTGTCGTTCGATATCAGTGGTAAATCTTATTTCGTGATTGCCGGTGAATGGAATGATACGATCATTACGCTGGATACCGACGGAAATGTCGTTTCGAATATACAGATTAAGGAAAGCGAGGTGCCGTCGAATTATCCGTGTGTTAAAAATGGATCGGATCCTTTGTATAGCCCGGATTCGCTTGCAGTATTCACGAAAAATGGAAAGACGTTTGTGGCGGCGACGCTTCGCCATGCGGGGGCTGTCATCGTCTATGACTATTCGTCGCCGGCTTCGCCGAAGTTCAGTGCGATTGCCAAAGTCGGGGCCAATGATTCGACGGCGTGTTCAAAAGACGGTTCCTCTGTTCGACCGGAAGGAATTTCATCTGACGGAGAGCTGATTTGGGTGGCCAACGAAGGAGATAGTTCTGTGAGCGTCGTACGCATTCGATAATCCACAGAGTTATCCACAGTTTTTCACAGAAGCGTTCTATTTATCCACAGGTTATCCACAATAAGTGGTAGATTTATCCACAACCGAAAACGTGATGAAGACTTTCTGCGTCTGTGCGTTGCTCTTGGAAGCAAAACGGCGTAAAAGCGTTCGTCAATTTTCGGGCGTGGGTAGGATTCGCCCAATGGAGTGGAAGAAAAATATGCGTTTTGAGGACTTTGTCGGTCTGCGTTACCTCATGGCCAAGCGTGACCGGAACATGCTTAGCGTCATCACGCTCATTAGCATTGGCGGCGTGTCCGTCGGCGTTATGGCACTTATCGTCGTTCTGAGCGTCATGGGTGGGTTTGAAGCGGATTTTCGGGAAAAGATTATCGGTTCCAAAGCCCACGTCGTCGTATCGGCTGACGAAGGTTATCTCGAAAATTATAACGCCATTATGGATAGAATTCGTCGATTGGATCGCGTTGAGGGCGTCAATGCTTATGTGGAAGCAGAAGTCATGCTCAATTCGCCGACGAATTTGCAAGTCGCCATTTTGCGCGGCATCAATAGCCATGAAATCACGACGACGACGAAACTTGCGGAGTATATGAAGGAGGGCGACCTCTCATACCTTGAAAATGTGGATGCTTTGCCGTCGATATCCATGACAGGTATAGAAATCAAACGCGGAAATATGACGTTTCAGAGTGACCCTGAAGACGGTGCCGTGACGCCGGAAAGAAAAAAATCCTTTGCGCGTGCCGGTGCCAAAGCATCGCTGGCTTTCGCGGGCAGCAAGCATGGCACATGGATAGGACAACGCGATGCTTCGGATGGCGCCGAAAAACACGCGGAAACTGTGGGGCCGGATATGCCGCCTGAAATCGTGGTTGAACCTGCGCCTAAAGCAGAAAAACATGCGGAAATCGTGGCCGATTATCCAGCGGATTTGTCCGAAGAAGACCGGCTTTTGCTTGAAGAAATTGGGGAAGATCGTTGGGTGTCGGATGCACCATCAAGAAGGCCTATGGCTTTGCCTTCGACCGAATCTTATGACCGTGAGCCAACGGCGGAAATCGTGGGACGCGCATCGACAAAACGAACGATGAAGGCACTGCCCGGGTTGTCCGAAAATGATGTCGGTGTGCGACGCGTGGGGGGCATTATCCTGGGAAGGGAACTGAAAATGAATCTCGCCATGTATATGGGGGGCGAGCTTCAGGTCATGAGCCCGACGGGGGATGTCGGTCCCGCTGGAGGATTGCCAAAAAGCAGACCCTTCAAACTCGTTGGCTCTTATTATTCGGGGATGTTCGATTTCGATGCCAAAATGGGTTATATCTCGCTCAAAGATGCACAAAGTCTTTTGGGCATCGGCGATCGTGTGACGGGGATTGATGTCAAATGCGTGAGTATCGAAGACAGTATTGCTGTCCGGAATGTCATACGCGAAGAATTGAAGGATCTCAAAAACGTCCGTGTCGATGATTGGATGACGCTCAATTCGAGCCTCTTCAGTGCGATTATGCTCGAAAAAGTCGCCATGTTTACCATACTCACATCGATTATCCTCGTCGCATCGTTCAATATCCTTTGCCTTTTAATTATGATGGTCATTGAAAAGGCACGCGAGATTGCCATCTTCAAAGCCATGGGCACGACGACGGCGAGCGTTGTCCGAATGTTCGTAATTCAGGGCGCGGCCATTGGACTGCTAGGCACTTTTATTGGCGCTGTCCTGGGATTGGGGCTGTGTTACCTCATCTCAAGCCTGGGACTTAAACTGCCAGGCGGCGTCTATTATATTACGCAGATTCCGGTCATGGTCGAACCTCTTGAGGTCGTCATTATCTGTTGCGCTTCCATCTTCATCAGCTTGCTTGCAACGGTTCTGCCAAGTATCATGGCGGTGAAACTCGATCCCGTCGAGGGGTTGCGCTACGAGTAAGCTGGGAAATAATTACAACTTGATTGGTGTTAAACGGCGTGGCAATTCATGTGTTGCTTGCCAATAGGGCTTTTTTCGAGTAGTGAAGAATATTGTCTCGAATTTGGCGATGGGTTAGCTTGATGTGTGACAGCGGAGTGGACTGAGCGAATGTTCAAAAAAAAGGGAAGCAGTGCCCTGGCGATAAGCGTTGAAAACCTTCAAAGAGAATTCTTTCATGAAGGAAAAAAACTCGAAGTGCTTCGTGGGATTAATGTCACCTTAGAACCGGCTTCTATGGTATCTATCCGAGGAAGAAGTGGGGCAGGCAAATCCACGCTGCTTCATCTTTTGGCCACATTGGATAAACCAACACATGGACGGATTCTCTTTGGAAACGAGGATGTTTTTAGGTATTCTCCGACGCAGCTCGCTCGATTTCGAAATGAACATATCGGATTGATGTTCCAGTTTCATCATTTGCTCAGTGAGTTCACTGCACTTGAAAATGTCATGATGCCGGCACTCATTCATCGAGAATCCCACGAAGATGCCAAAAAACGTGCTGAGGAACTCCTTAAACGCGTGGGCCTCCTCGATCGCTGTAGCCATAAACCTGGCGAACTCTCAGGCGGCGAACAGCAGCGCGTCGCTTTGGCTCGTGCCCTGATGATGTCTCCTAGTATTCTACTCGCCGATGAGCCAACTGGAAACCTCGATCCTAAAACGGGTAACGGGATTCATGATCTCTTCAAAGAACTCAATGAAACGCTCGAAATCAGTATCGTCATTGTGACGCATGATGAGGTCTTGGCGCAAAAAATGCCACGACGACTCATGATGAATGATGGATTGCTCTACGAAACGACGCTCGGTGACGAAAACGCAACGTTGACAAAACTTTAACCTCGTTTATTCTCCGTTTCTGAGAAGTTTCTCCATTTCTGAAAAGATGACTTACAAACCCATTGTTTCTGAAAAGATGACTTCTGAACCGACTCGCTGATCCAAAACGACAGATAGCTTAACCATATTGAAATCGATAAATATCATGAAGATCATTCGAAAACATCGCCTATACCTTCAGGATCGAAGGTGGACAAGCGAATATACACATAGCCTTGTTTTGCTGTGCTGCGCAGCGGGGAGCGTCTGAATGACAATGCTGCGTATCAGACGCGTGCTCTTGGCACTCCTCCTGTGGGCTGGATTTTCATCGCTTGCTTCTGCTCAGACGATGCTTTTCCCGCATGTCGATGGCATTATCGTCGATGAGATTCGACTTGAGGGAAATAAACGTAACGCCGATGAGGATCTCCTCTACTACATTAAACAACGGCGTGGTTCGGCACTCGACCTCGCAACCGTCAGTGCCGACGTCAAACGACTCTACAAAATGAAGCTCTATGACGACATTCAGGTCGATTTCGAAGAGGAAGCGGGAAGACATATCCTCATCTACACTTTCGTCGAAAAGCCGAGTGTCGCGTCCTACCTCTTCGAAGGAAATGATGTCATCAGCTTCGATGACCTCAAGGAAGTCGTCGATCTCAAAATTGCTACCCCCATCGATTTCGACAAAATTCAGTCGAATGTCGATAAAATTAAAGCCCATTACGATAAAGAAGGCTATTTCCTCGCCGAAGTTACAAGCGAAGTCCGTGACCGCGAGGACGGTGATAAAGATGTCGTCTTCAAAATCCGTGAATACGATAAGGTCAAAATCCGAAAAATTACGATTCTCGGCAACAAAGCACTCACCGAAGACGATATTAAAGGTCACATCTTCACACGTGAAGCTTCACTCTTAGGGATGCTCAGCGGCGCCGGCGAATTCAAACGCGACGAATTCCAAAATGACCTTCAGCGTATCGCCGCTTGGTACTCCGAAAATGGTTATCCCGATGCACACGTCGTCGATAGCCAGATACAGCTCTCGGAAGACCGTCGCTCCATGTACATTACCTTCAAAGTCGAAGAGGGCGAATTCACGACGATTGATGACGTCGAAATTATCGGCGATGTCGGTGAAGACGAACAGACGCTCCGCGAAATGCTCACCATCAGCGCAGGGGAACCGTTCAAACTCTCGAAGCTCTTCGAAAACGTCAATACTATTCAGGAGTATTACGGAAATAGAGGGTACGCTTATGCACAGGTGAGCCCACATCGCTCTCCAGGCGTCTTGCCCAATACTCTCAAAGTCGGCTTCAATGTCTCAAAAGGTGAACCCGTACGCATCGGAAGAATTAATATCTCCGGAAACCGAAAAACTGAAGATAAAGTCATTCGCCGCGAAATCCTCATCAACGAAGGTGATATTTATCATGCCGGACGCGTACGCCTAAGCGAACAAAGCATACAACGCACAGGTTACTTCGATAAAGTCAGCGTCACAACAGCGGCTTCTAAATCCAAAAATGTCATCGACATTAATGTCGAAGTCACCGAACGCTCGACGGGACAGTTCCAAATTGGCGCCGGTTTCAGCTCCACGGAGTCCTTCATCGGTACACTTCAGGTCTCCTACGATAACTTTCTCGGGCGCGGACACTTCCTCTCCGCTCAGGCGACGCTCTCTAAACTTCGACAGCTCTTCAACTTCCAGTTCTTCGATCCCTACTTCCTCGATTCGAAGTGGCGATTCAGACTCTCCCTCTTCAATTTCGAATACGTTTATTCCGATTTTACCCGCGATTCCTACGGCGGTACGCTCGGATTCGGTTATCCGCTCACGCGCGATCTCTTGCTCGACCTCTCCTATACCATCGAAAATGTCGATGTCTCAACCGCGTCCTTCGGCACAAAACAGCGAAACTTAGGTTCCATCCTCAATGGCGGTATGACGAGCGCTCTCAACGCTACTCTCACTTGGGATAGGCGAAACAACCGCCTTATGCCGACAAAAGGATGGATGCTCCAGGGTTCTGTCGATTACGCTGACGAATACCTCGGTAGCGAAAATGAATATATTCGTTTCTTAGGCCGCGCTCGCGCTTACTATCCACTCGTCGTCTTCGATGGGCTCGAGTTCATCTTCAAATTTAATCTCGAAATCGGATACATCGCCGATTGGAACGCGAACGGAAAAGAAGTCCCCGTCTTCGAACGCTTTTTCGTCGGCGGACCTAACTCCGTCCGCGGGTTCGAACGCTCAAGCTTGGGACCGACGCGCTCTTTCACCACAAATGTCACTGATCCGACGTCCACACTCTCTAACTTCCAGATCGGCGGAAATAAGGAATTCGTCTTCAATGCTGAAGTCGAAATCCCCATCCTCAAATCCATGGGCATCAGTGGCGTCGTCTTCTTCGATATGGGTAACGCCTTTAATGAAGATCAGGCGCTCTCACTCAAAATCGATTGGTTCGCCGATAGCGAGGATTACGACTCCGTTCTGCGAAGCGCCATGGGCTTCGGTTTCCGTTGGATGAGCCCAATGGGCTTGCTCCGTTTCGAATGGGGCTTCCCGCTCTCGCCCAAAAAAGGTGAAGATAACTGCGTCTTCGAATTCAGTATCGGTAACGCTTTCTAAGGTTTTACGCCGGGACAGGGGGAATGCCCCCTGCGCGGCTATGCTTTGCATACGCCGCTACCCCCCGTGCGGGGGATACCCCCGCAACGCCCCCGTGGCACGCTTAATAATGTTGGCACTTTTAGAGAGTAAGCAAAAGCAAATAGAGAGGTAGCCAAAATGCAATCGCATGTACGATGACAAAGAATTGATGTCGAAGGCGAAAACAAAAAAATGCATTTTTTTCTGGAATAGGTCTTTGACGTGATTACGTTGCATAGCAACGTGTTTGAGTGCCAAAAGGCACAGACTTTAAAAATGACATCTTGCGTCATGCGCGTAAATGGTTTAAGGCGCGCAAGCTCATTTGTTGTGCGCAAGCTGGTTTTTTCAGCGTCGGGGGGCGCTAAGTTCTTTCCACTATGGAGAAATTTTAAAAATGTTTGAAATGAAGATTGTTTCCAAAAAGGCCGTTATTGTGCTCGCTTCTCTTTGCGCTCTCAGTTTTGCAGGCTGCAAAATGAAAGAGGCTCCGGCCCCCGCCCCGGCAGCACCCGCAGCGGAAGCACAGGCAACTGCTAATGGCGCGGCTGCAAATGCCATGATTGATATTGCAAAGGCAGAACCCGCCGTCCTGAATCTTGATGCTCTTCCGACAAAAGGTAATCCTAATGCCAAAGTGACGCTCGTTGAGTTCAGCGATTACGAATGTCCTTTCTGCAGCAGAGTTGAGCCGACGATCGCTGAACTCTTGAAACAATATCCCAATGACATCCGCGTCGCTTTCATCAACTATCCACTCCCGTTCCACAAAAATGCACTTCCTGCTGCAAAGGCTGCTGTCGCTGCCATGAAGCTCGGTGGCAACGATGCTTACTGGAAAATGCATGAAAAATGCTTCGCCAATCAGAAAGCATTGACCCCGGATAACTTCAAAAAATGGGCTGGCGAAATCGGACTCGATGCCGCAGCTTTCGAAGCTGCGATGAATAGCGATGAAGTCGCCAAATACGTCGAAAAAGGTATGAAAGGTGCCGGTGAATTCGGTGTCACTGGTACACCCGCGTTCATCATCAATGGTGTTAAATTGAGCGGTGCTCAGCCTATCGATAAATTTAAAGCCGAAATCGATAATCAGATCAAACGCGCAGATGATGTTGCTAAGGCTAAAAATCTTTCGGGTAAAGCCCTCTACGATGAACTCGTTAAAACAGCTCCGAAACCGCCTGCACCGCCTAAGCCTGATACGAGCCGCAAAATGGTCGATCTCACCAATGCGCCTGTACTCGCTGGTGATCCCAATGCGCCCGTTACCATCGTCGAATTCACTGACTTCGAATGTCCGTTCTGCAGCCGCGCAAACGATACTGTTCATCAGTTGATCGAAAAGAACCCCGGTAAGGCGAAACTCGTCTATCGCGCTTATCCGCTCTCCTTCCACAAAAATGCTCAGTTGGCGCATCAGGCTGCTGAAGCCGCTAAAAAACAGGGCAAATTCGTCGAGTACTACGATATCCTCTTCAAAAATCAAAAGGCACTCGGACGCGATAAACTTATCGAATACGCTAAATCCCTCGGACTCGATGAAGCCAAATTCGTCGCCGATATGGATAGCCCCGAAACCGTCGCTGCTGTTAAGGCTGATCAGGCTGCCGGTAATAAGGCGGGTGTCAATGGTACGCCTCACTTCCTCTTCAACGGTCGTGCACTCAGTGGTGCACAGCCCCTCGAAAAATTCCAGGCTACACTCGACGAAGAAGTTAAGGTCGCCAATGATCTCCTCGCAAAGGGTGTCGCTGCTGACAAACTCTATGAAGAAATCATTAAGCGCAATATCAATGGTGGTCCCGCTCCGGCTCCGCGTCAGGCTGCTCCCGCGCCTGCTCCCGCGCCTGAACTTCCCATGGTCATCCCACAGGGTGAATCCTATCACCTCGATGTGACCAAACTCCCCATGAAGGGAAATAAAGATGCAAAGGTCACCATCGTCGAATTCAGCGATTACGAATGTCCGTATTGCAGCAGAGCTGAAGCAAGCATCAAAGCACTTCTCGATGCTTATCCGAATGATGTCCGCGTCGCTTTCGTCAATATGCCGCTCCCGTTCCACAGAAATGCTCGCCCCGCCGCTATGGCTGCTCTCGCCGCTGGTCAGCAGGGTAAATATTGGGAAATGCACGAAAAACTTTTCGCCAATCAGCGTGGGTTGAACGAAGAATTCTACATTAAGGCTGCGACAGAACTCGGACTCGATATCGAAAAATTCAAAAACGATATGAAAGATCCTAACCTCAATGGTATCATCCAGAAAGGTATCAATGACGCGCAGAAAGTCGGTTTAGGTGGCACACCCTCCTTCCTCATCAACGGTGTTCAGTTCGTCGGTGCTCAGCCCGTCGAAAACTTCAAGAAAGTTGTCGATGCTGAACTCGAACGCGCTAAACGCGTCGAAACCAAGTGCAGTCTCTCCGGCGAAGACCTCTACAAAAAATTGGTCGAAAAAGCGCCGAAGCCCAAAAATCCTGAAGACGATTATCACTTCGTTGACGTCAATGGCGCTCCAGTCGAACACTTCGCCGATGGTAAAAATGTCCATAGCGCAAATACTGATGCACTCGTGACTATCGTTGAATATACTGACTTCCAGTGCCCGTTCTGCAGCCGTGGTAACGCAACACTCCAGGAACTCCTCAAAAATAATCCTGGAAAATTCAATGTCTACTTCAGACACTATCCGCTTCCGTTCCACGATAAAGCTCAGCTCGCTCACCAGGCCGCTGAAGCCGCTAAGAAACAAGGTAAGTTCTGGGAATACTATGATCTTCTCTTCGCAAATCAGGATAAACTTGATCGCGATAACTTGATCAAATTCGCAAAAGAACTTGGCCTCGATGAGACGAAGTTCGTTGCTGATATGGATAGCGCAGAAGCTGTGGCCGCTGTTAAGGCTGACCTCGCAAGCGGCGAAAAAGCTGGTGTTCAGGGTACGCCCCACTTCCTTATCAATGGGCATATCGTCAGCGGCGCTCAGCCTATTCAGAACTTCCAGCGCGTTCTCGATGAAGAATACAAAAAAGCTGAAGCGCTTAAGGCAAAAGGTATCACCCCTGATAAGATCTACGAAGAAGTCGTCAAAGAAGAACAGAATAAAAAACCTGTTGATGATGGCAACGAGTGCTAATCGGATCTAATATCTAATGCGAAAAAAACCGCCTGATTTCAGGCGGTTTTTTTCGTTCTTTTACATATTCATGTCATGCAAGTCGTGTAAAAGGAACAATGTGATAATGTAAGGTTAAAAAACATTGTTTGACACAGAACATGATATACTGACATCATACGTGTGGAGGTCTATCATGCTAATGCGTAAGATGATTTATAAAATACTGATTTTGACTTGCGTTTGCCTGTGTCTTGGGGCTGCAAATGCTTTTGCTGACACGATTATGATTCCAATCGACTTCGGTGGAAGTGCTTCAGTACAATATAATGATGATTTCTTAAAGGCTGCCGCTGAATTAGATGACGTGCATATTCTTGATTACGGTGAACGCCAGGCGTTGTTGGATCAGCACTTCATCGAAGTATCTAAAGCACAATCCGATGACCTCGGAATGATTGATCTCGCTGAATCTGGCGCCGTTGCTTATAATGATGGTGAACACGATAATGCAGATGAAATGTTCTCCGAAGCTTTTAAAATCGCTGTGGCTCACCCAGAATTTCTGGCAGTTTCTTCGGATGCTGCTGAAGAAATGTGGATCGCTGGGGCTTTCTGGCTTCAGGTGCGCTATTATATTAAAAATGATATAGAGGCTCTCAAAGAAGCCATCGATATTATGATTCGTGTCTTCCCGCTTCGCACGCCCATGGGATCCGATTTCCCTGATGAAATTGCTTCCATATATCGTGAACGTATGCCAAATCAGGTTAGGGGACATAAGTTACAAAGTATCGCGAATCTCGGTTGTACATTGCGTATCAATGGAGACAGACTGTCTAATGACGAAAGCTATTATATCTATTCTGGTAACTATGCGATTGCGAAAGTTTGTGGATTCGAAGTCGTGCGCATCGTCAATATGGATATTTATGAGCCCACGTTGCTGAGTTTAGAATCGGGCCTCTTCATGGATTTTGATTATCCACATGAACATAAATATGTCGAACACGTCGATACGACACGAGATGCTCTGTCTGAGCGACTTTATCTGTTGGCAAAAATTCTTAACATCGATCAGATTGTCCTCGTCGGATATGTCCCTTATGGACACCCTTATCTTAAATCTGGATACACAGCGCTCCTCGCAAATACGACCAGAAAGGGACTCGTGCGTGCACGTACGGCTACGCCCGACGATATTGCGACACCACAGGGAATGAAAGAATTTGCTTCCGTCGTCTTTCATGGTGGACAATTAGCTTCTGGTGAGATTGCTGAGAGTAAATTGAGTCCCGTTTCATGGTCGGGCATTGCTGTCGGCTCCGTTGGTGTCGCAACACTCATCGTCGGTATCGTCTTCGGCGTCCTTGCCAAAAATGAAAATGACGAATTCCAGCGCCTCGAAAAAATTTACGATGATAGAAAATCTGGCTCCTACCTCGATCATGCGCATAAACGTGATACTTACAAAACCGTCGCTGATGTTTCCTTCGGCGTCGGCGGGGGAATGGCTGCCATCGGATTGGGACTCGTCTTGCTCGATAAGCTTTATCTTGAACCAAATTCACAAAACCTTTATCGTGTTGAAGGCGTGAAGTTTCAATTCGATGTTCACAATGACGGCGTTCAGGCTGGATTAAGTTGGCAGTTCTAATGTATGACGAATTCTCAAAAGAGCGGCAACATGCCGTTTATTCCGGTTCCTTCGATCCCGTGACACTCGGACATATCGATATCATTCGACGGGCCGCTGAGCTCTTTCCTCGAATCACGGTTGCTGTCGGGCATCATCCAAACAAAAAAGGATTGTTCTCAATCCAGGAACGCATCGCTTTTTTAATGGATGCAGTTGCTCCATTTCAAGGCGTTGATGTCATGGCGACGGATGCACTCATGGTCGATTTCTGTCGCTCAATTCAGGCGACAGTCATTATTCGTGGATTGCGCTCCGAGGCTGATTTCGCGTACGAAATGCAAATGGCGGCTATCAATCGCGAACTTGCGCCCGATATCGAAACCGTCTTTCTGCTCGCAAACCGCGATACGATGTTTGTTTCCAGTTCCGTTGTTAGAGAACTCGCTTCCTATGGACATAGCGTGGACGCCTATGTTTCTCACATGGTCGCCGATGCTTTGCGAAGGCTTTTTCAATCATGAATACGTCGCAATATCTTGAATTTCGTCTAAAGCAACTCAATACACTCTGTGCCGCGTATGCCGCAGGCGAGACAGATGCGATCGCCACTTACGAAAATGCCATCAATGCTTTGGACGCTACCGCCGATGACGCGTTGCCTTTCATTCGGCTCGCAAACGATTTTTCTCTCTCACCTTTCGAGAAAAATGTCATCTTCATGGCACTCGCGCCCACAATTGACGCGTCCTTCAAACAAAAAATCATCGATATTCGACGAAATTTTTCCCTCTTCAATGTCGATGTCGGGATTTGCCTGGAAATCTTTAGCGCCAATCTCGAGGAAAGAATACAAAATCGAAAGGCGTTTCTGCCAACGGCACCGCTCATGCAAAATCATCTCGTTGAACTCAAGGCTTTGCATGGTGCCGATGTTCAGCTCAATGAAATGATTGTTGCACTCCCATCAAGGATCGTTTCGCATATCCTCGAACAAGAGACGGATATTCAATTCGATGGCTTCAGCCGACTCGTATGGCCTAAAACGACGCTCGATCAGGTCATGCTTTCCGAGCGTCAGCAAAAACAAGTCTTTGCAATCGTTTCGCAATACGAACACTATCTCGATCTCAAAAAATCTTGGAATTTCGAAGAAATAGGCGGCGGTGGACGAAATCTTATTCTCCTCTTCAGCGGTAAATCGGGAACGGGAAAAACTCTCCTCGCACACGCCATAGCCCATTCCCTCAAACGCCCTTTGCTCCTCGTCGATGCTCACGAACTCGAAGCACGTAGAAGCCTCGAGGACAACCTCGATTTGCTCTTGCGCGAAGCACGTCTGCGACGCGCTGTTCTCCTCTTCGACGATTGTGAACTCCTCTTCGGTAATCGTACACAAGGAAACCGCGATCTGCCACTCCTCTTGGCCGCGCTCGACGCATACGAAGGATTGGCCATACTTTCGACAAATATTCCAACGGCGCTTGATCCTGCACTCGATCGACGCGTGACGCTCCAAATTGATTTCGATATCCCTTCGGCACCACTGCGCGAAAAAATTTGGCGTCTCCACATTCCCGATCAATTGATGCTCGCCGATGACGTCGATTTGCCGCATTTGGCTGAAAAATATGAATTCGCCGGCGGGACGATCCGAAATGCCATCGCTGTGGCTATGAACCGCGCACTTGCTGATGCCGCACTCAATGGCTCCGAACTCGTCCTCAATATGGCGATGCTCGATGATGCTGCCAAAACTCAGATTCGTAATAAAATCAAAAAATTGGCGGATAAAACACGTACCACTTTGACGCTTGATGATCTCGTTCTGCCGCGTAAACTTAAAGAACAACTCAGAAGCATTATCGCCGCTGTCAGAAATCGTCGAAAAATCTTCGAAGAATGGGGATTCGGCGAAAAATTAACGACTGGACGCGGACTCTGTGTCCTCTTCCGCGGTGATTCTGGTACCGGAAAAACACTTTCCGCCGAAATCATCGCCAATGAACTCGGCATGACCCTGTACCGCGTCCGTATTCCTGCCATCGTCTCCAAATACGTCGGCGAAACCGAAAAAAATCTCGAAAAATGTTTCCGCGAAGCAGCCGCTTCCGGCGCTCTCCTGCTCTTCGATGAGGCTGACTCCATCTTCTCAAAACGCACCGAAGTTAAGGACGCAAACGACCGATACTCAAATATGGAGGTCAATTTGCTCCTACAGGAAGTCGAACGCTTTCAGGGTGTCGTCATTCTGACGACAAACCTCGATGCAGCGATCGACGACGCCTTCGAACGTCGCCTCAATCATAAACTCGATTTCCCATTCCCTGAAGCGCGTGATCGGGCCAGAATTTGGAAACGTCTCCTCCCCAAACAAGCCCCGCTCTCCGACGATATCGACTTCGAAGCTCTCGGCCGCGATTTTGACCTCGCTGGCGGTAATATTAAAAATGCTGTCATCCGCGCTGCTTATCAGGCGGCTGAACATAAGACGCAGATTAATATGGATCTCCTCGAAGCTTGCGGATTACAGGAATACAGAGAAATGGGGAAACTCGTTCCCAATCGTCGTAATCCTTGGGATTAGCCAATGCTTTTTTCATTAATTGTGTCATAATATTTAGACGTGATTTTGCATAAAATCACCGTTTCCTTTGATGTTTTATTGGGGGCACGCCTATGCGCTTCGCACATACGGCGCGCTTGCTTCGGCTATTGCCGCTTGCGCTTCGCCCTGCACGCCAATACGCCTTCGCGAAATATATAAATTTGGGCACGCCTGTGCGCTTCGCACATACGGCGTGTTTCCCAATCAACCAGTGAAAAAGGAAAATGGAAAAATGGTAAGAAATAATGTATCGAAATTCTCTTATACATTTTTATGGGCAAAAATAATAATAAAATATAAAATATATTTTATCTGCCATGTACAGAGAGAAAAAGTGTAATAGCGGATGTGAGGTGATGCATAGTCTCATTAAAATCATCCATAGTATTGAATAATTGTATCATTGAAAAAGTGATAAGACATATAAGGGGCGTCTTTAACGCCCCCTTATCCATCGCCGATTGCTACTATTTAATTATTCATAATCACCTGCTGATGGCCATTGGCATAATTCAGGACCTGTAACTGCTGTGGAGTTTTTGTGACAATTCTTGCGCGTGTAACAAACAGATGGAGTAATATTTCTATCATTGCATTTGCAGGCGATGCCGTCTGAATTACCATCGTAATCACTCAATGAACCATTGATGCATTAGATGATATAACCGTTTTGATGATAGAGTTCATTAATACATGTCTGCAATGAATTGTGACATTGGCCAAACTTTGTCTTGTCCGCATTACAAGAGACATGGTGCGTATGATTCGTGAGATCGAAATTAAACTTTTCACCGCCATGTGATGCATCGTATTTTAGATAATTAAATCCTGTAATACTTTTGCCGGGCAATCTGCACCTTTGGCGAGGCAGTCTTCGGTTAATTCAAATGTGGCCGGATTGACAGGCATGCGGAATGGCGGGTAATCAGGATCCAGATAATCGGGATCATTGATATCGGCTTCTCTTGCCTTGAGTGCCTTGCATTTGGCTTCATCATAACACGGATTGAATTCCCAATCGTAATTACGGTATGCTACGCCACCGACACCCGCACAGGGATCACAGCCATCGCAGTATTCCGGGTGTTCTTCAAGCACATTAAAGCATGAAACATTTCTATCTGCTAAACTTGCAGAGATACGGCACTCTGCCTTGCAGCTGTAGTCAGGATCAATGGGGTCATATTTATTGTGTAGTCGCTCCCATTTGCCACCAATACAACGCCACATAATGGCATTCATATTGTTGTCTTCTGTGCATTTCAAATCGCCATTGATACACTCGCCTCACGCAGGAATATCTGTGCGACACGAAACGTTCTGGCATATTGCTACCGTTTTCCCTGGAACGCCTTCTTGACATTCCATCACTCGGCCATGGGGCGGGTCTAATCACCGCCCCCAATGCAGTAGGAGTAGCCATCCTCATTCGTGACACATTCTTTGTCGCAATTAAACGTGTAAGGCTGAATCGATGAGGCATCTGCTCGAAAATAGAGCGTCAATTGATTGTCATCACATTTCACTAAAGAAGGTATAGGATTGGTTTCATCCATAATTTCATACGAGCATGCAGCGTATTGGACGGATGATTTTATATAAGTATTGCACAAATTTGATTTTTTACAGTTTTCAATGGTTTGTACGTACTTCTTCTGGGCTGGATCGTAAATGCAGTTGACAGCCTGAGCTTCGTCACAAAGTCCGCCTGGTCTGTCGCATTCTGGAAGTCTACAGCCCCCTGTGTTGCTGTCACATCCATCACTGCCAAGGATATTACAATACATATGGTTTTGCATAACATAGTCATATTCATTATAATACTATGAGAACGAATATGCATTGCCATGCTCGTCTTCCAGACAAAAACCACTTTCTATATAAACACCCAATCGATCATGACCAAAAACATCTTTGGCTTGAAGACACATGCCAGAATTAACAGTTTTGTTATCGTTATATGTTACAGAAAATAAACCATTCTCTTTTTCGCATAAATGATAGCAATCCGTTTCTTCATTGATCGTGCCACAAAAATATGTGCTCGAAGGACAATATTGAATCATAACATTGTATGATTCGTCGCAATATTTGAGAAACATATTATTACTTTCATCCGTGAGACACTCTTTGGAACAGTATCCGCGGCATTTGCCTTCGATGCACATATTGTCCAGGTATGTGCTCGTTGTACAGACTTTTCCACCGTTGTCAGCGCATCCGCCGCAGTTCAAATTGTCATTCATCGTATTGACTTCGCATCCATTTTCTGGATTATGATCGCAGTCCCCAAAGCCATCACGGCAAACGATCTGGTCGTTCTCGCAGGACAAAACGTTGAGATTTTCCGCATCAATGCACATGCCACCGCATGCGGTCAGACCGGACGGACATTCCGTCACACATTCGCCGTTTAAGCATGCGATTTCCTTCAAATGATTATTGCCACAGGTGTAGCCACAGCTGCCGCAGTGGTTTGGCGTGCGCATGAGATTCGTTTCACACCCGTCTGCAGGATCGTTGTTGCAGTTGTCATAGCCTTTGGCACAGGTCAATGTGTTGGCTTGGCAGTTGACGATATGGGCGTCACGAAGACTGAGACATTGATCGCCACAACGTAATTCTCCTTCACGGCAACCATTTGCGCTTATACATGCTCCGTAATTGCAAAAGTTGCCACCTTCTCCGGTACATACATGGCCACATTCGCTGCAGTTGTTCGGATCGTTGAAACGGAAAATCTCGCATCCGTCATCAATACTGTTGTTACAGTCGATATACCCTAGTGTACATGTGAGCTTTTTGTCGGTGTATGTTTCCACGTGGGCTGCCGCCAGATTCATTTCGCACTCGTCATCAGGCATTCCGTTGCAGTCGGCATAGCTCTGCATACGTATGGGCGGGTCTAAGCCCCGCCCTCTTCTTTCGCCCTCCTCTTCCGTTTCCGTCGCCTTCGGTCATGTATGGGCGGGTCTAAGCCCCGCCCCCTTTGCAGTAGGAGTAGCCATCGGCATTCGTGACACATTCTTTCTCACAATCAAACGTGTATTGTCGAATGAGTAAGTCGTCTGCTGGAATATAGAGCGTTAATTGATTATCGGTACATTGCCCTAATGAAGATATGGGATCGGCCAGACCGTTAATACGATATGAGCATGCAGCGTACTGGACGGATGATTTTGTATAGGTATTGCACAAATCCTTTGTTTTACAGTTCTCAACGGTTTGTACGTACTTTTTCCGAGCTGGATCATAAATGCAGTTGACAGCCCGTGCTTCGTCACAAAGTCCGCCTGGTATGTCGCATTCTGGAAGTATACAACTCCCTGTTTCACTGTCACATCCATTGCCGCCAAAGACATTGCAATACATATAGTTTTGCATAATATGGTCATACTCATTATAATAAAATGAGAACGAATATGCATTGCCATGATCGTCTTCCAGACAAAAACCACTCGCTATAGAAATGCCAAGTTGATCATTACCAAAAACATCTTTGCCTGGAAGACACTTACCAGAATCCAGGGTTTTGGTATCACTATATGTTACAGAATATAACTCATTCGGTGTTTCGCATAAATGATAGCAATCCATCTCTTCGTTGATTGTGCCACAAAACTGTGTGCTGGATGGACAATATTGAATCATGACATTGTATGATTCATCGCAATATTTGAGAAACATATTGCCATTTTCATCCGTGATACACTCTTTGGAACAGTATCCACGGCATTTTCCTTCGATGCACATATTGTCCAGGGTCGTGCTCGTTGTACAGACTTTTCCACCGTTGTCAGCACATCCGCCGCAGTGCGCATTATCGTTCATCGTATTGATTTCACATCCGTTTTCAGGATTGTGATCGCAGTCTCCAAAGCCATCACGGCAAACGATCTGGTCGTTTTCGCAGGACAGAACGTTGAGATTCTCCGCATCGATGCACATGCCACCGCATGCGGTCAGGCCAGATGGGCATTCCAGTACACATTCGCCGTTAAAGCATGCGAATTCCTGTGAATCATTATTTCCGCAGGTGTTGCCACAGCTGCCACAGTGGTTTGGGGTACGCATAAGATTGGTTTCACAACCGTCTGCAGGATCGTTGTTGCAATTGTCATAGCCTTTGGCACAGGTCAATGCGTTGGGTTGGCAGTTGATGATATGGTCGTCACGAAGACTGAGACAATGCTCGCCGCAAAGTAATTCTCCCTCACTGCAACCATTTGCGTGTACACATGTTCCGTAATTGCAAAAGTTGCCCTCTTCTCCGGAACATACATGGCCGCATTCGCCGCAGTTATTTGGATCGTTGAAACGGAAAATCTCGCATCCGTCATCAATACTGTTGTTACAGTCGATATACCCTAGTGTGCATGTGAGCTTTTTGTCGGTGCATGTTTCCACGTGCGTCACCGTAAGGTTCATTTCGCATCCGTCATGAGGCATGCCGTTGCAGTCGGCATAGCCTTGTTCACATGTGAGCACTTCGTCGGTGCATGTTTCCACGTGCGTCACCGTAAGATTCATTTCGCATCCGTCATGAGGCATGCCGTTGCAGTCAGCGTAGCCTTGTTCACATGTGAGCGCTTCGTCGGTGCATGCTGCCACGTGGATTGCCGTAAGATTCATTTCGCACCCGTCATCAGGCATTCCGTTGCAGTCGGCGTAGCCTTGTTCACATGTGAGCGTTTCGTCGGTGCATGTTGCCGCGTGGAGTGCCGTAAGATTCGTTTCGCACCCATCATCAGGCGTTCCGTTGCAGTCGGCATAGCCTTGTTCACATGTGAGCGCTTCGTCGGTGCATGCTGCCGCGTGGAGTGCCGTAAGATTCGTTTCGCACCCATCATCAAGTGTTCCGTTGCAGTCGGCATAGCCTTGTTCGCATGTGAGCGCTTTGTTGGTGCATGTTGCCGCGTGGGTCGCGATAAGATTCATTTCGCATCCGTCATCAGGCGTTCCGTTGCAGTCGGCATAGCCCAGGCGACAGACGGGGGTGTCGTTTTTACAGGAAATGATGTGTGCCTGTTCGGTATTTACGCAATTGCCGCCACAAAGCAGTTCGCCGTCAGGACAGATCGAACAGTATCGCCTGCCGCTGTCGTCTTTCCGGCAGTTGGAAAAGGGAGCATTGCGTTTGCACGAACTATATTCAAAGGAAAGGAAAATGTCATTTCTGATGGTTGCGTCAGTGATGCCGCAGCACGTTTCGGAGGATGTGCAGGCTTCCTGCAGACAGACGCCGTCGTTGTATTCGATGTAGCTGACCTGTGTTTGCTCATCAGCGCACGTGATAGCATCGAATGGCTCTTCGAGTGAGCATGAAGCGAACATGCATGATATTAATATTAAGCAGTAGATTCTATGATGTATTCCAAACATTGTTTAATCCTCCAAAAAACACCATTTGGATGTACCGCATTGCAATGCTTGTGACAATGTATTTTAACATATTTGTGTAACATAATTTAACTTGTTTATGTAACAAAAATCAACATATTTATATAATAAAAATTAACATATTTGTGTAACATAATTTAACTTGTTTATGTAAAAGCATGCAATGATAGATGAAGACCGCCAATGGTGTTAAACGGAAGTTACTCTGGGGGCTTGCCTATCTCGCCTGTGGCTCGATACGGCGCGCCTTCGCGGCTATCGCTTCGCGATACGCCGCTCTGCATGTGCTATCTCGCTTCGCTTCGCTCGCTCAATACGCACTGACACGTTGCAGTTGGCTATCAAAAGGACATAGTGGAAGTGTATCGGTGTGTATATATGCGAAATATTTAATTAGAACCATCGCATGTTAAAGCAGTTTTGATGCGGGAATCCCGTTGTTGTGTTCCAAAATTGCGCGGCAGCGCACGCCCGGCGTATGCGCACAGACCGGTAAAGACGCGCGGTCTGCACGTCTCTTACCGGGCGAGCACATAGCCGGGCGCAAAGGGGCGTATCGAGCCGGTAGAGACGTTTCGTGAAACGTCTCTCGGCGAGTTAGCCCCGACAGGCGGGCGTATCGGCATGAAGAGACGTTCGGTCGAACGTCTCTTCGTTGCCGATAGCCCGCCAACCGCAAGAAAAATCCATTTGTTTCGTTGCGTTGTGTGTTATAATTAGAGACGCCCGTTAGTGGCGTATGGCAGGATGGACTGAGTGGAGCGTCAGCATGAAGCGATTTAATGTGACAGGTACTTGTTATCCCGAAGATCACTACATGGTTGATATCAGCGAGAGGCTGCGAATCATTGCGCAGATGGTCGGGCGTGGCGATTACTTCTGCATCAATGCAGGGCGGCAGTACGGCAAGACGACGACGCTTTGGGCGCTGAATCGGTATTTGGCTGCGAATTATGAGGTCTACTCGATCAGTTTCGAGGGGTTGGCGGATGCATCGTATGCCTCTGAAGCCAAATTGGCTTACGCCATCATTCAGCAGTTTTTTATGGCGTCGATGAAGAAAAGCAATTCCGCCTCAAAGCCAGTTCAGGAATTGGTTGAGAATGCCTTTGACAAGTATGAGGATTCATTGCAGATTGAGCTAAATCAATTTTCAATTCTTCTAACGCGAATGTGCAAAGCTGCCACACGTCCGCTTGTCCTCATTATTGACGAAGTTGATCAGGCGGGCAACCATGATTCGTTTGTGCGCATATTGGGATTGTTGCGCGCGAAGTTTTTGGAACGCAAAGATGTGCCCACATTCCAGTCCGTCATTCTGGCTGGCGTCTATGATATTAAAAATCTCAAGCTCAAAATTCGTCCCGAAGCTGAACATCAGTACAACAGCCCATGGAATATCGCAGCTCGGTTTGATGTCGATCTGGCTTTGCCTGCCGCTGGTATTGAGGGAATGATTGCGGAATACAAGAGCGACCATGCGGGCATTCCGGAAGTCGATTGTATGGATGCGCATGCGATGGCGCAATTGATATTTGATTACACATCGGGATATCCATTTTTGGTTTCGCGGCTCTGTCAGATACTCGATGAAAAGAAGCTGCGGTGGGATAATGAGGGAGTTTTAGAGGCTGAGCGATTGTTGCTGAGTGAACAGAATACGCTGTTTGATGATTTTACAAAGAAACTGGATGATTATCCCGAACTCTATCAGATGTTGTATGGTGCATTATATCAAGGGAAAAAGATTTATTATAATGCGAATGAACGCACCATGAATATCGCCACCATGTTTGGCTATATCAAAGATAATAACGGAAAACTCGCTGTTTCAAACCGTATTTTTGAAACATGGCTATATAATCTATTTGTCGCCAAAGAGCAAATGGAGGCGATATTTGATTGTGGATCCATCGACAAAAATCAATTCATCAAAGATGGTCAAATCGATATGGATCATCTGTTGTCCCGGTTTGCGTTACATTTTAATGATATTTATGGCAAAAATGACGATGCTTTTGTCGAAAAAACGGGACGAAAACTGTTTTTGCTTTATCTCAAACCGATCATCAATGGTGTCGGTAATTATTATATCGAGGCGCAGACCCGAGATGAGATAAAAACCGATGTGATTATCGATTATTTAGGTCATCAATATATCATCGAACTCAAGATATGGCGCGGGAATGCGTACAATGAGCGCAGTGAGGAACAGCTTGCTGGGTATTTGGATTATTTCCACGCAAAAAAAGGTTATCTGGTGAGTTTTTGTTTTAATAAAAACAAAACACCGGGGACGAAGACGATACAAGTTGGCGACAAGACGGTGACTGAGGCGGTGATATAATGCATATTTACTTAAGATTCAGTATAAAAGGGTGATGACGGAGCATTGTGTTAAAAGAGAATTATTTATTATATATTATCATCTACCTCGTGATCATCAACGTGATTACGTTTGCTGTATATGCCCTTGACAAGTGGAAGGCAAAGAATGCCAAATGGCGCATCCGAGAATCCACATTGCTGGGGTTGGCCGCTATGGGGGGCAGTATCGGCGCTTTGCTGGCGATGAAGGTATGGCATCATAAGACGCTGCATAACCAATTCAGATACGGCGTTCCTTTGATACTGGTTGCGCAGATTGCAATCGGCATAACAATAGAGTATTTTTAGATGAGGTAGCGCGTTTTTTTATGATATTTTATTCTTGCTTTCATCAACGATGATTTCCCAGTGACCAGTTTTGTTGCTGCCTACGCGAACGATGAGGCCAACTTGCTTCAGTTTGGTAATGTAAGTCTTGACCTGGCGTTCTGAGAGACCAACTTGCTCACCAATCTCGGCTGCATTAAAACTACGATGAGCATTGATGATTTCAAGTACAGCAATGGCCTTTTCTGATAATTCTGGAAATTTATCGTGCAGTTTATCGTGCAGTTTATCGTGCAGTTTACCTTGCAAGGGTTCCCCTCGGTGCTCTTTCAGTGTCTTGTCGATTTCACCCAGCATAAAGTCTATGAATGGTCCTGACTGGGCTGCTTTGGTGCTGGCTTTGATGGCATCATAATATTGCTGCTGATTGTTATAAACCATGTTTTCAACAGGCAAATGTTCGAACAATGGATGTAATTTGCCAAGAATGAGCGACTGCCACAAACGCCCCATACGCCCATTTCCATCTATGAAAGGATGAATGAACTCAAACTCGAAGTGGAATACGCAGGAACGTATTAACAGATGGTCGTTGGCGTGTTTCAGCCAATTAAAAAGGTCGCGCATAAGCATGGGTACCTTTTCTGCAGGCGGTGCCAGATGCACTAATCCTTTTTCTCCAAACACGCCCACACCTCCGCGACGATAAGAGCCTGCATTATCAACCAAAGCCTCCATCATCACGCCATGGGCCTTCAAAAGGTCTTTTTCTTTGAAAGCATCCAATGTGGGATACAGCTCGTATGTTTTGATGGCATTCCTGACTTCCTGAATTTGTTTGATTGGGGCCACGACGTTCTTGCCATCCAGAATGTCGCGCACTTCGTCCTCTGAAAGCGTATTCCCCTCAATGGCCAGCGATGAGTGAATGGTCTTAATACGGTTGGCCTTGCGCAGCCGCAGTCCATCTTCCTGCTCAAGCCGAATGGCATAACGCTCAATCAGAGCAGAAATCTCTGCAATCAGGTTGATGGCCCTGGAACTCACTGTAAATGGGGGTATGTAGCTCATTGCTTGACTTGTTCCTCTTATTTGCACTTTTTCATCATCAAGCGTCCAGTATAATGGACATATTTCTACTTGTTCAAAGTTGATTATACTCTAAATAGTGAAAGATATTATCCAATTTTTCATAGTAATCCAACACATTAGGTTCTTTACGTTCATACATTATTTTTACATGAGATAAGATAATTTGTTTTAGTTTATAAAAATTTGTAGGATTGACTAACTTGCAAAGAGACAGGTCTATAAAGATCCAATCAGCACCAACATCTGGGAGATTTGCCTCACCATTCAAAATTGGCAAGATGATTTTATCGTATAATTTATCA
>JAFOHE010000313.1 GCA_017421975.1 Pseudomonadota bacterium
GATACAAATCGTAAAGCATAAAATGCGTGTTCTGGATCTCCGCAGAATTGACCATCCGACGCATGGATTTACGCATAAAACCATCAATGGCAGCATCAAGAAAAGCCTTGAGAAGTGCCTCAGGATGCCACATCATAGGCGGACGACGCTTCTTCGGTGAATAGCGATTAAACGGCTTGTTCCAATTCTTCGCATAAAGAAGGCAATGTGCCGATATCGGCATCGCATTGGCTAATTTTGACAATCTGCCGATATCTTCTGAATTTTCGTTCGCCATCTGCCAAACACCATATAGTTCATGGCGAAAGGACTTGAGTGACGGGACAAAACACTTGCGGGCTATCAGCTCAAGGGCAAACTGGCTCGCCAAACACCAGGAAACAAACGATGCACTTGGCGTCACGCGGGCGTGTGCAAAATCACACGTTCCCATGAGTTCCACGGCATCCCCGATATCCATCCCCATGCCCTGGACATTGCCTTTAAAATAACGGTCAGGTGCTTTGGGATCCTGAATGATGAGTTGTGCCTGTGTCGGACGAAGCCGAAGCTGTGGAGAATGGCGAAGCCCAAGCTGAGTCAAGGCCTGTATCCAGGGAAACCTGTCAACCTGGGTCGCCGTACCCCAAAAAAACAAGATGCCATTCGATGGCGCATTGCGCTGCGTGACAAATGTCGCCTGAATTTCGTTTTCGTGTTGCGTGCTGGCTTTTTTCACAGTGAAAACCATACATGACGCAGGATGAATATCCCAAAAGTAAAAAAGGATTCCTTCCTGTCTGGGTTGTACAAAACGGGACTGACATAACCGTTGTCAAAGCACGTAGTATCCCAATTCGACCTCAAAAAGGCCGATCGCTGTTAACATGCATCATGCGTACATCATACATATAACAGACATCATGCATCATCGATACGGCTGGCCACCCAACCGTATCGACAATCCATAGCATTGAACCGGAATGATGGAATGTTCACATTCCACATCCTCACGGACTGAATGTCATTCCGGCATGGAATCGGAGAAAAAGAAAAATGCCAGTGAGCGTGCACATCTGCACCCTCCGTTTTCCGGATAAACGCTCCGATCCCCTGACGGCCCTCAAAGGCCGTCAAACCCGATTGAGTTAGTGTGCATTTTCGGCAAAGGCTGCGGCCTTTTCAAGTCTGGCACACACTTCGTCTTTTCCGACAAACCACACAACCTCATAGATGCCAGGGCTCATCGCAATTCCAACGATCGCAGTTCGCGCCGGCTGCGCAACTTTTCCCATCTTCAGGCCACGATCCGTCGCGATCTTCGTAAAGGCCGCCTCGATATTTGCTTCCGTCCAATCGTCAATCTTCGCAATTTCCGCCTTGAGATCTCGAAGAAGCGCGGGCGTATCCGCATTAAAATGTTTGGATACACTCGAAGGATCATACGCCTCAGGCGCGTGCCAGATAAACAAACTGTCCGTCACAATCTCGTTAAGGTTATGGGCTCGCTTTCGCATCATCTCCAAAAGCTTAAAGAGCCATTCACCGGCCACGACCTTGACACCGGCCTTTTCATAGCGCGGAATCGTATGCTCTGCAATGCGTTCGATCGGAACGATGCGCATCTGCTGCTCATTCACCCATTTGAGTTTTTCTTCGTCAAATTCGCCGTTGGATCGATTGACATCCTTGATATCAAAAAGCTTGATGAGTTCTTCTGTCGAAAAAATTTCATCATCGCCATGCGACCAGCCAAGACGCGCAATATAATTGTTGAGACCTTCGGGAAGAAGACCCAACGCCTCGCGATAATACTCGACGGATGGGCTGCCTTTGCGCTTCGACAAACCATCGATACGGGGAGCATGGCCAAAACGAGGCGGTTCTTTGCCAAGCGCACGATAAAGCGCAATCTGGCAATGCGTATTGTCAATGTGGTCGGCACCGCGGATGACATGCGTGATCTGCAATGCAAGATCATCTACAACGACGGCAAACTGGTAAGTCGGCATACCATCGCTGCGAACCATGATAAAATCATCCAGATCCTTGTACGATTTCGTAATTGTTCCCTGAATCAGATCGTCAAACGTCGATTCACCTTCTTTCGGCATCTTAAAACGAATCACATGTTCGCCACAATCCGGCCCGAGTCCCTTCTCACGACACGTCCCATCGTAACACGCATGATTCGTCGTTTCTTTCATGGCCTCTTTTTTGGCCTCAAGCTCCTCTCGCGTGCAATTGCAGCGATAAGCTTTACCTTCTGCAATCAGCTGTTCGGCCACCTGATGATAAATGTCAAGCCGTTCCGACTGACGAAGAACGGGGCCGTCCCAGTTGAGCCCCATCCACTTCAAACTGTCATAGATGACCTGAACTGCCGCTTCCGTATGACGCGTCCGATCCGTGTCCTCAATTCTAAGAATAAACTCACCACCCATGTGGCGGGCATAAAGCCAGTTAAAAAGAGCTGTTCTCGCATTGCCGAGATGCATAAATCCCGTCGGCGACGGGGCAAAACGTACACGTACTGTCATAAAAATCCTCAATCGCGTTTCTGAAATTGAGTCTGTTTTTGGTCAATCGTGACTACAGGCCTCAAAACGCCAATGCTTCTACTCCCTTTGAACATAAACGGCAATAATAAGTCACACATTTTTATGCCAATCTTGCGCCTTGTCCGCAACAATTACGCACAACACCTGAACGCTTTTGCTTTTTCCCGTTTTCTCACACGTTCGCCACAAAACGCCACCGGACTGCCGCCGACGACAGCCCTGCCATTCCATTTTTCATGTTTGGGGGATGTCTCCCCCTACGCGTCTTTTTTTCCATCGTCCGACGCACGCGCCCGACGATGGAAAAATACGCCGCTACCCCCTCTGCGGGGGATTCCCCCGCAACGCCCCC
>JAFOHE010000314.1 GCA_017421975.1 Pseudomonadota bacterium
AAGCCCCATCGCGCCCTCCGCTCATGTTGATGCGTTCCGTGGAATGCCTCGCTTTGGCGCGTGTCACGACACGCGCCTACAGCTCGCTGTTTTCACCATAACTCGCCTTTGCGCCAATGGCGAGGGATTTTTGATGGGGGCTTGTTTTCGGCGGATACGCCCTCTTATGTTTGCGCGGCTATGTGCGTTACCCATACGCCGCATTTAAGCAACAAGGGAGCTAATCTGCCTTCCTTTATCAGGGAAAGAGGCCCAAACCACGGTGTATTCCATACACCTATGTACATTGCGTCCCCGTAACAACCGCTTTCTTAACGCTGGACAGCGGTCTGGCACGTGTACTCGGTGCCGTCTTTAAGATACTCGTATGTCCACCCCGTGGTGCACGAATAACCGCAGTCGTATGGATACCACGTGCACACCTGTTCGCGCCCACCAAGTTTGTCGCCCGGACGATCGTAGCGGAAACCAGGACCGCAGATGTTCATGCAGTCCATGTTCCGCCTCTCTCGTTCACTCATTTGATGCGGTTTGTAATGCGGTGTTGCAACGACACGGGGTGGATTCTGCACTGCGGTCTGGCACGTGTACTCAGTACCGTCTTTGAGATATTCGTATGTCCACCCCGTAGTGCACGAATAACCGCAGTCATACGGATACCGCGTGCACACCTGTTCTCGCCCTCCAAGTTTGTCACCTGGGCGATCGTAGTGGAAACCAGGACCGCAGATATTCACACAATCCACGTTTCTCGCATCTTCCTCAGGCATTACTGGTTCTGCGTATGTCTGAACTTCCTCATAGACCGGAGGCACCTGTTTGGCCGTCTGGCAGGTAAATTCAGTGCCATCTTTGAGCGTCTCAATCGTCCAGCCAGTTGTGCATGAATAACCGCAATCGTATGGATACCGCGTGCACACCTGTTCTCGCCCTCCAAGTTTGTCGCCCTGCCGGTCGTAATGGAAACCTGGGCCGCAGACACTTTCACAGTTCATACCGACCGACGCTTTGGCGTTCGTGGCCCTAACTGAGGAACGAGAGGTATTGGCCGCGAAAAAACATGATGTGCACATGCATAACAAGACAATGCATGTACCCGCACAGAAAATGACATTTGCTGTTTTCATTTCATTATTCTCCTGTTTCCCGATGTCGAGCAATAGCATTATAATTGTTAAATTTTTTATTATATTCCTTGAGCGTGATAAATTCACTCTGATAAAATTCCCTTTTATCGACGCAGACATAGTCATCGTTGCGCATGCTTTCAAATGTCTGAATGCCGATCGGGAATCTGTGTGCCATGATGATTTCCTCCATTAGGCGTTTAAGAGACGTTTCACGAAACGTCCCTTAAGCACTTTCACCATAACTCGCCGAAACATATAAAGCGAGTTTTTTTGATTGGGAATCGCCGGCGCGGGCTATCTCGCCTTGAGGCGTTCCACGGATTGGCGCGCCTTGAGGCGTTCCACGGATTGGCGCGCCTTGAGGCGTTCCACGGATTGGCGCGGACTATCGGCTGCGCCGATACGCCCCGCGCATCGGCCTATGCCCTGCGGGCATACGGCCTCTGGCCGCCCGCTATTTGCCTGTTGCGGGCACGTGTCACGACACGTGCCCTCAGGCAAATACGCGGGCGTAACACCATTTATTTTTGATGCAAACTTTTTCAACTTTTATTCGTTTTTAAGGCTTGATTTTTTTATATTTTTTTATGATGCAGTAGATTTATAGCCATCAAAAGGCAGTAAATCGTTTTTCAACATCTATTTGTGGAGTACAAGCATGTCACTTCAATACTCATCGGGTAATAAAGTTTCACCAATCTTTGATGAAAACAGCAGAATTCTTATTCTCGGTAGTTTTCCAGATGTGAAAGCTAGAGATGTAATTGGATTCTGCTATTCCAATCCAAGAAACCGCTTTTGGGATGTTATGACGGCTATTTTTGGAGAATGCTTTCCTAAACCAGATATAAATCATCCAGAAAATAAAGACATTCTAGTTGCTAAATTGCCACCATATCGCCCTATGGGATGTAATCAGCGAATGCAGAATCAATGGTGCTTTGGACAATACTATCCGTGATGCGAAGCCGAACGATATAAATATTATTTTACAGGCAACCAAAATTAATAAAATTTTCACAAATGGCTCCTTGGCAACTACAAAGTATAATAAACTACTCAAACCGATAACGGGCATAGAAACTGTGCGTCTTCCCTCTACGGGTCCACGAAATACGAAATATACTTTGGATAAACTTATTGAATCATGGAAAATCATTGAAAATATACTGGAACACTAACTTATTGAAATAGGAGATTGAAAAATGGATATAAATACAAATATTGCCGTATCTGAAGTTCAAGTCCAAGCGGATCTTCTATTCATAGAGGTCCATATGTAGAATATAAGAATACAAGTAGTAAAACTTACAAGTATGTACACTTTTCTTTCATTCCATACAACGCTGTTGGAGATACCGTCGCGGATAAACCATCCAGCATTAAAGCAACCGGCCCAGAGGAACCGGAGCCTGGTCCTGATATGGCATACAAATTATACAAAGATAATGTATGGCGTGACAATACCATCGATCATATTGTTATAGACTCAATACGAATCGAATACATGGATGGAAGTGAAGAACTTCTTGATGGTGACGCAATTAATAAAGCTCACGAGCAATATAAGGCAGTTCTTTCAGAAGAACAATCCAAAAAAGATGCTGACTGGCGAGCATATCGAATTAAATTCGCAATCATTTTCGCAATTTTTTGCTTTATTGGATTAGTTATACTTTTTATATTCACATAGCATCGCCCGCGTATCGCAGATAGCCGCCGCCAGCGAGCCGTATGCCGCAGGCATAGGCGAGCACGCAGGCCGTATCGAGCATGCAGAGACGTTCCGTGGAACGTCTCTCATGCGAGATAGGCCGCGCCATCACTTATCCATCGCCGCCATAAACGCCGTTTCGCTCATCCCCGCCTTGCGTGCAGCATCATCAATCGACAAAATGCCGTCACGCACAAGACTGATTAGCATCTGTAACGCGCCTTCCTGTCGCCCGAGTTCCTTGCCCTCAGCGATGCCAAGTTCCTTGCCCTCAGCGATGCCAAGTTCCTTGCCCTTTTCCAGTCCCTCATTATAGTGCGTTTGCTCGATGGCATAGATGTCCCAGTAATCCATCAGACTGCGATCATAAATGCGCTGCTCGTCCTCGTCGAGACAAGCGTATCGCGCCTGCTCAAAAAACTGATCAAACGCCTCGCCAGTCAATGACACAGGCCGCTCATTATCTGTCTCGGCCATCGTTTTAATTGCGTATAGCCATTTGTCCAAAAGCGTTTTCAAGTCGGTCTCGGCTTTCGAGAATTTGGGCATCTCGACATAAATAAACGTCAGCGTTTTGCTGAATATCACTTTCGTGTCGATGTCCATGAGCTGAATCACGTGGCGGTAACTATGTGTCACGTCGTCGTCGTCAGATTTGCTCTTTTGCTCGACAGCCCTGGTTCCTGCCGGAACGCTCATATCCGCCTTATCGAGCGTAAAATTCAGAATCCCGATGGAATAGACGCGCTTGAGCTCAAAATTCCATGCACCTTTTGGAGCCTGTTTACGAATCGGTGCCGCCGCATAAAAAAGCATCCGATCCCGGAACGCGCTCTGACGCACATTCTGCATCTCGACGATGATATGCTCACCGGTACTCGTCACACAGTAAACGTCAAAGATGACGTGACGATCCTCCGGTCCGGCTCCCAGATGCTCGTTTTGGCGGTATTCCAAATCCTCGACAACCTCCATCCCGTCGAAAAGCGCATTCAATAAATCGATAAGAATCGCTTTATTCTTTTCGGTTCCGAACAGCCACTTGAATCCAAAATCAGTATAGGGGTTAATATATTTCGACATCATGACCTCCATCCAGCAACATCGCACCATCTATCTATTGCTCGCCAATGTGTGAAAGTCAAATACTTTAGAGCGGCGGCGTATTTGGCGACAAGGGGGCAAGCCCCCTTGCCAAATAGCCCGCCGCCAGCGAGCGTAGCGGTCTCAGACCCGCCCCAAAGCGAGCACGCAGGCCGTATCGAGCATGCAGAGTTCCGTGGAACGTCTCTCATGCGAGATAGGCCACGCCATCATGCCAAAGTCAAATCCTCTTTTGCTCGCAATGATCAAACCTTTTCGCTATAATACGTTTTAGCGTATGCCAAAGGAGGGCGCCATGGCAAAGCAGGGCACAGGCAAGTCAAAGAAACAAACGAAGCCAAAAGCCAAAAAACAAGCGATGGATAAGACAAAGCGAAACACGAAGGACAGCGTGTTCACGCATCTGTTTTCGTTTTCCAAATACCAGCTTGAGCTGTACAAGACGCTTCATCCGGAAGATACCGATGTGTGCGAAGCCGATATTGGCACCATTACACGCGAATGTGTCGTGGCAACCCACGAACACAACGACCTCGGCATACTCATCAAAGACAGGCTGATGGTCTTTGTCGAAGCACAGAGTTCGTGGTCGCCCAATATCGTGATTCGACTGATGTCTTATGCTATACAGAGCCTGATGGATTATTTTCGGGAACGCGATGTCTATTTATACAGCAGCACCAAAGTATTCTGTCCGCGCATTGAGCTGTATACCATATTCAGCTGCACATGTGAAAACATGCCAAACACACTTTCATTGCGCGATGCGTTTTTCCCGAAGGATGGGTGCGATTTGGATGCGACCGTCCACATCATCCAATTTGACGATAAAAAGACAGATATCATCAATCAGTACATTATGTTCTGTCGGGTTTTCAACGACCAAATCAAAAAATATGGCTATTCGTCTCAAGCCATCCGAGAAACGCTTCGCATCTGCCGAGACGAGGGGATACTCTCAGAATATATCAAAAAAATGGAGGGGGAGATTATGGATATCATGGCATATATGTTTGACGAAGAAAATAATAAACGCTTGTTTGGATTGGAACAGTGGAGATTAGGAGAGGAAAAAGGAAGAGAAGAGGGGAGAAATGAAGGAAGAGTAGAAGGGAGAGTAGAAGGAAGAGAAGAGGGACAGAAACTCACTGCTATCAATCTACTCAATATGAACATGGATATTTCATTTATCGAAAAAGCAACGGGACTTTCAAAAGAAGAAATATTGAAGCTGAAAAAATGAATTATCGCCCGTGTATTGCCTAGCAATAGCGGGCGTGCGGCGGCGTATTGAGCGTAGCGAAATAGCCCGCCGCCAGCGAGCCGTAGATGCGTTCCGTGGAACGCATCAAAGAGAGTTAGCGAGCCGTAGATGCGTTCCGTGGAACGCATCAAGGAGAGTTAGCGAGCCGTATGCCACAGGCATAGGCGAGCACGGGTGCCGTATCCGCCTTAGGCGGATAGGCCGTGCATCTTATACATAATACATTTGTTATCACGACACACTGTATTATACATTATCACGACACACTGTATTATACATTAGTAATCACTAACATACTGTCGTAACGCTTGATCATATTAATAATCGCCCTCAGGAATGGGCACGCCAGCGGGCAAATCCATGAGCGGCAAATCGCTCGAAATGAGGGGACGATAACTCCTGTCGTATTCTTCCTGCGTGAGCGGTTTGAGGCCCTTTTCAGCGCGAAGCGCGTTGGTGAGCGGACGCGGCAGGTGATCGTTCATCAGCATGCCAAGTTCACGACATTCAGCGACAGTCGCTTCCGTCAGCTGAGCCAATCCAATCTCGCAATTATCGCGTTTGGCATAGAAAGCGGCCTTCAGGACTGCCTGTTTGATGTGACCACCGCTCAGTTCAAAGTGTTCGCCGAGGAGATCAAAAGGAATATCGTCGCGCATGGGTGCGCCCTTGGGGATAGAGGAGCGGAAGAGGCGACCGCGCGTTTTGCCATCGGGCATAGGAAAATAGATGCGGTATCGGATACGGCGTTTGAAAGCATCATCGATACTGCCTTCGAGGTTTGTCGTCAGGACGGTGACGCCTTCGAAGTTTTCCATACGCTGCAACAGGTAAGCGACTTCGAGATTGGCATATTTATCGTTTGTCGATTTGACGCTTGTACGTTTGCCAAAGAGGGCATCAGCCTCATCGAACAGAAGCATGACGCGACCGCGCTCGGCTTCATCAAAGACGCGTGCGAGATTCTTTTCGGTTTCGCCGACATAGCGGTTCATAATGCGCGAAAGATCGACGCGGAAGAGGTCAAGCCCCAGGTAATTGGCAATGATGCTTGCGGCCATGGTCTTACCAGTGCCAGGCGGGCCGTAAAAAAGGACGCTCAGACCGCGCCCGTAGGGGAAGCGTTCGCTAAAGCCCCAATCGCTGTAGATGGTATCGTGTGCGTCTGCGTAGAGCAAGACTTCATCGAATTTGACGCGCTCGGCCTCGGGGAGAATGAGCTGATCCGGCTTAAATGTTGAAGGCGGAACGAGGTCTGCGAGGTCGCTCAGTTTGTGGGCAAAATAGGTGCGACACGCCTTGTCGAGATCAGTAATGTCAATTTTTTTGCGCCGTGCGACGATACTGAGGCGCTTGGCTTCGCCGGCAGCCTGACGAATCTGTGGAGCGCTCATCTCATAACGCCTCGAAATCGCGTCCATAGCATCTTCACTCGGCGTGCGTTTTTCGCCTTCAAAGGCTTCCTTCCAGAGTTCGAACCGATGCGTCTGATTTGGCAGCGGAATGGCAAGCTGCGGCCACCCCGTCGTCAGCTGAACGAGCCACATCGTCATCTCTTCCGTGCCGATCATAAACTGCTCACGCCTGAAATACGTTTCGAGTACGATCTGCTGTGATCCCATAATAAACTCGGGCAAACGGGAACACCTAAAATAGACGAAATCGTTACCCAGCTTTGCTTCGCGGAACAAATCGGAGAGCCTTGCCTGAAGTAACTCAGCATCAAGATTGAGGAGACTCGGCAAATCGGCACAGAGCAAATTTTTGCCCATAATCGTGGCGACAGCATTGGCGACTTTTTCCTTGCCTGCACCGGCGGGGCCTGTCAACACAGCGGGGAACGTCTGTGCGCGGATGAGCTGCAAAATAGCAGATTGGACGTACGACACGAGATGGAGCTTATCGAGCGCCACTTCGCCAGAAACGCGCGTTGCATAAGCCGAAATAGCTTCATCAACAGGCATATCCGACTGGTTGGGCGATTTGAGGAATTCAAGCACGCGGTCGGCGACAATCGCCTGTCGGTTTAATAAGTTGCGTTCAAAGCCGTTGAACGGATGAACGCGTTTTTCAACGCTCACGAGGCAGTGACGGCGAAGCGGTGCATTATACGAAAAACGATCCATATAAAGGTCGATCTTCTTCTGATTCTGGTTCGCAAGAATGCGGCAAACGGCACCGACGGTAATCGAGGTTTCCCCATGATCCGCAACGGCAAAATTACAAAGTTCGCGCACGGCAGGATTGATGCCGCAACCCGCCAAAAATGCCAGAATCTCAATATCTTCGATCGTGAGGGAAAAACGCGCATAGAGTTCCGCAAGACCGATAAAATTCGCATCCGGATTTTCGACCCATTTGACGACGTAGGAACGCAAACCATCGTCATAGCGCGGAAGACCTAAAAAGAGCGAACTGTCTACTTTTTTGAGTTCGCGCACGGCTTCCGCAGCGGACATGCCGAAATTCGAAGCCACATTATCGTAGTTGTCGAGTTTTTTATCCGCCGTTTCGAGGTAAATGCGGATCTTCAGCTGAACAAACGTCACGAGACTCATCAGATTCTGAGTCGTTATTTCATCTGTCATGTTTGTCACCCATTATGTATTGTTACGAATATGGAAACTGCGCCTACACTTATTTTTGTGCCATCGTTGGACATAAGCACCGCCTAAAAGCCTCTCAAAGCCATGAAACCACAGCCCATTGTTATGTCCCCGAAGCCCTCAAATATTTTTAAGAAGCCATGACTTAAAAGAGCCAACTACAAGCTTCAGGCTTAGGCATTGCACACGTTGCCTGATCAAGCGAAGTCAGGCAATTGCGTGCCACTTCACGATTATAATCCACTTCGTAGGCTTCGCATATACGCAGAAGCGTCGTCTCACATTCCGCGGTATTTTGCGCTTCAAGAAGACCACATTTTTTCATACCATCCGCACCACAAGAAGCGCAGACGCGGCACATTTTCGATGCGGCATCCTGGCAAAAACGCGCGTGTTCATTACTACATGCACTGAGTGTCAATACCAAAGCTGTTATCGACAAAGCGGCGAACTTCAGACTGATTCTATTCATTCAAGGCACTCCAAAAAATTCTATGGACTCGAAAAATAACGTATTTTGACGTACATTTTCAAGCACGGGTGGATCCCGTGCCTGTCTTTATCACGCAAAGTCCACGGCAAATACAACGACAAAACAGAGAAAACCATGAAACTTTCACGTCTCATTCTGATCAGCGGCATGGGCGGCAGTGGGCGCACGACAGCGCTTCACACGCTTGAAGACCTCGGCTTTTACTGCATGGACAACATGCCACTTTTTATGCTCCGCGATTTTTTACGCCATCTAGGCCCTCACCACGAAATTGAGCGCGTCGCCGTAGGCATTGATATTCGCGACAGGCTCTTCTGGGATCAGATTCCCGCATCCATCGAAGCCCTTCAGGCAGCGGGTTTTAAGCCGGAACTTCTCTATCTCGATGCGCGAGACGAAGTCCTCATGCGACGATACAAAGAAACGCGGCGTATTCATCCTCTCGATCGCGACGGTAACGTCGCCCACGCCATCGAAAAAGAACGCAAGCTGTTGTCCGTTCTGACGCCCTATATTGCCATGCGCCTTGACACCTCTGAAATGACGCCCCACGCGCTTCGCGCTTGGCTCACCGCGCATTATGAAACGACGAAAGATAAAATGCGCGTGGCTTTCGTGAGCTTCGGCTACAAACACGGGATTCTATCGGACGCCGATCTCGTCTTTGACGTCCGTTTCCTCAAAAACCCCTATTTTGTCCCCGAACTCTCGCACCTCACCGGTTTGCAGGAAGACGTGCGCAAGTATGTTTTCAGTGATCCCGATGCGACGCGTTTTCTCAACAAGACGACGGATTTGCTGCGTTTTCTCATTCCACGCTATGCCCGCGAAGGAAAGCACTACCTCACCATCGGCATCGGCTGCACCGGCGGACAACATCGAAGCGTCACTCTCGCCTGCGCCCTCTACGATGCCCTCAAAGATGACAGCAACTACTTTTGGAGCTGCGAACATCGCGATATCAAAGACGGATGATGAGAGGGGGAACACCCCCTACGCAGCTATTTTCCGAAATCAGAGACGCAGCACAACGCGTCTCTGATTTCGAAAAATACGCCGCTACCCCCGTGCGGGGGACACCCCCGCAACGCCCCCAAGTGTTTAGCAAAAAAATGTGGATAGATCCTAAATCCGTTCGTTCATAGTACTCGTGTACAGGCAGAAACTGCGACATGAGGTCATGCAGTAACTGCTTAAAGCGTATTTTAAGGAGAACGGAACCCATGCGTATCCATAAGTTTGCATTTGCATTTGCCGGTTTGATGATGATGTTTTCGACACAGGCTATGGCTGACGAAGTCGTCGCTGGTGCCCCCGCCCCTGCGGTTGCCCCCGCTGCAGGTTCTAATGCGGATGCCTATATTAAAGATATCAATGATATTGCCGGCGCAACCCGTATGCTCGAACAAGTCGATAAAAATCACAGTCCCTTCCAGGATCAGACGATCGAGACAAACATGGTATTAAACGGTGGCACTCACCACAATGTTACCTACACCTTCACCACCTATACCAAAGGCAATGACAAACGTTCTGTCCGTTTCCACTCGCCTGCCGATATGCGCGGTATGGGCGTCGTCATGAAAGGCCGCGATGAAGTTTATGCCCGTCTCCCGGATTCCAACAAAGTCCGTCGCGTCGGTACGCACTCCAAACGTCAGTCCTTCTATGGTTCCGACTGGGCCATGGATGATATGGGTATGGTCAACATGGCTATGGATTACGATATCGTCAAAATTATTGATCTCAAGGCCGATAACAACACCCATGTCACGCTCGAACTCAAAATTAAGCCGACCACCGATTTGCCGTATCCAAAACTCGTCATCAAAATTGACAAAAAACATCTGCTCATGGATTACATTGAATATTACAATGAATCTGGCAAACACCTCAAAACGCAATATCGTGACACGCTCAAAGACCTCGGCAACGGCTATGAACTCTATACGCATATTACCGTCGTTGATGCTGCTACAAAGCATAAAACCGAAAACAACGTCTTTAGCGAGAAGATCAATCAGAACATTCCGGATGAAACATTCTCCAAACGTTGGCTCGTCCGATCCATCTAAGATCGCCTGAATCTCAAGCCCTGCCAAAAGCAGGGCTTTTTTTTTACCGTTTGTACGACAGATTAGAGGATTGAAGTCACCGCGGCATTTTGGTAATAGCCTGTGACAAGGAGGGCGTACAAACGCCATTGAATGTGAATATGACGATAAAACCATCTTCTCTTTTGTTTACAATCGGCTTGATCAGTCTTCTGCTCGGCGCATGTTCGGATGACGATCATGAATGTCAACCGCAATGTGACGGTCGCACATGCGGCCCAGACGGTTGCGGCGACGTCTGTGGCGTATGCTCCGGAAAAAGTATGTGCGATCAAGGCGTGTGCGTCGATGGCTGTGTCCCACAATGTGACGGGAAAAAATGCGGCGACGATGGCTGCGGTGGACTTTGTGGCACTTGTCAGACGAACCAGGCATGCATCAGTGGAAAATGCATCCAAACTGTCTGTTCGCCAAATTGCGAAAACAAAGTGTGCGGCTTCGATGGCTGTAACGATGTTTGCGGATCATGTGACGAGGATAAATTCTGCGTCTCTGGTCAATGCGTCGCCTGCGTACCTAAGTGTGATGGACGCGCCTGTGGTGCCGACGGTTGCGGCGGATCATGTGGTACTTGCGGCGAACAAACGACGTGCAACGATGCAACGGGACAATGCATGCCATGGCGCGTCTCAGGTGCACTCTATTACGAAAAACAAAATGTTGAGCTGACTGCGACAAACGTCCCCGTCTTCGGTTCCGTCGAAGAACAAGTCGGAGCCGGCCTGCCCGTTGCCCTCTTCGATGCTTCCGGAAAAACAAAACTCGGCGAAGGCATTGTCGCCGACGACGGCACCTTCGAATTTCAAACATCGAGACTGCCCATCTCTACAGACAGACTCTTCATATTACCCGTATGGTTCGTCAACAATAACGTCAAACTCGGTATCCTCGTCGCAGCCAAATCCTCACCATTCGACGTGTGGTCGTGGAATATGACCATGGGCGATTTTGCTTCAACAAACGATCCAGGCAAAATGGAAGACATCATCGTCTCCATCGATGAAGCCTCCGGTGGCATATACCTCTATCAACAATACAAAAAAGCTTACGAACAACTTGTCTCAACGGGATTCGTATCTTCCGTCGAAGCACTTCCTTCCATGGCCGTCGTCTGGAAACCTGGTATGGTATGGTCATGTGGTTCCTGCTTTTATAATGCCACCAAAACCGAGATCTCATCGAACCAAACTGGAAAACACGTCTCCGATGTCACCATGCAAATCGGTGGTGCAAGCACAGACGAATCAGCCTGGGGCCTCCCGACGCTTATCCACGAATTCGGCCACTTCGTCCTCGCACTGCGCCGCGACGATACCCCCGGAAACACACATGCTATCAGCAAAGCAAACGATCCACGACTCGCCTGGAGCGAAGGCTGGGCAACTTTCTATTCCCTCATGATGCAAAGCATCGACGCGGGCTATCCCATCTATGAGTATTGGCGTATTCTGGGCTCAGGAAGCTACTGGCTCGATTATTCCATGCTCAGCGAACGCGTCGAAGGCCTCTCCTATGCGATTGACAGACCTTCTCTCACCTCCGAAAGCGGTATGAAACAATACCTCAGTGAAGCCTGGGTCACGCATTACATTTATGATCTCTGGGATGGCTCCGATGTCGAAGATTCACGCCATTATCAAGGTTATCAGGCGGATCCCATTACTGTTCCCATCAAAGATATTTGGACGGCGCTCGCGAGTGAACGTTATCGCAGTTCCAATTTGTATAATTATGAACCTTCGGATAAAACCAAATTACGAACGTTTAAGGACGTGGATCTCGTCGATTTTATCGATGCCCTTTTATGCGAAAATTTGCTTGATCCCGACGTCTTTTATGATTGGATGACAAAGAATAGCGATTTTCCATACGACCAATCCCCCGTCTGTATTGAAAAATATAAATATACGGGTGAATAATTTAACATTGGTATGATGCCATTCTCTTGCCACGGCAACCGTGGCATATTGTTTTAAAGGCGGTGTGCTTAGCACACCGCCTTTTTTAATACGCTCATGGCGAATGGTTCAACAGATAACATATGTTATTTTGTGCACATACAAAATAACTTGACACATTCAGTCACACATCACAGTGTTACCAAAACATGTCGTTCTTTTACAAAACTGTTGCAAAAACTGTTTCTAAGCATCGGAACTTAACTTTCCTCATTATGCCATTCCATGAGAGGTTAAAATGAACAAAACACGTTTATTATGTCTCCTTCTTTGTTACTTTTGCTTATGCTTTAGCGCATGCAAAAAAGCTCCTTCTGCGACCACAGATGCCGCGCAAACGGCAACAGCAAAAGCAAGCGTCTCACAAGCCAGTACACTGCTCGCTTACGTGCCATCCAATGTCGCTTTTGTCGCTGCCACATCAGGCCAATACACCATTGATCAGCTTTTGGATCAAACCAAACTGATCCGCACAAACCTGTTGAAAAATGATACCTTTAAACAAAGCATCGGCATGACCATGGCGCGTTATATGAGCTTATATACCACGAGTGAAAACGATGCAGACAAAAAAGCAAAAATACATGAAACTATCCAAAAATACATGGATGGAAATATCACCGATGATGATATACGCAATTTTATATATAGTTTTTATGACTTTTATGCACTTGATCGCGATCATGTCGAGTTTTCCATGTTTCAGGCAGGCTCTGATTTTGTCTTTATGACAAAAACAAAAGACACCAAAAAAGCCTTTCAAATCTATAAAACTCAGCTCAATCAATCCTTCGATGGATTTAAACAATATCTTTCCACATCCGAAAATAATAAAGAAAATGGTCTCATCGACAAAGACGAAACGCACGAAACCTATGCGACATATACGCTCAAAATAGACGATACGATACCCAATATCAAAATCATTGTCTCTGCCCTCGAAGATCGTCTGACGCTCGTCATTTCTACCGATGAAAAGATCGCCTTTGACAAATATGATCACACGGCAACCACGGCTGTCAGCAAAGATCTTATCGCAACCCCCCTTCCAGGTGCCATCGGCATCGTCCGCATCCAAAACGGTGAATTGATACAACTCATCTCCAAAATTATGCCGATTTTGGTACCCAATGTGAAACAAAACTGTTTCGATGCCTGGACAGAAGCACTCAAAAATCTCTCTGCAACAAAACTCGATATCGCAGCCAAAGAGAAAACCATTACCCTCAACCTCGGCCTCACCGTCAGCGATGACAACTTGCTCAAATCGCTTCAAGCCATGCAAGGCAAAGACAAAGTTCCCCATCTCAATATCAAAGACAGCCTGTTCAATGCTGAACTTAATATGAATCTGCCGCAAATGGCACAATTCATACAAAGCATCGTGCCGAAGCTCACAGAATTGGCCATGACATGCAATATGCGAAAAGGCGCCAGCATCATCATGCCACTCAGTCAGGCAACGACAATGCTCTCGCCTTTATTTGATAAAGTCGATACCCTTCAATTCGCATTACTCGGCATCCATAAAAGTGGCGAATTTGGTCTCCATATCAGTGGACATGAACTTTCCACGGTTTTACCCGATTTTTTCCAGCAACTTACAGAAATGCCACTCGAAGTGGGCAGTAGCGAAAAAACGGATATCTTTTTTGGCACGGGTAATCTGAAAACCAACCTCTCTGATACCGATTTTTCTGCTTACATTGCGCCGAAACCCTTGGATCAGATGGATATCAAACCTTTCATGCCATCCGAACTGTCGCCTTCGACGGCCTTGCTAACGCTGTCTATGACGAGCAACCTGATCCACGCCTTTCAACTTGAAGGCACAGGCTTCCGGAACGACATGAATAAAGAGATGGAACTGGAGCAAATAAATAAAAATTACAGTCAGTTACTCGCACTAGCGAAAGACGACGCCAAAATAGAAGCGCTCAATGCTCAAAAACAAGAAGAGATCAAGGCGCTCGATAAAAAATATGCAGATATCGCATTACACGATATGGAGCAATTTAAAGATGATCTTTCGTTCAATCTTAACCTCAATCTCGCCAATGCGAACGATGGCTTAAACCTCAAATTGGACTTCGCCGTCGAATAATAACGTTATTTGATAAATACAAATAATTAATCCATACAATTACCAATTGTGAAAGCCTAAAACGCTTTCACAGTTGTTTTTTTACTCACGTCGCCTGCCATACGCGAAATGGCGAAAAAATCAGGTAATGAAGTAAGCGTGGGCGCGTGGGCGCATGCCGAGGGCGTTGCGGGGGATACCCCCGCAGAGGGGGTAGCGGCGTATTTTCCTGTAGGGATGTTCCATGGAACGTCCCTAAAACAGGAAAATAGCCGCGTAGGGGGCGGCTGCCCCCTCACGTTTATTCCGGCTTCGAATTTGAAGCAGTATCTGAATCAGAAGTGGATTCAGCGTTTGTGGCCTCAGCCGGATTCGAATCAGAATTGGATTCGGCTTCATTTTGTGCAGAAGTCTCTGGCTTCACCATTTCGTTTGCGGAGACGACGCCACCAGCGGCACCGGCGAGTGCCACCTGGCCCTCGCCAAGTCTGACATCCTGACGCGAAGAGTGCATACGCGCCCAACGCATGAGGCCCGAAAGCAGGAGCAAGGATGCCGTGGCACTGATAATCATGGCAACGCCCGTCAAAACGCCGAAGTTGCGCATCGGAAGGAGTTCGCCAAAGTAAAGGACGGCAAGACCCAAGCCGATTTCAAGCGCGTTGATGACAACGCCCCAGCCCGTCGTTTCGAGCATGTGGTCACTGGCTGCCTTGCACGCTTCTGCCGTTTTGGGCGGTCGGCCAAATTTCCAGATCAAGTGGCAGGCATAGTCGATACCGACCGAAAGCGAAATCGCAGCGATCATCGACGAACCTACGTCGAGCCCAAGACCAAAGACACCCATCACGCCGAACGTCAGAATAACCGTCATCAGCGCGGGAATGATCGAAATCAGGCCTGTTCGCATACTCATCGTGAAAAGGATGAGGCAGATCAAAACCATGATAAAGGAGTAAACGAGCGAAACGATCTGGTTATGGATGACCGATTCATTCATCGCACGGTAAATAATGGGATATCCCTGTGGAATAACTTCGATTTCTTCGCCGATTTTCATACTTTTATGAAGTTCGTCCGCGAGCCATTTTTGAGTGAGCGTACCATTGGTTTTGGCGGCGGTCACAGCATCCGTAAGTGCTTTACGATCGAGTTTTTCTGCATCAAAATAATAAATTCTGGCGACATCAAAGAGTTCGTCATGGAGCACGCGATCGACGTTTTCGTGCGTGGGTTCAAGTGGATTCAAAGCCTGAATGATGGCTTCCGCGATTTCTGCAGAATGGAAATCGACGGCATACACCTGAAGTTCGGGGAATTTGTCGCGCGGCAAAAAGACGTTTTTGTCTGCCAGGCTCCAGATAGCGCTTTTAATGAGTTCATCAAATTTATCGGACGGTTCCGAGACATTCGCGGCCTTAAAAATGGCAGCGGCGCGGGCATTGCGGAGTTTAGCGATCTCTGAATCGAGAATCTCTTTGTGAATGAAGTTGACGGCGGCACGAATACCTGCGTCATCCTCAAGTTCATCTTCCGTCGCCACTTCCTTGATGAGGTTCACGAGCCATTCTTCATTATAAGTTTTATTTTTAATGGCTTCGATCGTACGATCCGTCATGCTTTCGAGATCCGCCTTGTCATAATCAAGATCGACGAGGGCCTCTTCTTCATCGAACAAATAAATGTTCAAAGGCACGCGTGCATCGTTGCGTTCTGTCTCAACCGTCGTATTCCAGATCGCCGCTTCAATGGCCTTATCCTCAACCTTTGTTTTGACATAAGGTTCACCCGTAGTCGGATTATTGCGGAATTCGTAGGCTTTGAGAATCCACTGCACATGCTGCAAAATCTCAGCTTTTTCGGTTTCACGCGCCGCATCGTTCATTTTATCGCGCGGAATGGCCATGCGCGGTGAGAAGATCGGTTCCATCTGCGCCTGAAGTTCATCGGCGATATTGGCCGCTTCGCTCAGGTCTTTGTCGCGGACGCGGATCTGCATGAGGGAGTGACGCCAGTTCATATCTGGCGAACACGTCGTCAGGCATGAACCATCTTTGGGGCTGACGCACTCAGGCAGACAAATGCCATTACGTGCCGGCGTTTCGCAGGCACACATGGCAAGTTCCATGGCGACCGAAGCATCGTTTGAAAAAGCGAGTGCGGTCAGGTTCTTGGCCTGCCGCGGCGATTCGGTAATATGCTGGCCATCGCCCATCGAGCCACCGACGAGGTTAACGATATCGCTAATCGACTGGATACCGGCAATACGCGGATGTGATTTGATAAACGCCGTCATGCGTTCGATCTGACGAAGGACGAGCGGCGATGAGACATCGGCATTGATTTCGGTCTGAATGAAGTTGGCACCGCCGAAATTAGCAACCATAAAATCGTCGGCGATCATCGGCACACTGCCTTCGGCAAAGTAAGATGAATTGCCGCCGTGCGGTTCAACGCGTGCCGCAAAGGTGCCGCCAAAGACGAAGATAAGGCAGACAATGACGAGCGACAATTTGCCATGTCCATACACGAAATCGGCCCCACGTTTCATGGCGTTGATCGCCCAACGCGGTGCACGGCCACCTTTCTGCGGTTTGATCGGCAAAAGCACAGTCATTGCGCTCACGACCCAGAACGTCACAATCATGATGACGATCGTCGAAATGCCCATGGCTGCACCATATTCGACCATCGGATCGACGTCCATCGCCATAAACGAGAAGAAGCCAGCCGCCGTCGTAGCCACGCAAACAATGATCGGCGGACCAGTATGAATGAGCGCCTGCTTCATTGCTTCCTTGCGTTCCATGCCCTCGTCAAGCCGCGACAACATCGCCGTAATCAAGTGAATCGAATAGGCGCTGCCCAGGGCGAGCAACAAAATCGGCAAACTCGTCGAAATGAGCGTCAGCTTATGACCCAACAAACTCATGCCACCCATGACCCACACGATCGACACGAACACGCTTAACAGGGCAATGAGCGTCGCAAAAATCGATTTGCTCGTCACGATAATGATTCCGACGACGATGACAGCAACCCAAGGCATGAGCTTCGACATGTCATTTCGTGCCGTATCGGCAGAGTAGGAACCAATGAACGGAGCGCCGGAATAATAAACCTCCACGGCCTCCTCAAGGCCCATTTCCTTCTTTACTTTGATCAAATGCTCTTTGATCATATCGGCGGCTTCTTTCGCCGAAACATTCGTATCATCGACCTGCGCATAGACGGCAGCCGCGCGGCCATCGTCGCTGACGAGGAACCCATTGACGTGGTCGAGCGTACGGGCATGATCATACACGACCTGTAACGAAGCCTTGATTTCATCCGCCTTTGCAATCGCTTCTTCTGATCCCGGCTCAGGATATTCCGGCACAAGATCCGTGACGCTCGATGTCTCTTCGCCATCTTCCGTCACACTGTGCCCAATGTCCTGGATTTCGGTAAAACACGTCGTGTTGCTCACACACGGTGTCATGACGGGTTGGCCGTCTTCGCCCATGATCCAATCACCGTCATCATCGATTTTGTGGCACATGAGCGTCTTGAATTCTGTCGCATAACGACGAATTAACGTGATGTCTTCGAGATTAAATAAATTCCCTTCACCTTTTGCCTCAACGCCGACGATCGCCATCTGAAGGACGTGGAATTTATCCCCGACATCCTTGAATTTGACGATTTTCGGATCATCCTGCGGCAAAAACTTGATGACATCATCATCGTTTTGAATCTCAACCGCTGGTTTTGCAAGAACACCGGTGATGACTGCGATAAACAGTAGCATGGGCAATGCCCATTTGAGTGCCGGTGTTGCAAACAAAACACTGATACGGCCAAGGAAGGATACGTCCTGGTTTTGTTGCATGGAATCACCCATAGGAAAAGCCGACAAGAAGCCGGCTGTGACAAACTCGAGCTTTCGCAAAATAAAGCCCGGCGAACGGGTTTATTAACGCTGTCATCGCTGTTTTGTTCACTTTAGGAGCTATTATTTGCGGCAGCTATTGGCCAAAAGCCAATACGCTGCACGCGCGTCGGCTTCTCCGGTGCTTCGCTCCGTCCATACGCCGCCGCATACCATGTACATAAAACAAACGCTTCAAACGCACACGCGTGTTTATTCGCATACCACGTGTGATGCTCCACGCACATTGACATAAAATTATAATATGCGTTAATATATAAGAATCACGCGTGATGCAATCATACAAATTGCATATTTTAACGTGAAATAATTATAATATATAAAAAAGGATGATTTCGATGAACGACAACGAGATGAAAGAACAACTTTGTGATATTTGCCATTGTATGTGGCAACAGGGGTGGGTGGCAGCCAATGATGGCAATGTATCCGCCCTGCTCGAAGACGGACGCATTTTGTGTACCCCAAGTGGCGTAAGCAAACGCGAAATAACGCCCGATATGATTATTTGCGTCGATCGCGAGGGAAACGTATTGGAAGGCTCACGAAAGGTTTCGACCGAACTCCCCATGCACCTTCGTTGTTATGCCGAACGCGACGATGTTCGCGCCGTCGTCCATGCTCATCCGCCCATGAGCACGACATTCGCCGTCGCCGATAAACCCTTGGATGACTATGCCATGATTGAATCGATCTGTATTCTCGGCTCTGTCCCCGTTGCGCCTTATGCCGTTCCTGGCACAGATGAAGTCGCTGATACCATTGCTCCGCTCATAAAGAATCACGATGCTCTTCTGCTTCGGGCACACGGCGCCATCACCGTCGGCGTTGACCTACGAACGGCCTATTACCGCATGGAAACGCTCGAACATATCGCCAAAATTACCCTGCTTTCAAAGCTTTTGGGTGGTGCAAAAGATCTCCCAATGCCGCAGATTCAACAGCTCATCGATAGAAGAACATCTTTTTACCATATTTCTGGCGCGCATCCTGGATACGAAAAATTGACACAATAACTGACATATGTTACACATTTTTCATTCCCCAAGGGAATAAAAAAATGCGTTTAACGTTTTTTGCCACATTTTCGGAGCCAATGTTATGAACACCATCGCCTTTACCGCAGCCGCCAATTCCCTCGTCATTCAAGAAAAAGAAATCAACGAATCAGGGCCACAGTACATCCATCTCAAAGGCCGAAGAGCTGGCATTATCGCCAAACTCCTCTCGCTCATGGGGATTGATGCTTCAACTTCATTTGACGTCTATGAAGATCGCATCGAATTTACCTCCGGCTCCGCCTTTGGCAGAACGACCGAAGTCATTCCCATGTCCGCCGTTTGTAATGTCGGCACGGGCTACGTCAAACCCGCTGCTCTTCTCTTTACTGGAATCTTTCTCCTCGTGGGTTCTATTCCCAGTTTTATGCAAGAGAAATGGGCTGGCATCATCACTTTGCTTTTCGCAGTAGGCTGTTTTGTCGGCTATTTCCTCGGCAAAACCATGATGGTGTATGCCCGTTCGACGGGTGCCGACCTCGACGTCATTGCCTTCAGACGAAGCGTCATTGAAAATCTCAAAATTGATGACAGCGAAGCCAACCGCATCGTTCAGATTATGAACAAACTCGTCATCAACGCCAATCGTCGTGGCAGTGACAATCAAAACAGGGCATAAATGCCCATTAATCAGGCTTAAAACCGAGAACGCGTGTTTAAAACACGCGTTTTTTATTTTTATCAAATATACACTTTTTATCCCAATCAGCCAGCCAACGTCGATGGAGCATGTCAAGTAAGTAGCCTTATTGTTCAACACACCTACTTGCACAAAACCGCAGTCGGGACATCTACATTCCCAGGAGTGGTTAGCGGAGTAGTAACAGCCGAAGGCATGGAAAATCGGAATAACGCTATCTACCCAAATGATTGGAACGCTACACAAACCTAGATGCCAAAGCGGATGTAGGCTTTATCATTCACGATGGCTCAACGCTCAAATGTTCATATAAACAATCAATTTTTATATGAACATGCATTTTTTTTCGTAACAAACAGCCCTTACCTGGCATTATTCTTATGGGGGGTCACAGTTTACACCTACATGTAGGTGTAAACTGTGACCCCCTTTTATAGTTGTGCCATCCACTTGAGCAATGTTACGTTTTTTTATGCATGTTCAGATAAAATAATGCCACATTTCAGCAATGTTCACATAAAAGAAAAAAAGAACCTTGCTAATGCTGTGCCACGTGGGGGCGTTGCGGGGGAAATCCCCCGCTATGGGGGTAGCGGCGTATGCGCTTGCGCAAGCATGCACATAGCCGCGTAGGGGGCCGAAGCCCCCTCATTCAAGATTAATCGACGAGATAATCTTCCATGCTGCAGGATTTTTCGGAACCTTCTTCGTCAAACATGTTCGTCATATCGCAGAAGTAGTCAATCATGTCGGCATTGAAGCAGACCTGCGAGTAATCGGTGACGGGTTTGCCATCGCCAGTGGGCGCATGATTGGGGACGCGGATGCAGCTGTAGCCTTCATCCTGTCGGCAATCGGCGCTCGTGATGCACTGCTGTGCGCAGATATCAAAACCGACGTTAAACGTACCGACCATCGTGATTTCACCGCCATTCGATTTATCAATCGTGTATGAAAGAAGGGTACTGCCGGCGGGGCAAGTCGCTTTTTTGGCTTTGTCGTGGTTCGTGCCGAGGTTGACGGTATTGATTTTGGAGACGAGGCCGGATTTTCCGTCACTACTAAAGACGCCGGGCATGATTTCGGTCATCATGCTGCTCAAGTCCGCTTTAATTTCGATATCGGCAGTCATGCAATAGCCGTTAGGCGCAGTGAACTTAATGCCTTCCTTGAGGAGATCAGAAATGGGTTTAACTTTTGCAAGGATGGTTTCAGCATCTATTTCGACATCACTACCAGCAATGATACCGACCAAGCCGAGAATCGACGCAAAGTCATCGGATTTGAGGACTTTGGGAAGTTCAACATCAAGGACGTCCGTAATGGATTTCGGGAACGTAATGGTATCGGAGAAGAAGCAACCAACGGCCATACCATCGGGCGCGACGAGGCCATCACAACCAGTGATATCCTGAGAGAAGTAGTTCGGTGCGACAATTTCTTCGTCGTCTTTAATGGTCGCCATCACGTCTTTAACGAGCGTAAGAATATTATCAACATTAATACCAGCCAGAGCAGCCATCATTTTGACCCAACTCAGGCTAGCAGGAAGCGCGATATTGACAGAATCCTTAATCTCTTTGCCTGAAATTTTGATCTGGCAATTGGAATTGCATTTACAAGCGGTACCGATAATGCCCTGTTCGATGCTATCAACGCACTGATCCTGATAGCAGACTTTGCCTTGCGCCGCGCAAGGCGCGCAGGGATCGGGCTCACATGCGTTTTTATCGAAACTACAACGGTTACCATCACCGCAGCTTTCATTGACGAAGGACAAACCATCCGTAGCACATTTTTGCAATGTATATTTATCAATACATTCGCCTTTATAATTTTCGGGATCGCAGACAGGCACTGCATTTTTAACGCATTTGCCCAGCTCGGCATTACACTCGCCAGCGCCGCACATTTCTTCCATATTATATTTGCCACCGGTACATTTGACAAGGAAATCACCCTGACAAGCAAATTGACCATCGGTACACGTCGTCGAACCGCCGTTATTACCGCTGTTGCCGTTATTACCGCTGTTGCCGTTATTGTCACCGCTGTTGCCGTTATTGTCACCGCTGTTGCCGCTATTTTCGTTATTCGTATTATTATCGCCGGAATCATCATCACAAGCGACCATACCGAAAGAGAAGGCGAGCGCAGCCGAAAGCATAATGAGTTTTTTTGAAAGTGTCATTTTATAATTCTCCGTTTATACAAAAAAGAAGCGAACAAAATCGTTCACGATTGTGCAAATGCGCGTTTTTTGAAAAGATTTCAAGATGTACCCACACATTTTTATGGGTATTTTAAGCCCAGTTTATGGCGATTTCCTTAGAAGGCGAAGACCGAGGGTTCCCCCGTATGTTCGAAATTTTTCTCGTTGTAACAGAACTTGATGCCACTTCGTTCGATACAGCTCATTTCACCCGCCGTATTGCAATCAGCGTCTGTATTGCAACGTTTGGCGCACGTTTTGGCGCGGATATCGACAGGTTCACCCATGAGTTCATAAGGGAAGCTCGTTCCCATGAGTACGCTGCCCGCGGGGCATGTTTTAAAAGCATCGATATCGCCATAGCTTGCCATTTTGCAAAGATTGGAACCGGTACATTCGACGGCACCGAGTGCGCAGTACCCCTGGGGGAAATAGGTGGGCGGCGCCGTCATGGCGTAGTCTTCAGAAATCGTGCGCAGGCAAACGCGTCGAGCGCCTTCGACTTCGGGCATATTGTCACACCCCGAGATCGGAGAGCCTGTCGGAAGGGGAATCGATAACATATCGCAGGGGGACTCATCGGAACCCACACAACCGCAAGCAGCACCGATCCACTGTTCTTCGGCATTGGGCGTAAACGCGTCCTGCTTGTTGCCATTTCCCTGACCGTCCTGATTCTGCGAATCATTATTATCGTCGCTATCGTCATCGCATGCAGTCATGCCGAGTGCCAAAGAAAGTGCCAAAATAGCCGCTGCTCTACGAAACCAGATCAAATTCATACATTACCTCACAAAAATGCGAAATCGCAGTCCATTGCGCGCACACAAAGTGCAAAACATCCTTTGAACGCGAATGATAGCAAACTATTCACATCTATTTTGAGTTTCGTCTGGCTTGTTTATGATTGTGTAAAGACACACGCCTATACACATCTATACAAAGATGCGGCCAACGATTTCTTCGATGACATCAAGGGGATCGCATGAAGCACGCGGAGCCAGGCGAATACGATGCGCTATGGCGGACGGAGCCAAGACGCGGACGTCATCGGGTAGCACAAATTCGCGCCGATGAAGGAGCGCACGCGCACATGCTGCGCGTCGAAGATCGAGCATCGTTCGCGTGGATGCGCCTTGAAGAATGCGTGCATCGCTTCGCGTCGCATGAACGATCTTCAAAATATCGTCGATAATTTCATCCGACACGTGAATTTCATCTAACAGCGCCATCACACCAGCCAGCGTTTTTGCATCAAACACGGGTTTGGGCGAAACCTTTGCGACATTTTTTTGAAGAAGCTCGCGCTCGGCATCTTCCGAGGGATACCCCAGAGAAATGCAAAAAAGAAAGCGGTCGAGCTGACTGTCCGGCAAAGGAAACGTGCCCGAAAAATCGACGGGATTCTGCGTTGCAATCACCATAAAGGGGGACGGCAAATCACGCGTGACGCCATCGACCGTCACCTGATGCTCAAACATGGCTTCAAGCAAAGCGCTTTGCGCACGTGGTTCAGCACGATTAATTTCGTCAGCCAAAAGAATGTTCGTAAAGATGGGGCCTTCGTGGAAGGAAAAGCGCGCTTCACGGGGATCGTAAATGTTGACGCCGAGGATATCGGAAGGAAGGATATCGCTCGTAAACTGAATACGGCGCGTGGGAAGATCAAGGCTCTGTGCAAAGGCGCACGCCAATGTCGTCTTGCCGACACCGGGCACATCCTCAATCAAAAGGTGACCACCAGACAAAAAACAGATGACGGTCATCTCAATGGCGTCGTTTTGACCACGCAAGACGAGGGCGATATTTTCACAAAGCGCCATCAGGCGCCTGGAAGCTTCTTCGATGCGTTCACGGAGCAAAGAATCTGTCATAACGGTTACGGATTATAGGTGTACCTGGCATCGACTTTGAGCATAGAGTCGAGTTTTTGCGCCGTCTCAGGGTCTGTATCCTTGAGCTGCAACAAAAGCGTGATCAAATTATCAAGAACGGGCGTCAGCTTACGTTGGGCGACTTCACGATAAGCCTCAGCTTCATCGACTTTGAGCCTGTCAAGTTTTTCCTGAAAGGCTTTACTCGCCATACGCATGGCTTTGTCATTGGTATCGAGATAACCTTTGAACGCGGCCAACAGTGCCTCACCGTTACCCATATTTTTCGTGATAAGATCGTTTAGATTCGTGAGATGCGCCACGACGCGATCAACGGGATCACTCGCCTTGGTGTTATCGACTGCCGGCTCTGCTGCCGGTGCAGCTTCTGTTGCCGGTGCAGCTTCTGCCGGTGCAGCTTCTGCCGCTGGTGCAGCTGGTGCCTTTGCTTCATCGGTGACTTTGTCCTGCGCGGATACCGTCATCGGAAATAAGAGAAGGAGAAAAATCGGTACAATTCTTTTCATCAGAGATCTTCTTCTGTCATCCCACAAGGGAAGCACAACCCATCGTAGTTAAGCCAATAAACGCAGCACATCGCAATAGATGCACCACACCCACTTTACAGCATAGCACATTTTTCGTCCGAATGCGAATATTCATGCTCACCGCTTCACTCTCCCTAACAATCATTTTTTCATCCACAACATCATGTATGAAACATTTTATCACACACAATGTACATTAGCATATATCACATGTTTATTTCATAATATATAAACAATATTATTTTTTTACAAATTTTCTACCAACATTCTGCCATAGAATACACATTTAATTCATTAAAACTTTCGCCATTCAATTTTATTACGATTATATTCTCATCCAACGACGTCTTCGGAGTCCCTTCGATGGACGTGATAACGGTAATGACACCAACGTTTAGCTTTTTTATAAATTCCTTTGAATGTATTGATTTTCATAGGGTAAAGCGATTGTCAGTTGCTGCCTGCATTCAACATCCTAAATGCGAAAGCCATTGGCGTGACAGGAGTATTCCAATTATGAAAAAATCCTTTATTTTGGCGCTATCCATCCTATCTCTTACCTTGTCAGCATGCCAGGAAGATTTTGCGGTCAACGATGTTTATGAAGTCTGTGGCGGCATCACGTGTGGCGGACACGGCAAATGTCTTCCGACTTCGGCGATCAGTGCCATTTGTATGTGTGAAGCAGGCTATGGCCATCCGGAAGGCGATATTCTCGATTGCGTGGCGCAGACAAACACATGTCAGGATGTAACGTGTAGCGATCATGGCACTTGTCTTCTGACGCCTGAAGGTGAAGCCGTCTGCATCTGTGATGATGGCTACCAAAATGGCGACGCCAATACGTGCATCATCGTTGATGATCCTTGTGCCGACATCGATTGCGGCGGAAACGGATTGTGCCTCGTCTCGTCTGCCGGAACACCTGCATGTCTCTGCAACACCGGTTATCACGCGACTGCAGAAGCACCCACACAATGTGTTCAGGATGCCAAGAGCCCCTGTGCCAACATCGATTGCGGTGGCAACGGATTATGCCTCGTCAACGCCCAAAATGAACCCGTCTGCTTGTGTAACAAGGGATACGAAAACGACGCCACCGACCCACTCATCTGCATGGAACCCGTCGATCCCTGCAAAAACATCACCTGTTCCGGCCACGGCACGTGTATCGTCAAAGACGACGGCACCCCCTTCTGCGAATGTGATCCCAATTATGACAACACGAGCGATACGGCGTGTAACGCGAGCGCAAACGACCTTAACGGCAACTACATGCGCGATGCCTTTGAGACTGCGCCCGATCAGGGCCAAGATTGCGCCAATACGCACCATGACGGCTGTTCATCCGGCTTCTGCGACAGTTTTATCGATTATAAATGTTCGACAAAATGTACCGATGACAGTCAGTGTATCGGCGACGATTACTTCTGCCGAAGCGACGGACGCTGTGCCCCCAAAGTCTTTGAATCCGTCTGGAAAATTCCTTCTGATGGTACAACACTCTATTTTCCCGGTGGCAACAATGCCGAAGTCGGCGACACGGAAGCCTGTCACTACACCATCGACTGGGGCGACGGCTCCACCGAAACGATCGATACCTGCCAAAAACTCATTCCGCACACATACCAAACACAAGGTACCTATGCCATCAAAGTCACCGGCCAAATCCCTGGTTGGTCATGTCATGTGACTAATTTTATGGATGAAGATTCGTGTTTGGATTGGATTGAAGAAATGGGGTGGTGTGGTGATGATGATGAATGTATACAAAGTGAAATAGAGTATTGTTTAACTGATAATGAAATGTATCTCTGCAATAGTATCTCTGGCATATATGGTGCTGAACTTTATCACTCTGACGCCCGTCTTCTCAATATTCGCAGTTTCGGCGACGTCGCCCTCGCACCACGAACTTTTCGTGAAGCCTCTTTGCTTGAAACTGTCTCTGACATGGACATTCCCAATGCCGATTTTCTGACAGATGCCAGTTTTATGTTCGCTTATCTTTCCAATTTTAACAGCGATTTGAGCCGTTGGGACACGTCAAACGTCACAGACATGCGTTACATGTTCCAATCAGCATCTAAATTTAACAGCGATTTGAGCCGTTGGGATACATCAAACGTCACAAATATGGCCTCTATGTTTTCTTCTGCCTATATGTTTAACAGCGATTTGAGCCGTTGGGATACATCAAACGTCACAAATATGGCCTCTATGTTTTCTTCTGCAAGATCATTTAATCAGAATATCAGCCAATGGAATACATCAAATGTCACAAGCATGAGTTCTATGTTCTCGGACGCATCAAGCTTCAACCAACCC
>JAFOHE010000315.1 GCA_017421975.1 Pseudomonadota bacterium
AAGCCCCATCGCGCCCTCCGCTCATGTTGATGCGTTCCGTGGAATGCCTCGCTTTGGCGCGTGTCACGACACGCGCCTACAGCTCGCTGTTTTCACCATAACTCGCCTTTGCGCCAATGGCGAGGGATTTTTGATGGGGGCGCGCTTTGGCGCGTATCACGGATTGGCTCGCCTTGAGGCGTTTCACAGAACGCCTCTACGGCTCGCTGGCTCGGGCTATCGGCTGCGCCGATATGCCGCGCCTTTCGGCCTAACTCGCGAAGGGGCGCGGTCCCAGACCGCACCCTTGCGCTCGTTACGGCCTCATTTGCACATTTTTATCGGATAAAAATTGGTTCCCTGGCTTCACGCTTTTATGCTATAATAAATACTTGTTTGTATCAGACTGCAAATCATGCGTTAAACACAAAGCGAAATGCATATGCAAAACCAAATCATGTAATACGACCGTTTAAGGCTGATTTCATCCTGTCAAAACAATCATTCTAACCGAGGAAAGAGACCTGGACTAATGAAAAAATATTTAACCATTGCCCTGGCCATGATAGCTGTTGTAAGCACGTTGAATACAATCTACAGTAAAGTCCATCACAATTCACCCGCGGACAGTTCAGCTGCAGCAACCATAGCAGTCGGCGATATCATCACCTTTGGGCACTGTGAACAAGACAACGACACCACCAATGGCAAAGAACCGATTGAATGGCGCGTGCTTGATAAAAACGATGAGGGTCAACTCCTCGTCATCAGCGAAAAAGTACTCGATGCAAAACCTTACAACACAACAGAAATGCTTATCACATGGGAAGAGAGCGCGATCCGCTCATGGCTCAATGGCTATGATGCCTCTTACAATAAAGAAGGAACTAACTTCACGAACGACAACTTCATCGATACAGCTTTTACAGCCGAAGAAAAAGCCAAAATCGTCGCATCCAATGTACCAGCACATCCGACCCCTCGTTATATCTTTCGACCCGACATCTCGACGTTTGACACATCCCCCGGCAATGCGACGACAGACAAAATATTCCTGCTCAGTGTCACCGAAGCCAACAGCTATTTCTCCAGCATGGATGATCGTATGGCAGACGCCACTCGATATGCCGTAAAACAGGGTGTATATGTTTATAGTTTAACGTCAGATGAATACACTTCAAATGGTACATGTACAGATATTCACTGTAACGCCCGCTGGTGGCTGCGGTCGCCGGGCCGCTATCAGAATTACGCCGCGCTCGTGTACGACTTTGGTGGCATCGAAAACTACGGGGACGGTGTGAACTACACGTCCCTCGGCGTTCGTCCCGCTTTGTGGGTAAACTACTGAAAGGCGGATCGCGCAAATTTATTTTTGGCGTATTTGGGGCGCGCAGCGCACCAAATAGCCAAAAAGGCCGGGCGTATGGTTGCCAAAGGCAGCCATAGCGCGGCCAAAATATGCAATCATATAATACCTATATCTATACCTTCACCACACGCTCAATCTTACACGTGTGCATTTTGTCGGTACTATTCTTATCGTAATTAACGCCGACCAATACAATATCGCCCTGATAAGATTCAAATGCCGATGGATACTTTCGATCGTGAATTTGTTTGATTGCAGTATCGGCATCTTTGTTCCATTTGAGTTCGACCAAAACCGCAGGCAAACCGCGATCAGGTAACGGAACCAATGCAATATCTACAAATCCGACGCCACTCGGCAATTCACGAAATACAAAATAGTCTTTTCGCGCTGTATAACACGCATACATCACGACGCAGGCTAAGGTATTTTCATTGTTAAATGTTAATATAGATGCGAGTTCACAATGAATTTTGTCTAGAATGCCCGCCACCGCAGCTTCATCGCCATGTACAAGGGAATCTATAAATTTTTCGGAAGCATCAATCGCACGAATGACATCATTCCACCGGGAAGCTTTGACAATATCATAAATAGCCACACGAATTTCTTCGTTTGGTATTTTCCCTTCTTGCGTGGATTTATTATAATTAATATATCCAAGATGTGTCAAAAACGTCATCACTGAATCGTAAGTCAGCGAATCATTAAATGTATTATTGAACGGGACATGTCTAAACTTTGCCATTCCGCCTGAAAGCATCTGCACAATCGCATTTTTTGTGCCTTCAATGTCCATTTGTACATAACGACGAACAGGATCAAGCGAGCCAGTATCATTCCAATAACACTCAAATGTACCGCTCAGCACAGACCGCACGACAGAGTTGGGATTACAGATGGGAATATATTGCGTGAGACGTTTACCTTGAATAAGCGGATTGACTTCGAAAACATAACCGTCGTACCAACGCTTCATTTCATCAAAATCCATACCATATTTTGTACATAAACTTTCGACTTCATCCAATGTAAAACCGTAACATTTCTCCAACGGCAATGTATCAAATATATTATATTCATAGAAATTGCTCAGCGGCGATTCCGAGGCATAATTTCTAATGGGAAGAACGCCCGTCATATAAGCAAGTGCAATGTAACGGTCGGCCCCCTGCCCCTTGAACAACGCACGCAAAAACTCAATCCACGCCTCCTGCGCCTTCACATTGCCTTCATCCATGCGATAAATGCTGTGCCATTCATCAAGGCTGACGACGAACTGGATACCTGTTTTGGCATTAATCTTGGCAAGCGCTTCGGGAACTGTCGTGCAATCCGTCATGCAATCAGGCCATTTTTCGGCCAACTCGCATAAAATACGATTCTGTAACCACGGCACAAACGCCATCCCATCACTCACACGGCTCCGTTCCTCGTGCACGTCAAACGAAATCACTGGGTACTTATTGAGATGTGTCTCGAACGTCTCATCTTTTGCAATTGCCAATTGCTCAAACAGCGGCCGCGAATCGCACGAACGATCGTAATAGGCGCACAGCATCTGCGCAGCCAGACTCTTTCCAAAACGCCTGGGGCGCGTTACGCACACAAACTTACGGCGCGTGCAAAGCATGCGGTTCAGATAGCCGATCAACGCCGATTTATCGACATAAATCTCATCGCGCACAGCCTGCGCAAAACTGTAATTGCCCTGATCAATATAAAGCCCCATCGCGCCCTCCGCT
>JAFOHE010000316.1 GCA_017421975.1 Pseudomonadota bacterium
CTTGTCATCACACCAACACAAATCCAACCCAAACTTGACCTCATTGAAACGTACCTTTCTGTCCAAAAAACGACCGAGGCAACAGCACTCGCACAATCGATCTATGACAGCACAGATATGGCACGGGCCGAAACCGTCATTTCGATTTTTGAACAAAACCATGCCTTGGAAGCACTTCCCACAGAGTATCTAACAAACCAGTCAAGTGTGGCCTATGATGCGACAGCACGTATGGAATATGCTCAAAAACATTGGTCAGCAGCAACGATGGCATGGCACGAATCCGCCATGCGTGCCTTATGGCCAACCCAAGTTTATCGCAAAGCGCTCGAAGCCATATACGTTTCTGGTGATATTGAAGCACTTGAGCAACTCGCGCAACTCGTGAAACAAAACATACCCCATGCGCCAGACGGATATCATTGGCAAAGCATTGTTCTTTTCCACAAAAACGAGCCGAATGCCGCAATCTCACTTCTGGCAGAAGCGCTTGAACATAGCAGCCAAAAGGAAGCAACTTATGCCCATATACTGCTTCACATACCAGAATCAAGCGTTTCGACCGTTTTGACGCATGCCAATCAAACAGGCATATCCCCTCTTGCCATCATAGAAGCCATTGCCAATCAAGCAGAAGCCTATTGCACGTCTGCATCGAAAGACAAAGCGGAACACGTGTTAAAGCTTCTTGAAATTCTTGAACCCACCAGATTTGTGCCCTATAAAAATGCGCGCATTCTCTCCCGTTGCGCTGAAGTCGCAGGTCAACCGGCATTGGCAGAATCATATCGGCTGTCTGCAGATTTTTCCGATTTATCGAAGGTTTTATAAATGTTCCATTTTTTGATCCAAAGATGCTTACTGCTTTGCGGTGTCATAACACTATTGTGTTTGTTTTTACAAACAGAGCAAGCGTTTGCCCAGTCTTCTGTTGAAGAAACCATCACGCAGGCTCCAGAAACTGGATCAGGTGAACATTCAAAATCGACAACCGGTGTTCCTTCAAAGAAAAAGGATTCTTCAAACACCACAGCTTCCGCATCATCATCAACATCAAAGCGTTCCTCTGGAAAGACAAATTCCTCAAAATCAAAGTCTTCCACAACAAATTCAAAAAAAGCCTCCTCAAACTCAAAGTCTTCCACAACAAATTCAAAAAAAGCCTCCTCAAAATCAAAGTCTTCTACATCAAATTCAAAAAAAGCTTCTTCAAAGTCAAAGACATCAAAGTCAAAATCCTCACGTTCCTCAAAAGGTCCAAAAGCCATCAGCAAGGAATACGCAGCTATGCCTTACGAAACCTGGCAACAACCGGATCCCCTCGTATCCGAGCGCGGACTTCCCATGCAGGAAGGCTTTGTTCAACCCTATTCTTACGATAATCTGATGCGTCAGTTTAATGGCGGAAAAAACTGCCACCATCGTGGTCTTGACATTGGTACAGTAAGCAGCGTTTCTCCAACGGGAAGCGTCAATGGCGGTTTGGGAACGCCGATTAGTGCCGTCACCCGGTCTGTCGTAACTCTAATTGGCAAAACAGGCGGCAATGTTGGTGAATTTGGCAGACTTGACACACGAAGCGGAAAAACTGTTCGTGGCGGGAGAAATTACGCACGCAGCATGAATGTACCCGGATATGGGCTTGTCTATTTGTTTTCACGTAATTACGGTCGTTGGCGCAGCGGCAATGTCATCGTTACCAAAGTTCTCGACGGCCCACTGAAGGACTACACCATTCGCTATATGCACATGGGAGCGATACGTCCCGATCTTAAAGTCGGAAGCATCGTTGAAGCTGGTGAACACATTGCCATTATGGGCTCAACAGCCATTCTCGACTCTACGCCTCACGTCCATATCGACATGGAGAATCCCAAAGGAGAACGTCGGGATCTTGCACCCTATATTGGGCTTCCGGATACAAGTCTCCAATGCGGCGGCCATCATTATGAAGATAAACCGCCAGTCACACCGAAACGAAGTGCGACGGTCACTTCATCCAAGTCCCACGATGCCTCAGGCACATCCACGATGCTCACACCAATAGAAACGGAATCAGACAACGGCATGATCATGCGGACATTGCCACGCACTGAGCGCAACAAGAATGATGACCTATTGTAACCATAGACGGATAAAACAGTACAATCTTCATTATCAGGCTTTACATGCTGTCACAAAGAGTCGATCCGTGTGCGTTGTTGGCTTCGTCATTGTCGCACAATCGAAAAAATAGATGCGTTCAAATCCAGCATCCCTAAGGACCTGTTCCAGCTCATGTTCAGAATGAGCCCTTTGCAGATGGACTTCGCGAAACGATTGTCCATGCGTA
>JAFOHE010000317.1 GCA_017421975.1 Pseudomonadota bacterium
AATCGGTTTTTGACTGAGTATGGATGAAAGTGTGTTATCTGATGTTTTGTGCTGTGTATCTTCTGGGTCACGTTTACAACCTGCTAACGTCAGGATAGTCATAAAAATATAGAGAAAGAGAATATGAATTTTCGTCATGGGTATTTTCCTGTTATGCGTATTAGAAATATATATTTTCTAATAAATAGAATGATTAGAAGGATTTGCTTGAGGTTTGTTATTATTTTAGATAACTAGCTACCTAGCCCTAATGGTGTTACATATTTATGTGTCACAATGACAAACACAATGTAACGAAAACGAGTAAACACTTTTGTGACATGTTTGTCAATAACGTGATGCATTTTGATGCGTATTAGGCATGCGTTGCTGTGGTGCTAGGTGTTTGTTAATTCCCCCACTTAGAATAATGCTATTCAAAATACCATTGTTACAAAAAATTTATAATGTTCAGTAAAGATAATGCATTATTCTATCAATGTTCATATAAATAGGAAGATTCCCCTTGTGCATATATTTGGGGGCGTTGCGGGGGTGTCCCCCGCATTGGGGGTAGCGGCGTATGTTGACATATAGAGACGCTTTGAGCGTCTCTATATGTCAACATAGGCGCGTAGGGGGCATCCCCCTCCCTCAAAAGGTGCTATATGGACGGAATGAGTTTCATCGCGTCAAGCAAGTTTTTTGCATCAAAAGATCCCTCAGGGTGATGAACGCGGACGAGTTTGGCGCCAGAGCGGAAAGCCATCGCGGAAGCAATCGCTGTCGCATAATCGCGTTCATGAACTTGTCGATCGGTTGCAAGGCCGAGGCAACGTTTTCGGCTATGTCCGATGAGAACGGGACGGCCAGTGCCCATGAGATTGGGCGCACCTTCATGAATTAGGCTGAGGTCATTTTGAATACCATTGCCAAAACCGATGCCAGGATCAACGACAATAGAGTCCATATCGACGCCACATTCGAAGGCGACGCTCAGCTTACTATCAAGTTGCAGACGTATGTTATCGATACATTCTTCAAAGGAGTAGAAGGCGTGCGCATGGTCATGCCAAGCCATGAGGATGCATCCCAGCTGATGTTCGCGGATGATTTTAAAGAGAGCTTCATAGCGATCGACGGATTGTTCTGGACCGCCGATGTCATTAACAATGTCGATATAATGTGCCTGAGCAGCCCATTCGATGGTATCTAGACGAAACGAGTCGAGGGAAATGGGTATATTTTGTGGTACGAGCCAACGGAGGGCGGGTTCGAGGCGCTCGCGTTCGGTCGTGGGAGAAATTGGCGTGGCCGCAGGATTTGTGGCTTCAGCGCCAATATCTATGACGGCAGCGCCACTTGCCAATAGATGACTCGCATGTGCAAAAGTAGAAGCACCATCTGTATCTGCGATCGATGAGAAGGAATCTTCAGAGAGATTCCATATTGCCATGATGGCAGGGAAGTCAATGGTGTGTCCGCGACGCGGCAGTGTCCAAGATTTGAGAGAAGCAGTATAGCGTTTTAAGGCGCGGATGTAACTATGATCTTCTGCAAGGGCGTACCAAGCGCGTGGATGCGTTGGTTGTGCCAGCCAAGCCTCCTCGGGAAGAGGATGTGTTTTGTTTAAATAATGGTCTCGGATGGCAGCAGGGCACTCTGGATCACTTACGTTGAATGGAAACACCTCGAAGCCATCCACATGCGGCAGGGCTCGCTTCGAGACGACAAACGGACGCCATGACAGCAACCGCTCTTCGATGTCGTTTCTGACGAAACAACCGATATGATTTATGGTTGTGACAAACGTTTTTATTTCTCCTCATCATGATTTGGGGAAGAATCTTGTCCGAGTTCGATTGGCGGCAGTTCCTTCGGATCCAAAGGGCGTTTTGAAAGATCAACAGTCTTTTCAGAGGAGGCTTTCAGAGTATCGAGAGGATCTGTGGATTCAGAACTGGCATTCTCCTCAGAGGATGACTGATGGGCGATGCGTGCAATTTTGGATGTGAAGGCAACCTTTGCGACGCGTTCTTTTGCTTCTGCTTTTTGTTTTTTAAACGATTCACGCACGGCATTTAATCCGTCTCGAAGCAAAAGTTCGATATCTGGAGCATCGAGTGTTTCAAATTCGATGAGTGCTTCAGCAAGCAGTTTAAGATCATCAAGGTTCTCAGTCATTAGATCGTGGCATTTTTGATGTGCTTCAGCCAGAATGCGACGGACTTCTTCGTCAATGATCTGAGCGGTTTTTTCGGAGTAATTTTTGGAATGAGAGAGTTCCATGCCGAGGAAGGGCTGTTCGTTGTCATCGGCAAAGGCGAGCGGACCAAGGACATCGCTCATACCCCATTTGGCGACCATATTGTGTGCCAGTTGTGTAGCGCGTTCGAGGTCATTTCCGGCACCTGTCGTCAGATGATGAAAGACGATTTCTTCAGCAACGCGTCCGCCCATCATAATGATGATCTGGGATTTGAGGAATTGCTGTGAATAGCTCAGATGATCTTCGCTTGGCACAGAATAGGTGATGCCAAGGGCACGTCCGCGGGGTACGATGGTAACTTTGGAGAGAGGATCGACTTTTGTGGTGCGCCCCAGAACGATGGTCGCAATGGCATGTCCAGCTTCGTGATAAGCGGTCGTTTTCTTTTCTTCATCCGAAATGACCATGCTTTTGCGCTCGCGTCCCATATTAATTTTGTCGCGTGCTTCGACGAAATCTCTGTTTTCAATAACATCGGCGTTTCTGGATGCGGCGATGAGGGCAGCTTCGTTTGCGAGGTTTGCGAGATCGGCACCCGATGATCCAGGCGTCATTTTGGCAATTTTTTCGAGATCGACGTCGGAGGCAAGGGGTTTACCTTTGGTATGGACTTCGAGAATAGATTTACGTCCGCGGACATCTGGTGTTGGAACGACGACGCGTCGGTCAAAACGACCTGGACGGAGTAAAGCAGGATCAAGGACATCGGGGCGATTCGTCGCAGCCATGACGATGATACCTGTATTGGCTTCAAAGCCATCCATTTCAACCAAAAGTTGATTTAAGGTCTGTTCGCGTTCATCGTGACCGCCACCTAATCCAGCACCGCGATGGCGACCGACAGCGTCGATTTCATCGATAAAAATGATGCAACGTCCACTCTTTTTGGCTTGTTCAAAGAGATCGCGTACGCGGCTTGCACCGACGCCGACGAACATTTCCACAAAATCAGAACCGGAGATCGTGTAGAAGGGAACGCCGGCTTCACCCGCAACACCTTTTGCGAGGAGCGTTTTTCCTGTTCCTGGCGAACCCATGAGGAGTACGCCCTTGGGAATGCGACCGCCGAGACGCTGGTATTTCGTCGGATTTTTTAGGAAATCGACGATTTCGTACAATTCTTCCTTGGCTTCATCGATACCAGCAATGTCTGCAAATGTCACCTTATGCTGGTCGGGGGAGAGCATACGCGCTTTGGATTTTCCAAAGCTCATGGCACCGGCACCGCCAACAGAACTTCGGCTGAAGAAAAAGAAAAACACGCCGAGCAATAAAAGTGTCGGGAGCATGTAGATGATGAGCAGCCGCCACCAGTCGTTGTCTTCTTCTTCGAGATATTCAAAGGCAATGTTTTTCTCGTCCAAAAGATCCTGCATATCAGCATTGAGTATACCAACCACTTCGAATTTTTGGTGGTTCTCAAATGACTCAGTGCCTTCTTTCGTGAACTCGCCTCGGATTTTGTTGCCCTGGACTTCCACGGATTGGATCTGGTCATTGCGGACAGCCTGTGTAAACTCACTGAATTTTAAGGGGGCTGTTGTCTCATGACCTCCCGAGACTTTCATGAAAAGCATCGAAAAAAGAATGAGAAGACATACTATAAACAGCGTACGCTGGAAATCGACTTTCACTGAAAACTGTTATCCGTCTGGTGCGGCGCGAACCGCAAGCTTAATAAATCTGGGATACGCGTATGTATCTTAACATCGGTTTGATGAAGTCGCTCATTCAAACCACTGTTGAGTATAACACAGAGACGCATCAACTTATGTCTCAAAGTTAATTTTTTAGTCATGATTCAGCGCTTTGGCTGATGATAACGGGATTTTAGCCCTGCCTTTATGGGCAGGTTCCTTTTGGGGAATTCATTTTACACCATCATCATGACCGTGGCGTGTGTGGGGGGGAACCTGGTAAAGGCTGAATAACGTGGTTATTCTTGAGGTGTTTCGTTCCATCTGTCTTCGTCACATTCCGCCGCTTCTTCAGGCAAAAGTCCGCCTTCTGTAAAGCCATGGGCAAGAAGAAAAGCGCTTGCTTCATCGTCAAGTGCCGGATTCGAATGTTCAAGGCGGATATAGGCTGTGTGACCGTCGAGTTCGTAACTTTGCCATATCGGAAGAAAATGCGCGATACGATCGCTATCAAAAAACTCTAGGATGATCGTGTCAAGACCATCCAGGGCAGCCTGATAAGCATCCATGGGATTGTCGATTTCGTTCGGCTCACATTCGATGCAGACTTCGAAATCCACGCACGTCGTCCTTTCTGGATTTGAGAGGTGGGCTCGCACCAGACCAAACTGATGGCAGACTTCCGTGGCGACGGTAAAGGATTCCGTTTTCGATAAAAAGCGTTGATAGCGCTTTTTCATCACTTGCGCGATATCTTGTTCCACGTCTTTGCCGAGGCTGACACCATGGTCTTTTTCAAGGCCGTTGCCAAAGAAAGGCGCCTTTGTATTCGCTGAAACCGGTCTGGGGGCGTGAGCATCGGCACACGTACAGACGTGGTCATGGCAACAACACGTTTCCTGATGATTAGCATGATCATGTTCGTGACAACAACACGTTTCCTTATGATCGGCATGATCGTGGTCATGTCCGCAACAATGCGCATGGGTGGGATGATCTGACATTTTGTATCCTTATCGGTATGAGGTTGGGCTTGGCGAGTTTCGAGCGTGAAAAATGGTATTTCGATCTATGGCCCGCTATCCACGTTTGTGACACCAGATCGGAAATTGGAGACACGATCAATAGCAGGGTCACATGCGCGCTCCTGTGGCGTAGGCGGATGTAACATATTTTTGATGATTCGATAAACGTCTGCAAGAAAATAGGGTTTACCTTCGTCATCGACCGTGACGGTATGATATTCGATAAACACATCGATGGGTTGGAGAAGATCAACGGCATGTTCGCCTTTTTCGACAAAATAACGCTCGACTTTATCTTCATCCCATTGCCCATCGACTGTCAGAACGCTCTTCGCGAAACCCATGGCGTCTTGTACGCGCATACAGCCGTGTGAAAAGGCTCTGACGGTGTAGGAAAACATGGATTGCTTGGGCGTGTCATGGAGATAAATGTTGTAACGATTGGGAAAAATGAGCTTAACTTTACCTAAAGCATTGTTCGGCCCTGGTTTTTGTCGAAGCACGCGTCCTCCGCCCTTCGGCGTGTAGTACTCAAAATCGGATTCTTCAAGCCATTTGGGATTTTCAGCCATTTTTTTTCCATATTCATCGACTTCAATGCGCGGTGGTACATTCCAATATGGATTAAAGACGATATAAGTCATACGGGAATGAAGCAGGTGCGTTGCATTCATGAGTTCCCACTCGCGCGTTCGGGCGTTACAAATTTTGGTTGAATTGCCCACGATGACGTTGTGTGTTGCGACGCGTTTACCCGCATCCCAAAGTTCTACGGTAAATGAGGGAATGTTAATGTAAATATACCTGTCTTTGGGCACATACATGGTGCGGTGCCAACGTCGGATGTTCGCCTCAATTTCCAATAGGCGTTGTTCGGCACGCACGTTGATGCTTTTCCAAAAGGTTCGGTCGATTTCGTCCGTCACGTCGAGCTGATGATGAACCTGATAAGAGGCAATGCCTTTTTTAAGGGCATCATCGTAGAGATCGTCAAACGCTCCCTCGTAATACCCTTCGGCAGCGAGGCGTTTTTTGAGGGCAGTGACAAGGGGGGCACGTCCGCCAAAATGCATGTTGTCGGGTTTGAGTTCGCTCCAACCACCTTGTGCGACGATTTCACGATAGCGTTCGCGAACCTTTTGAAGCCGTTGGTACTGTGGATGCGCAGGAAGAAGCGCATCAAGCTGTGCAGTGAGCGTTTCAGCATCACTCGGCTTGCCACCTTGAATCATGGTTTCGTAAAATGCGCGAAGCCGATCTTCGATGATGGCATCATAGTGGCGCGGATGAATGTCGTTTGGCGCGTCTGCCGTTGTATATTGCGCATATTCTTCTTTTGAGAATTTTTCCACATCTCCAAAGCGAATGACTTCCGCCCAATCGAGGAGCAAGCCTGCCAACGCATATTCCAGACGCTCAAGATACGACGTCAGATACTGTTTTCGTGCATACCATGTGCGATAAGTCGCTGCAATGCGCGGTATGGGGGAGTGTTCCATATCAATGAGGGCGTTGAGTAGCTTGTCAAAGGCTTGTGCTTCCCCCAACGATCTAAATGCGTCGAACGTGAGAGTTTCTGTACCTGAAACGACGCCCGTATCGCTTAAAATACGCTCCAATACGGCACATTCACGCGGTTCTAGCCGTATGCCCACATCCAGACGTGCGAGTTTTTGGTATCGGGACGCTGCTTCCTTGATGGCATCGAGGCCGAACGATGAAGCATCAAGCGCGTGATCGTCTGCCGTTTGAACGGTATCCAAAACGACTTGGCCAAGCGGCGAGAGTGTGCCATCCGGACGTATAAACAAATAAGACTTTTCATCGGATTGTGGATACAGTTCGGCAATCAGTTGGTCGTGGCGAAGCGCGGGAAAAAGCGATTCTATTTCTTCAGGAACGTCGATTTTGGGACGCTCGGGGGGGCGCACTCTTTCGCCACGGGCACGCGCTTCTTCATAACGTGCCTGTGCCTGGGCTTGTGCCTGGCGTCGCGTTTCGTGCTGCGCTTGCCGTTCTGTTTCGATGGCAACGCGGATGCGCTGTGACGTGAGTTTTGAAAGCTGTTCGGCAAAGGCCTTTAGACGCTTGTCATGGACAGTGTGTGTTGTTTCATGACTATCCACGGCAACGCCTGATGCGGCTTCCGAGGGTAGGGAAGACTGAGAAATGCCATGCTCCTCACAACTCGTAAGCATTAAAATACATGGCAACAAAAACAGCTGTTTGAGTGCGTATCCGTTAATCATCCGCGTTATGATACGAAAAAAGCACCGCCATTGCGGTGCTTCTTATGAGAAAACTAGCGATGTGCGATTAGACTTCGATGTCCTTGAGCTGAAGATTGCAGGCTTTCATGTACTGCATCAGACCAAGCTTCGTAACGGTACGAAGGGCACGGGCTGAAAGACGAACGCGGACATAGCGGTTAAGTTCGCTGACATAGATGCGCTTCGATTGCATATTGGGAAGCTGAACCATGTTCGTTTTGTTGTGTGCATGGGATACTGTATGCCCAACGAGAGGGGCCTTACCGGTGAACTTACATTTGCGGGCCATTTGGGTGCTCCTGAAATTAAGCAACGTATACATTAACGTCGCGGAAAATAAATCATGACATACGCAGTCGTTCAAACACACTGCGAAAAACCGGAACAATTCTACGCGTTTTCCTGACCTTTGCAAGTTTTTTATTGCTTTTCTTTGCCATTCAAACGCCATTTCTCTTTATTTTGGCCAGGCTATGGGCAGTATGCCCATACGCCTGTCCTGTCATCCTATGGCTTTCGCCATACGGATGACTTGACCTGTGACTGAAGGTGCGTCACAGGATGATAAGCGCCATAGGCGTTATTCTTCATCCCATGTTTTCATATCGATGAGATTTTCTGATTTCGCAGCGATCGTCGTACATACGGCCGTTCCGGTGACGTTGAGAACCGTCTGTATCATCGAATCGAGAGCATAGATACCCATGATGATACTAATCGCATTGGCCGAAATACCCATCATCGGAAGAATCATGGCGATGCAGATTAAAAGTGAACCCGGAATGGCTGGTGCTGCAATGGAGAGAATATAATTCATGACCGCCAGACTGACCAACATGCCTGTATCAACCGGCGTACCAAAGATTTGTGCCATAAACAGGGTGCTGATCATCAGAACGATGCAGCCACCGTTTTTGTTCAAGACTGTTCCAAAGGGAATGGCAAAAGAATACGCCTTTGGCGAAATGCCCAGTTTTGTTCGGCAGATTTCCATATTAAATGGCATGACTGCGTTGCCCGAACAAATGACGAATGCATTGAGCATCACTGGGGCATATTTTTTATAAAATGTGATGGGGGAAAGGCGGGCAAAAAGCGGCAGCATGACGGCATAGATGACGAGCATAAACGCATAGCATAGCATCGTCGCGAGCATCCATTGGCCAACGGAGATGAGCGATGATGTCTCTGTTTTGATCACCATGTTGGCCATCGCGCAAAAAATGGACAACGGCATAAACTTAATGACGAGTTTTGTGATTTTGAGGAACAACTCGTTCAAAAGATCCAGGCCGTGATTCACCGGTACGCCGGAAGGCCCCAGTTTCGTCACACCAATACCAGCCAGAACGGCCAAAAACATGACCTGAAGCATGTCGGACTTCAAAAATGGGCTAAGCATATCCGTGGGGATGATATTGATGATCATATTTTTGATCGAAATCGTCGTCGTTGCCGCTGTACCCGTAATGGCATTCGCCGAATCCGAAACCATACTGGAAAGCGTTGGATCGCCAATGGGATGAATGTAAAAGGCGACGGTGGCAACGACGATGGCAATGAAGGATGTCAGCATAAAGAAGCCCATCATCTTCAGACTGAATTTGCCCATGCTCCGTATATCGTGATTGCTCGCAAAGGCCGCTGCAATCGAAAAGAAGACGAGGGGGGCGGCCAGCATCTTGATGGCATCAAGGAACATGGTATAGACGGGCGTACAGAAGTTCTCTGCAAAAAATAAGGCACCCGTGGCGTGGAACGAGCGAATCAGAAGGCCGCATAAAACGCCGCCAATCAGGGCGACGAGCGTCCGGCGAAGGGCGCGTTGTTTGCTCGTCTCCACCAAAAGAGACGCGACGTTGAGGCCCTTTTTGTTATGAAATGAAACTTTGCGGCCATAGGACTTTATAATAATGCCGCGAATGATGGATTCCTGTTCCGAGTCAACTTCGGAGAGTTCAGGCATAATAATGCCCGTCGGGATATCTTCGTCTTTGAGCGGCGTACCTCGTCCGGATATCCGAATGACGCAATCGCCAAAGAGCTTGTGGACTTCTACTTTGAGATGGTCTTCTGTCGAGACTTCAATCAGCTTTGTCAGCAGTTGGTTGAGCGCGTGATCCGCTTGCTCAATGTCGTTTTCACGAATTTTCCAAAGTTCAAGGAGAAGCTTTATTTTTTCACGGACACGCGTGATTTCTTCCTGTTTTGAATCGATATATAAGACATACTTCATTTCGGAATACCTCAAAGCTGCGTGCTTCTCTACCAAGTTGATTGCTTTCGAAAAGCAGGCGCCATATATATGAATTCACGTTTTTTTCAAGCCTTTAGAAACAAAATGCATTTTTTCGTACAATGTGGGCGTATTGAGTCCGCAGAGCCGAGGCTTGACGCGGCTTTGCGGCGAAATAGCCCGCACCATGGGCGTATTGAGCTTGACACGGCATTGCGGCGAAATAGCCCGTGCCAAAAAATCAGAGCGTTCGTAGGGCAATCGATGAAGTATGATTGGAGAATGACAAAAAGCAGATTTCAAAGCCAAATGGTGCAAGCCTGGCATTGAAGGCATCGTAAAATTCAGGGCCTGGTGTATCAATATTTGTTTCAAGTTTTGTCTGTGCCCAGGCAAGTGCAAGGAGATTGTAGACGGGACGTTCCGTAGCCAAGCTGATTTTTTGAAGGGTGACGAGCATGTTTGTTGCGGTTTCGTCGGAATTTTCAGCGATGATGCCTTCTTGCAGGAGCATGTCATACAGTTCGCCATCGGGATCGGTACAGGCTTCGGCGAAGGTTTGTAGCGGCTGACTACGGGAGACATTGTCTTTGTGTGACAACGTTTGTATAAATCCGTGTCTGTCTTCGAGCCAGTGGTTGCAGCGTTCCATGACTTTTTGATTGTTGCCACAGAGGCTTTCGATGCGAGCTTTTAGCTTAGGACGTGCCGCGACAGGCACGGGTTGATAGGTTCGAACGGGGGCTTCTTCCGGTTTTGTCGATATGAATTCCTGGACAAAGTCGATCAGATAAGGCGCATCTTCGTCTGGCACAAGATCACGCATGCCAATTTTGTCGAGTTGCGTCCTGGCGAGTTTGCGCATACTGCGGTTCAGATTTTTTATGAGATCCATTGTATTATCCGGGAAATCTGAGAAGCATGATGAGACATTGCGCGTATTGGCGTGTTTTTAAACATTCGAGCGGCTTTGGAATATCGACAACTGTATTTGGGTCAAGTTCGAGCGAGAGAATGGCACCTGGCGCGAGGCGATTTTGGGAGAGGAGCGCTTCAAGCGTTTGCGGCAGCAAGTCGGCTGCATAAGGTGGATCGCATAAGACGAGGTCGTAAGGTTCGTTGCCAAGCCGATGCCATGCGCCTGGTGTGTACCCCAAAACGGTATGACAGGCAGCGTGGGCATCGAGTTTTTCGATGTTTTTGAGAAGGAGTGCGTAATGATTCCGGTTGGCTTCAACGAAATCAATGTGTGCGGCGCCGCGGCTATAGGCTTCTAAGCCCAAGGCACCTGAGCCGGCAAAGGGGTCGAGGACGCGGCAGTCGGTGAAAGTACCGATCTGGCTTGTGATCATAGAAAAAAGCGCCTCGCGCACGCGCGCAAGTGTAGGACGCACCCCTTTTCCATCGGGCACGAGGAGTTTTGTGCCGCGCCTGCGGCCGCCAAGAATAACCGGCATAATGGAACCTGTTGACTGTGATAAGGCGTTTTACGAATGATTGTCGGGGGGATTCGGTTGGCGTGCATGTGGTCGCCGACGACGTGGATTCCCGGGATGAGCGGCGTTTTGTGGAAGTGGACGCGGAGAACTGGTACGGGGGGGCTGAAAGATCATGGGATCCATGATGGCCTGACGGGCCTGTTCTTCGATGTTTCTTGCTTCGAAAGCTTCTTCTTCCGAGCGACGAGGGCGTGCTTTTCGTATGGTGCGCGTTTCGTTGCCTGCGATGAGTGCGGCAGCTGGGGCAGACGAGGGTTCTGCCGGCTTCTCCGGTGGGGTCGGTGGTTCTGAACGTTGTTTGATAACGACGAGACCTTCGGCATTCGTCGTGTATTCTGCCGGAAGAACAGCTTTGGCACGGCTGCGCTTAACAGGCCGCTGCTGAACAGACTTTTCGGTATGCACAGGCGCAGCCGGTTTGACGGCAACTGTACCCACGGGTTTGTGGCGCTCCAACATCGATTTTTTGGATATCGATGTGACGGCAGATGCGGGGGAGACGATATGCCGTGCATGTGGCTTGGCCGGAAGTTGCTCAGGAGCTTTGGTATGAAGCGTGTTTACAACGGCATGTTCGGGGTCATGGTTCAGATAGAATCGGATGGGTTCGAGGGGAAATACGATTTCTTCCGCCTCAACGCGTGCGATGATCTCGTCGGTTGCGGGTACAAAATCGGTGTGTGTCAGACGTTGGAATTCACCATTGTCATACGTGATGACGACTTCCTCGCGAAGCGGATCGGTGTCGGTGATACGTCCCAGACCCCAGCGCGTCATGACGCGTTTGCCTTTTTTGGGCATGGCGCGTTTTTCTTTGAGATAATCGCAGTATTCGTAGCTCAGGCAACAATAGAGGCGACCGCACACACCACTGATGCGTTTTGGGTTTGTGGCCAAACCTTGTGCCCGCAGCAGTTTGATGGCGACGGGGTCGAATTGCCCCAAAAATCGTCCGCAGCAAAGGCGTTCACCACAGGAACCCAAGGCACAGATGAGGCCTGTGCCATTGCGAAGGCCAAGCTGGTACATTTCCACGCGAAGTTTGAGCTGTCCCGCAAGAAAAGCGACCATTTCACGAAAATCTACGCGAACATCTGATGCAAAATTAATCGTGATATTTTTGTGGTCGTGGCTCAGATCGGCAGAGAGTACTTTCATCTGCAGATTATTGTCGATTGCGAATTTAGTGGCGAGTTCCTGCGCACGTTTTTCGACGGCGATATTTTCATTATCGAGGCGAATATCTTCATCTGTCGCTTCACGCAGGATATACGGCAGAGAATTGATCTCTGCGACGCGTCGATAACGATAACCGACGGTTGTGGCGAGGAGCACGTTTCGATGAATTCTGACGAGGACACGCGTATTGGGGTCAAACGGTTTTTCGTTCGTGTTGACTTCGATGAGGCGCTGGGAGCGTGCGAGGCGCACTTTTACGATTTCATACAGATGTTCGTTGCCATCGAAAGGCTGTCGTCCTTTCTTTTTTTGTTGTCGTTCGTCGTTATGCGTCTGAGGTTTGCGTCCGAGTGGCGGACGCGGGGCATAGCGATTAACGGGATGCGCCGACCGCTCAGGACGTTCATACGTCATTGCGAGCAGCTCCTCGTCATCCGTGGTGTCTTTTCCTGTATGATAATGGTGATTTCGCGGTTGTCGATTTTGCTGTGGATGGGGACGGCGCGGCGGTTGCTTTGCCTCCCCACCTTGATTGGTCGAAACCGGTATTTGATCCTTTTGATCTGTTATCATGATTGTTTGAGGCACAGAAGTGCGGCACCAAGCGTACCTGCATCGTCGTGAAGCGTCGGCTTGATGAGTTGGAGATTCGTCGTTGCGGTGCGTGGAGCCATTTCCATGATATTTTCAACGACGTGTTTGAGAAGTTCAGGGCATCCCTGGAGCACACCGCCGCCGAGCAGGAGGGCGTGTGGATTGAGAATGGCGATAGCATTGGCAATCAAGGCGCCGAGAACGACAGCCGTGTCTTTCCAAAAATCGACGGCATAGGGAAGACCGTTTCGATAACCTTTTTCGATTGCTCGCGCCGTTGGGTGTTCTTCGGGACCGAGTTCGAGGGCTTCGCGGCTGACGACGCCTGTCTGAATGTCGTGCAGGATGCGGTATTCGATGGCCTTTCCGCCGGCATAAGCTTCGACGCAACCGCGTTGTCCACAGCCACAGAGGGCATCTGGTGCACCAGGGAATTTGCAATGACCGATTTCCCCGCAGACGTTGTCTGCGCCGAGAACGAGGCGACCGTCCAGAATGAGTCCGGCACCGATACCTGTACCGACATAGACGGCGAGCAGGCTTGAAGCCTGACGTGCCGCACCGAAGTTGTACTCGCCCCATGCGATGGCATTGAGGTCGTTTGCGATGCGGATGTCGATGTCAGGCGCGACGTCATTGAGTTCCCGACGGATGAGTTCATAAAAATTCACGTGATGCCAGTCGAGGTTCGGGGCATTGATGATCGTATGTTCGTCGATGTCGATCTGACCGGCAATGGCAATGCCGATACCGGAAATTTGTGCCGGTGTCACGCCGGCATCGTTGCCGATCGTCGTCACGACATGGCGTATCAGAAGCGCAAGATCATGGGGAGATTGAGCCGTGCGGATCGCGTGTTTCTGAGAGACGAGAATCTTAAACTGATCGGTACATTGGATCAGCGCACAGCGTGCGTTTGTGCCACCAATATCAAAGCCAAGAAGGTACTGTGTCATGATGAATCGCTCCGAAAGAGATAGCCAGTAAAAACGGAAAAAGCGGCAAGGCTGTGAACCGTACAAACTTAAAGAATTTGGCGTGTGGGGGAAGTGTCCCTCTGCGCGGCTATTTTCCGAAAGTAGAGACGTGTCGTGACACGTATCTACTTTCGGAAAATACGCCGCTACCCCCTCTGCGGGGACACCCCGCAGCGCCCCGAAGCAGGACGTGTGGGAAGCGTTTAATGCAGTGGGACGGTATCAAGAAGCAGTTTCTGGACATTCGGGTTTTCGCGATCCCCCTGGATGTGAAGAACAATATTGATAAACTGCTCCACTTTGACGTTTCCGTCTGTGGTAATGCGGATAGACTGTTGTTTTGCGGATTTGAGTCCACTCAAGGCAGGCTGGATATTTGTGTAGATGACTTTTCCGCCGAGGAATTCGTCGCGGAGCTCAAAGATGGGTTCATTTGCCTCATTGAGCATGAGCGGTTCACCTTTATCGTTCGAGCGTCTGAGGACGAGATCGGAACGCGTAATTTTGAGCTGTGTATTTGGCGCCATTTCGTAGCTATAAATATAGGTTTCGTGATCCGGCCAGTCGAGGGGTTCAATCGAAACAGCGGAAACGCCGGTCGAAGTTGAACCGCCGATGAGGATTTGACGCCGCGTCGGTCCGAGTGTGTACATCAGTCGATAGATGGTACTCATGGGCAGAGAACCGTCGACGAGGAGGATGATTGGTATTTGTGATGGCGTGTCACGGTCTGCATGGGCATACGTGTAAAGTTTTTGGTTGAAGGCGTCGGAGTCTTTGAACTCGTCGAGGGACATGACTTTGTTATTATTGTAGAGAATGCCCGCGCTCTCTGAAACGCCGATAAGGATGCCTTCTTTGATGTCATCGGTACTAAGCGGAATGGAATTGGGGATATTTGCCTTTGTCTGAGCCGCGATTTCTTTGAATGTCAGCGGTTTTGCGGGCGTGCCTTTGACGACGATTTCGCCATCTGAAGTGATTTCATGTTCAACTTTTTCGGGCTGATTGACGATGATTGCCGTGACGATGATACCGATCAGCGCCAGTCCGATCAGCGCCCCCGAAATGATGAATGCAAGTTTTGGCAAAGAGCGGTAAAACATGACGATCGGATTGCCGCTTTTTGTACCGTACATTTTCTCGACGTCGCGCAAGTCGATCTGATGCGTCATCTGGTCGTTTCCTTTGTTAGGCAGGGCTTGACCGATGATGATTTGTCCCGCAGCGGCTGCTTGCGGCGACGGACTGGAAGGTGTGGGTAAATTCGAAAAGTCTGGTGCATCGAGAGCGACGGTGGCGGCGCCCCCACGATTTGACTCGTTCCATTCGCCGCCACTGTTTCCCCAGTCGTTGGCATCTGCAGAACTGGTATCGACATCACTGAGATCAAGTGCGACGGTACGTTCGCTGCCTTCGTATTTGGGTGGTGCGGACGGAGCACCACCACCGGTGAAATGCTCAATATCATCGATATCAAGGCCGACGGTCTTCATGTTGACTTGTTCTGCAGGTGTACCGGCATTGTACTGCGGCTGGTTACCCCATTGTGCGTCATTGCCGTACTGCGGCTGGTTACCCCATTGTGCGTCATTGCCGTACTGCGGCTGGTTTCCCCACTGTGCGTCATTGCCGTACTGCGGCTGGTTACCCCACTGTGCGTCATTGCCGTACTGCGGCTGGTTACCCCACTGTGCGTCATTGCCGTACTGCGGCTGGTTACCCCACTGTGCGTCATTGCCGTACTGTGGCTGGTTACCCCACTGAGCGCCATTACCGTACTGTGGCTGATTTCCCCACTGGGCGTCATTGCCGTAGCCATTCTGTGCTGGTACGAGCGGTTCCATACAGTTCTGGCAGACAGCGCCCTGTTGGGCATACATTTGATCATCAATAGTATATGTACTCTGACAACGCGGACAGATTAACAGCATGAACAAACCTCGGCGTCAAATAATTACGCGCTGAAATTAGCGCAAACTTATTATAATGAGTTATCTCAATTTTCAAAACCACAAATATGCGCCACCTTTAAGGATTTTTTTTGCCTGACCTTATCATGGCCTAAAACTGGAAATTCTGTCTAAAGTGTGGTAAAAGCATCAAGCTAATTTTGTTCTCTTTGTATGGAGACAAAAGAGCCTCTGCCTGAGTGCAGATAACGCAGTTTTGACTGCTCCAAAATAGAGTTATGGATCTGTTGGATCCTGTGATGCGCGTGCGATAAGGAGATGCCGTAATGGTGCGCAATAATCTGAAACAATGGGCCTTGGCAGCCGCTGCGCTTGCTGCCGTCGTCGCTGCCGAAACAATCGAACCAAAGCATGCATCTGCGGCGGATATCACGGATGTTCTTGATGCTGCGGACGAGGTTTATCTCGAAGATGAACTTGTGGGTGATTCGTTTGATATTTCGCTCAAACCGACGTTTAAGCAACGCCGTGAGTGGGCAAAACTCAAACGGGAATACGCCAGTTCGGATGATAAGAAGGTTCACCTTTACAATGAGCTTGAGTATGAGCGTGTCATTAATGAGTTTGATATCGATCTCGAAGTCGGCCTTTTCCACGATCTGTCGTTCCGTATGTCTTTGCCGATCGTGATTTCCGATCAACAGTCCTATCGGTTTGATACATCAAGTGACAATCCTGAGCATCATATTTCCAAACAAAATTCGTGGTTCAGCCCCAGTCATACTTCGGAAATGTACCCGTACACTTTCTTTGATCTTAATGACAATGAGACACTGAATGGTACGAAGCGATCCGGATTGGGCGACATGAGTTTTGGCATTGCCTGGTCGCCGTACAACACAGAGCGTCATTATATTCCGGAGCGTCCCTGGAAGGACGAGACGGGGCGTTCAACGATCACACTTGCCTTCGATTACTTTGCGCCGACCGGCAAAGCGCGTGCGATTGACAATTCCTCTGTTGGTCGTGGCATCCACGAATTTGTTTTTTCGGTCGCGGCGTCTCATCGCTTTTCCTTTGTCGATCCCTACATTGGCTTGAAATTTGGTGTTCCCGTTGGCACAAGTGCCTTTAAGGATTACGGTTACAATCAGAAACGCAAGGATCCTGGCCTTTGGGGCAAGATCGATATGGGCATTGAGTTTGTGCCTTATGAGAGTCTGCGCAAAGATTTCCAGCGCTATGTCAAAATCGATCTTCGCGGTTATTTCAAGTACACCGGTGAAGGCAGGAACTTTAGTGAACTCATGGATGCCTTCGGTCAGGGGCAGTATTTTGCCGAAGATTCAAATGCGCTTGCCGATGGTTATGGCTGGCTGGCTGAAAAATGGTCGAACGCGGGTTCGAATTACACCGATCTCGCTGCGGGTAGAAGCGTTGCCCTCAAGGAAGACGGTATCTTTGACTATGAGGGTTATGCGACGCTCGGTGGTGCCCTCAATCTGACGATTCAGCCTGTCCAGTATGTTCAGATTCGTGCCGGCGTCGCCGTCGATTATACGCAGAACCACTTTATCACGTTTACGAGCGTCGGACGTGACCGCGTCACGTTCGATAAAGATGGCAATGTGACGGAAAACAGAGGCGATGGTACGGTCACGACGAACAATATTGAGGAACGTAATCCGGCGTACAGCACGGCGATGGATAAATCGGGTAGCCGCATTAAACGCACGGAATCGCTCAATCTCGAGTGGTTTGTGGGCCTGAATCTTCAGTATTAAACCGAGAGAACATACGAAAAGAAAAAGCGCCGCAAGGCGCTTTTTTTATGATAATCATTTTCGGATGATGCCATATCCGTGTATGTAGTTAAGGTGTCTGTTGGCGTCATGCCTGGTTTGGGGGCGTTGCGGGGGCAGGCGCCCACGCAGAGGGGGTAGCGGCGTATGTTCAAAACATGGCTGCCGTTTCACGGCAGCCATGTTTTGAACATAGCTGCGTAGGGGGAGACTTCCCCCGCCACATAAAAAAGTAATGATGAACCATCTTTCGGGAGGTTTGAAGTGAATCGAAATTGCTTGGCATGCCTTTTGTCCATCCTTTTATGTCTGTTTTGTTTTTCGGTTTATGCCGATACGCCAAAGAGCGGTTCAGGCCCTGTCGCAGCAGGCGGGATCGAGGGAAAAGCGGATAAGGCGGCGATGATAGAGGCGTTTAAGGCGCAAGATTGGCAAAAGGCGATTCAGATTGGTGAAATCTTGACGGTCAGCACCAAAGATGATGCCAGTATCTGGTCGATTTTAGGCGTATCGTATTTTTCGCTCGCGCAATACGAGAAGGCACTCCACGCGTTTGAGCAGGAAGCGCTTCAAGGAAAGGCGGATAAAAATAACCTTCGCAACATTGCATATTCGAGCATTCGTCTGAATAAGCGAAATGGTTGTGATTTGGGTCATCAGGCGCTCGAAGTATTTCCGGAAGATGGGATGCTTCACAACGAGACGGGCAAGATATGTCTGAGCCAGAAGCAGGTGGAACGCGGTCTGGAACATCTTCAAAAGGCGATCGAGCTTGATAAGAAGAACCCAATTTATGTCACGGATCTGACATCGTATTATTTTAGGAAAAAAGACAATGCGAATGCGGAAAAGTGGACGGCGAAGGCAATCGCAAACGGCCTCGATATGTCAACGCTTTATACGAACCTCGTGATTGCGTGTCATCGGCAGGGCAAATATGAAGATGCCGTGCGTTGGGCGGATGAAGGGTATGGCAAAAGGCGCGATCCGCTTTTGCTTTATCATAAGGGAAGCGCGCTCGTGGCGCTCGGCAAGATGTCGGAAGCGGAGGAAACGCTTGATCAGGCGTTGAAGTCGGGTTTTGGTTTTGTCAAATTCCTGCTTGCGCGCGTCAAGATGTGTCTGGGCTGTTCTGTCGAAGCTTATGCGACGTGTGCGACGGCGACGCCTGACCCGTGTTGTGAGAAAGAAAAGACGGCATTGTCATATTTTGCGGATGCCGAAAGCGACCAGATGGAAAACGATACGTACGATGCGTTTGCTGCGCATTACGGCATGGCGCTTATTTTGAATGGGCGTTTTGAGCAGGCGGAACCGCTGATCCGCAGTGTTGCCAAGAATGAGAAGAATTATAACCAGGCGCTATTGTCGGCGTCACTGGCGGTTGCCGCATGGAATGCAGAACCGCGGGATGATGCAATGGCGCGTCGTTATTACGATGAAGCCATGGAAACGTATGCGGGGTTTAAGTCGCCCGATACATTGTCGCCGGAGCACACGCTTGCGCCACGAGCCATAGCGATTTTGGGTGCCATTGCTGATTCCCAGAAAGTCGTGGTGCCTGAGGCGTCCAAGCCCCAAAAAGCCAAGGGGTGTGGCTGTGACATGCGTGGCCAGGCGGATCCTTCGCTTCCGGGTGCCATGGCGATTTTGATGATAGTGGGGGCTGCGTTGTCGCTCAGACGCAGGAAAAATTCCGTTAACCGATAAATATCTATGATATGAAACTGCTCATTTTTGACGCTTCCAACTATATGTTTCGGGCCTATTTTGCGTCCGTCCGCCGTCTTGCGGACGGCACGATGGTGCCTATTGCGACGACGAAGGCGGGTGAACCGACGAATGCCATGTTCTTTTTTACGAACATGGTGCTTGCGACAGTCAACCAGGTCAAACCGGATGTCGTTGCTTTTGCTTATGACTGCCGTCGCACGGAGTCGTTTCGTTTTACGGAGCTTCTGCCGACGTACAAGGCACAGCGTCCGCCGCTTCCCGATGCCTTTTGCCAGCAGATTCCCGTCTGTCGTGAAATTGTCGATGCCATGGGTTATCGGAGCTATGCTGCTGACACGTTTGAAGCGGATGATGTCATTGCCACATTGACGCGTCAGGCGCATGAAGCGGGTTGCCAGGTCGTGATTGCCTCGCCGGATAAGGATTTGTGGCAGTTGATCCATGAAGATGGGTCGGTGGTGCTCGTCTGTGATTCGGCATCAGCGAAGCAGAAAACCATGAAATGGATCATGTATGCGGATGTGCTTGAGCGGTTTAGAGTGCCACCGGAAAAGGTGGCGGATGTCCTCGCACTTTCGGGGGACACGAGCGACAATATTCCCGGATGCAAGGGAATTGGTGAAGTGACGGCAGGGAAGCTCATCGCCGAATTTGGCGATCTCGAAACCCTCATGTCGCGCCTCAGTGAGATTAAGAAACCGGCACAGCTCAAGAATTTGACGGAATTTGCGCCACAGGCAGCACTTTCCAAAAAACTCGTGTCGTTGCGTTACGATGTGCCTGTCACGCTTGCATTGTCGGATCGTCCGCGTGACGATGAAAGGCTTCGTGCGATCTTTGTGCGATATGAACTTCGTAAACTTCTTCGGGATGTTTTGGGGGAATCGGAGCGCCTGGAAGAGGAAGCTGCCCGTATGGCTGCGACGGCTGATCCACTCATGGTTGAACCTGCTCGAGTGCCTGCGGCGAGAACTATACCAGAAGCGGTTTTACGGCCTACGCTTGAAGCGCCGAAGCTCGCCTGGCCCATGTTGAAGACAGAGGTGTGTCAAACGGTCGAGAGCCTGGACTCATTTTTCAGAAGTGCGAAAAAAACGGGCCTCGTAGGCGTATGGCCGATATGGGCGGAAGCGACGCCATACAGTTTGGCGGGACTGGCTTTGGCGACGCGGGAAACGGCAGTATATGTGCATGGTAAATCCATTCAGGCGTCGCTTTTTGAATCCATGGATCATGCATCATCCGTTCTTGTCGGCGCGCTCGATCGTCTTTTGAATTTGAACGTCCGAAAAGTCGTTTTTGGCGTCAAACCGTTTGTCAAATGGCATCTTTATAAGGGGCGAGCCTTTGATATCGCACTATGGCAGGATGTAGAGATTCAGGCGTACCTCGTCCATCCCGAACAGGCACCATTGGATTTTGCGTCTGTCGTGCGCATGTATTTGGGATATGACCTTGTGGAGACGCCGGAGACGTGGCTTGGCACGGGGAAGAAACGATGCTTGCCCGAGTCACAGACGTCGAGCCTGGCAGCAAGCTGTGCCGGTCAATGGGCGCAGCTTGTTTTGCAGCTTGCGTTGTGTCTTGACCGCGAACTTGAAGCCCATGACCTTCGCCGCGTCTATGAGACGCTTGATCTTCCGTTGGCCCCCATTCTTGCGCGCATGGAGTACGAAGGTGTCCGCCTTGATCTGGATGCGCTCAGCGCTCTGTCAACAGATTATGGTGAGCGTCTCAAATCCATTGAAAGCAAAGCCGCATCTTATGTGGGCAGTGATTTCAACATTAACAGTCCGAAACAGGTGGCTGAATTTCTTTATAAAAAACTTGGGCTTGTGCCTGCCCGCAAAAAGAAGACGTCGAGCGGTGTCTATTCGACGGATGAAGAGACGCTCGAATCGCTTTCGGAAGAGCACCCTTTGCCACGGCTGATATTGGATTATCGGGCGCTTGCGAAACTCAAATCGACGTATGCGGATGCGTTGCTCTCGCAAGTGGATTCGACGGATCAGCGCATCCACGGACGTTTTAATGCTTGTGTGACGGCGACGACGCGCCTTTCGAGTTCTGATCCCAATCTTCAAAACATTCCTTCGCGCGATGAAGAGGGAAGAAAAATCAAGCGAGCCTTTGTGGCGAGGCCCGGGTGGTCTTTTGTCGGGGCAGATTACAGTCAGATTGAACTTCGCCTGATGGCGGCATTTTCGGGGGAAAAAGTTCTGTGTGATGCCTATTGTGCCAATGAGGATGTCCACAAAAAGACGGCGGCAGCCGTATTCGATATCGACGTGGATGCCGTGACGAAGTCGCAGCGACAGGTCGGTAAAACGATCAATTTTGCGCTTTTATATGGCATGGGTGCGCAAAAACTCGCCCGAGAAACGGGGTATTCGACGAAGGAAGCGAAGGTGTTTCTCGATAAATTCAAGGCGCAGTTTCCGACGTTGACGGCGTGGTTTGCCAAGACCCTTGATGCGGCGAGGCAATCGGGAGAGACGCGCACGTTGTTTGGACATCGACGTGTGATGCCAGAGCTTTTTAGCACACAGCCGGTCGTTCAGGCTGCGGGCGAGCGCATCGCACAAAATGCCCCTGTGCAGGGCGGCGCAAGCGATGTCGTGAAAATGGCGATGATTCGTCTTGATCGCGCCATGGCAGAAAATGGGTTGCAGGCAAAGCTCCTCATTCAAGTGCATGATGAACTCCTCGTCGAATGTCCCGATGACGAAGTCCGGCGTGTCAGTGCGCTTCTTCGCGAAGCCATGGAGGGAGCGGCAGCACTTGCGGTACCACTCGTCGTCGCGCTCAAAGTTGGCAAATCGTGGGCGGATATGGCGTAATATCAGGCGTGCCATTTGTGGGGAAGTCCACAAAAAGTCCCCACAAACAAATGGAATGGCTTTTTTGGGGAAGTTTCAACTTGCGTTTGTCCCCATGATACGCCATAAAACGTCATCCAAGGCTTAGTGCGGTTGAAGACACTTTTGGGCGCTGTTTTCGATTCATGTTTGAGCAATTTTTTTCGAATTTTTACGATTATTCCGTGATGGATGTCCTGCTTGCATTGTTGGACATCCTCATCGTCTGGTATTTGCTTTATCAGATCCTCATGCTCATCCGTGGCACGAAGGCGATGCAGATTCTCGTGGGTCTGTTTATCTTTGCGTTGCTCTATTTTTTGTCCCAGCCGAGTATTTTGGATCTTGCGACGTTAAACTGGGTGTTTGACAAGTTTATCTCGTCGATTGTTGTGATCCTGGTCATCATTTTCCAGGAAGATATTCGTCGCGGTCTGAGTCAGTTTGGTAAATCTGGTTCGCTCGTGGCGAGTGCGAGCAATATCACCCTAGGCGCATCGCCGATTGAAGAGATCGTCAAGGCAGCGAGCATATTGAGCGAGCGAAAGATTGGTGCGCTGATTGCCATTGAAATGGATGCGTCGCTCGATCAGTACATGGTTGAAGGTGTACGCGTCGATGCTTCGATTTCGAAGGAACTTCTCGTCGCGCTTTTTATTCCATACAAAGCGAATCCGACACATGACGGTGCTGTGATTATTCGCAACCATCGCATCGACAGAGCTGCGTGTTTTCTGCCGCTTTCGGCGAACGACCAGATCGACAAAGCTCTCGGCACGCGCCATCGTGCGGCGATTGGATTGAGCGAATCAACCGATGCCGTTATTGTCGTCGTATCTGAAGAAACCGGCGCAATTTCGATTGCCCACAATGAACAGCTTTTACGCAAGCTGACGCCGGAAGCCCTTCGTGATGAGCTTCATAAGCTCTTTGTTTCTAATGAAGATGCCAATTCCAAGAATAATAACGGACTGTCGCTTTTCCAGCGTCTTAAAAAGCTTCTTCACATATCCTGATGCGCATGGGAGAGACGAACGATGCCCGTAAAAAATCCAGTCATAACCCAAACGCAGGAGCTGAGACGCAAGAAAAAACGGACGCTTGCGGACAGATTGAAATCGAATCGTCCGCAGAAGCTGCTTGCGCTTGCCTGTACACTGATGCTTTTTGTCCTCGTCCTGAGTGACCGCAATATGACCATGACGTTTGACGAGATTCCCGTCATTATACGTGTGCCCGACGGCTATGCTCAGCTTGGTGGTGATACGTCGCCAATGGTCAATGTGAAGATTTATGGCCGTGCATCTAAGCTTCGTCAGGTGACGCGCGATGATTTGGGTACGCTTTCGATTAACCCACCGGCGCGCGAAGGTAACGTTCAGATCACGCTTCATGCCGATATGATGTCAATGCCCGACGGCGTCAAGGTCGAGAAATTCCAGCCGGAGTTTATTGGGTTAAACCTCGAACAAATTGCTCGTCGATCAATTCCATTGACGACGGATCATGCCTTTACGGGAGAGCTTGCGCCCGGATATCAGTTGGGAGAGATCAAGCTCAATCCTTCGGAAATCGAGATCACAGGCGCCAAATCGCTCGTTGATGAGACGACACAGCTCTATATTGAGCCGATTGATCTGACCGGAAAGGCAGCGTCTTTTACGGCTTCTCGATGGGCGATTCTGAACCGGGCAGGGGTTAAGGCGACGACGACAACGCGCGTTGAAGTGTCTGTCAATATTGTTTCAAAAGCGAAGCAGCACGTCGTCCTCGGTGTGCCCATTGAGCCGATTAATCTCTCGAAAGCGCACGAATTTGTGCCTCCGACGATCGATCTGACCCTCGTCGGAGATGAGGAAGCTCTGTCGAAAGTGGATACGACACACCTCTTTGTGACGATTGATGCCGCAGCCGATAATACACAACCGACCCATTCGCGCCTCATTGAACAGCGCGAAATCATGGTTCCCAATCTTCCGACAGGCGTCGGGTTCGACGAATCAAAGATTCCATCGATTTTGCTTAAAGTGACTGATGATGTGCCAATTCAGCCACCGGTTGAACAGGCGCATGGCATGCAGAACGCACCTGCAGATGTGCCGCCAGGTGTGGTGAATGTACCGGCAGAATAAACGTGAGCGCCAGCTATGGTCCGTTGGCCCATACGCTGGCGCGTCGTGGCTTCTCGCGTTCGCTCAATACGCCACGACTAACGTTTTGGCTTAGGCGGTTTCCAGTCCTTCGGTTTAGGGAGTTTTTGAAGGACAACTTTGCCCATTCGGACAGCATCATATTGATAGACGTCGCTCAGGAAGCCGACGGGACCGGCATCATCGACGCGCGTATTAAAATAGACGACATCCACATCCACTGGATGATTGAGCATGATGCTCGTTTCAACAGGAGGATCCGCTTTGAGGATATCGTTGACTTTGCGTTCATTCCATTGACCGTCGTTTTCGAGAAGGAGTTTGGCGAGATCAAGTGGATTTTGGACGCGCATGCACCCATGTGAAAAGGCACGCGTGGGATTGTTGAAAGCCGCTTTTGCCGGTGTATCATGAAGATATGTATTGTGCGGATTGGGGAACATCAGCTTCACTTTGCCCAGGCTGTTCTTAGGGTTGGGAAGTTCTCTGACGTAGTATAACACAGGGTCACCGACGTTGACTTCTTCATAGTTATTTTCGATGTAGTAGTTCGGATTTTCCGCGAGTTTGGGTTCGAGTTCCTGCTGACGGATGCGTGCAGGTACGTTCCAGTATGGCAGATAGATGATCTCGTTGATTTTGGAAGTCTGAAGCGGCGTTCTGTTTGGGTGTAGTGGATAGAGCGTCTCGGGATCAGGAACGGGCTTCTTTGTTTCGGGATCTTTTTCGACGTTGTTGTTTCCGACGACGATTTTATGGCGTGCAATGCGTTCACCATCTTTCCAGACTTCGACGTAAAAATCGGGAACGTTGACTTTGACGTAATAGGGCAGTGAACCGACAGCAGCTTCGCGATAACGTTGAAGCGTCATATCGATCGAATCGAGGCGTGCATCGGGAGGCACAGCCATATTTTTGACGAGTGTCGGATCGACGAGTTTTTTCATGTTGAGCTGATGAAGGTCACGATAAAGCTCGACAGCGGCTCTTAGCTCCTCTGTAAATATGTCCGAATCGAGATCGGTAACTGCATAGCCCTCGGCTGCAAGGCGTTTTCGAAGGCCAGGCACCCATGTATAGGATTTATCGAGTTTTACCTCGAGGTTCTTGGGCACATTCTCGACCTTTGGCCAACCACCGGCATCCATTGCATCGAGGTAAACTTTTCGGGCTTCGATGAGCTTTTTGTATTGCGGATCGGGCGGTTCGATGCGTTCTATGGCATGTTTGGGGCCGTTTTTGGCCATGTCTGACACAAATCCTTTGACGCGCAGGGAAACGATGGGAGCATCGCGCATAAATTGGCGGAAGCGATCATAAGCATAGTCATTTTGCGGATAATTGAGACGCAGTTCCCTTGCCCACGCAGTCACATCGCAAGCCAGTAAGGTGTTGAGTTCGCTTTTTTTGGCAATCTCTTCGGCATGGCGTTCAAGTTGATTCTTTGTCCAAGAACAATAACGCGATAACGTGGATTCGCATGCAGAACCTCGGAGACGCTCAAGAATATCTGCCTTGGCTTTTTCTGAATCGTGCATGTCGAGCGTTGTCGCACGCAAATTATGTGTGAGCTGCGCAATGTCGTCATCGGTTAGCGTAAAGCGTGCATCGGCATCGTCATTGTCTTTTGTCTGGAGTTCAGCGTGAAGTGCTTCGATGCGTTCAAGATGGGGAGGAACGAATTTGCTTCCAGTATCAGAGATTCCGTGGAGAATGTCGAGGCCGTCGCGCACGCGTTCTGGCGTGTTAAAAATATCATGCTGGCTTAGCGTGTGCCAAGCTGCGGTCAGATCGTCATCCTGACAGGATTCAATGGTGACGCTGGATGCCGAATCCGAAGGTGGCGTTATCGTATTGAGAGACTTTAGAAAGGCTTCATCCGATTGCAAAGCGCGGACAAACATCGCCATGGTATCCGGTTTTTCTTGTTTGACTGGTGTTTCTGTCGCATTTTCTGGATGCGTGGAGCATCCGGCTAATAATAACGCCAATATAAGGCAGGCTCGTTTCATCTGATTCATCTCCTCATCGTCTCCGCATCGTCTCAGATCGTGAGACGTACACCAGACAACCATAACGTTAACTTTACGTGAAAGATGCCCAATAAGCGAATTTTGCAGGGAAAGGCCATCTGCAATAAAATAACCTCGTTCCTTGCCATAAATGGCTTTGGTGGTGTAGAAGACTAAATGGCAATTGTTCGCCATGAAGGAGAATGTCATGAATACAATTTTAGAAGCAACGACCATGCTGGCTCAGGCAGTGGCAAGCGAGCCAAATTGGGGCTTAATCGGCGTGATCGTCGCCGTACTTCTGATTGTTATCGTCGCATTGGTTTTCCCGAAGAAAAAAGCCATTGACGAAGATAAATCAGATAAGAAGCTGCCGGAAGAACATACGAAAAAAGATGCTTCAGATGTGAATCTGGAGAATTATGAAGAAAAGAAAGAGAAGCTTTCGTTAGCGGAAATCAAAGTTGCGAAGCGTCAGACTGCCGAAGATATGTCGAAGGAAGAATTCGTGAGCTTCGTAAGGAACGCCGAGCTGCCACGCAGACAGAAAAAGCTGTCCGCGAACACGAAGAAGGCAAGGACACAGCAGAGGAGAGCGAAACCAAATCCACAGAGCATGTGTCAAATACGGAAAATAAGGCTGTCGGTGCTTCAGAAGAAATTGAATCTTCAAAAAGTGAAGCGGCTTCCGAAGCCAAATCGACCGATGCATCTGTCGAAACGACGCATGAAACATCGGATGCATCTGCGGCAAAAAGCGATGTCTCTGCTGACAAAGATGAAGCGGCTGTTGCTGCGGACAATCAGGCGGAGAATAGCGAAATCACGATTGATGATGAAAACGTTGTCATTAAGTCCGATGTGGATACGAAGGATGTTTTTGAATCCCTGTTTGGAGATACACCCGCTTCCTTTGATGATCCGTTTGCCGGTTTCAGTGATCCGTTTGCAGATACGTCCGATGCCTCTGGTGATGATTCGGCCCCCGTTTTTCAGCAGACACTCGGCTCACAGCTGATTTCGCTTGACGAATTGACGAAAGCTGCTGCTGAAGCGGATGTGAAGCAGAAGGAAGATTGGGAAGAATTGACAAAACGACTCGTCGAAAAGTCGGAAAAAAAAACTCTGAATTAAGTGAAAATTCATCAAACCCTTTGTTTGGTGATGTGTTTGGTTTTGCGGAGACAGACAGTGATCTGCCTTCCGCATCCGCGAAAGATGACGAGAATATAAAAGCTCAAAAGGCACGAGAAGCTGAAGAACGCGCATCACGGGAAGCTGAAGAACGCGCATCACGGGAAGCTGAAGCAGCTAAAAAGACGTCTGAAAATAGGTCAGATAATGCCCGTAAGCTCGCAGCAGGACTTGAAACGACGCGTTCAGAAGGTTTTATTGCGCAGATTGGTCGATTGTTTAAGGGCAAACTCAAGCCGGATGTTGCGGATGAGCTTGAAGAAATTTTGATGACAGCCGATATTGGTGTCAGCACAGGTGAACGTCTTCTTGACCGCGTGACAGCGAACCTTCGTGACAAGGGTGATGGCGTTTCAGCGATGAAACTTTTGAAGGAGGATGTACGCGAGATTTTGCAGGCTTGTGAAGCGCCGTTTGAGGTTGGTCATGAGCAGCCGCATGTGATTCTCGTCGTTGGCGTGAATGGTGCTGGCAAAACGACGACACTCGGCAAACTGGCAGCGAAACTCGTGAGCGAGGGCAAAAAAGTTCTTTTGATCGCAGGGGACACGTTCCGTGCGGCAGCCATTGAGCAACTTGAAGAATGGCAGAAGCGCTGTGGATGTGAAATTTTCCGCCGCAATCAGGGATCTGATCCGTCCGGAACGATTTTTGACGGCATCAAATATGCGCAGACGCATGGTTTTGATGTGGCGTTGGCAGATACGGCAGGCCGTCTGCATAACAATCGAGATCTGACGGAAGAATTGAAAAAGATTTACAAAGTTGCTGGCAAAGCGCTTGATGGGGCACCCCACCAGGTGTTGCTTGTTCTTGATGCGACGAATGGTCAGAATGCGATCATTCAGGCAAGAGAATTTGGTAAAGCGATTCCGTTTACGGGCATTTGTCTGACAAAACTCGACGGCACAGCAAAAGGGGGGGTGATTATTGGGATTTGTGAAGAATTCAAGAAACCGATATACTATATTGGAATCGGAGAGATGATTGATGATCTTCGCAGGTTTGATGCAGACGAATTTTTGGAAGCATTATTTTTAGAGAGTTAAATTTGAACCGTGACAGTTGCATAACCTTACAGAAGTGTGGTATAGGCATAAACGAGCTTTATGTTTGTCACATAGAGTGTAGCCCACAGGCTCGGAATGTGGCGATGTGTGCAGCTGTTAGTCAACTTGGACCATTTAGCAGGAATGGTACGATGAGGAGCTTTTTGATGCGCCGTGTCCTCAATGTAGTTTTATTGGCATTGGTAATGATGGTGATGCCCGGAATGGCACTGGGTCAGGAAGAGACTGATCCTATGTCCGATATTGGATCTGGGGAAGTCTCGGACGAAACGGCATCGGGAGAAGAAGGTGGCGATATTTTTCAGAGCCGCATTGTCGTCAAGAGTCAGAAAAAGAAGAAAGAGTTCAACGATAAAATTGTCGTTGTTCAGCGCAAGCCGTTTATGCGTCGTAACCGCGTGGAACTCGCGCCGATGTTTTATGGCGGCGTCAATGACAGCCTTCTTTTTCAGGTTGGTGTCGGTGGCCAGATAAATTATCACATCTTAGAGTGGCTTTATGTCGGCGTCTATGGCGGTTGGCAGGATTGGCGATTTGTTGATCGTAAATCGAATAGTCTCTCTGAAGCTTATGACGATGTCATTGATGCAGCAGATGCGATTCCCTCGACGTCTATTGTCGATGGCTATCTAGGCGGTATCGTCGGATTTGTGCCAATCTATGGTAAGTTCTCCATTTTTAACACCTCGGTTGTGCACTGGGATTTGTCGATAGGCATCGGCGGTGGAACAGTGTATACTCGGGCAAATGGATTTGTCGGTGGCGGTTTGATCTCGGTGGATCACCGTTGGTATCTTCTTAAATGGCTGAGCCTTAACATCGGCGTTAAGGGTTGGATTTATTATGAAGACACAGGCAGTAACAAAGGTGTGTTTACGCACTGGCAGGCGGGTGTAGGAATCGGATTCTGGCTTCCGGCCTCGTGGACATATAAGTCCGAATGGTAGTCACATCAGGTTGGTTTTAAGTACTTCTGGTTTCAACCACGAGCAGTTATCATAACGCTCGATACAAGAGGATGGAATTACGCATGAAGCGGTTTATTAGCCTTCTGGCGTTGATCATATTATTTGGATTTGGTCTGCCTCAAACTTCTTTCGCAGCGGACGAGGATGAAGGCGTTTCCAGCCTTGAAAAAGGCGATCCGATTCGACACCTGATGTTGCTTCGCTCCGGACGATTCGAAATCGCTCCCGGCGCGCAGTTCGGTATCAATGAAACATTCAGTCATACAATCGGGTTTGGTGCTCAGCTTTCTTACTATTTCACCAATTACCTCGGCCTCGGCGCTTCGTTCTACTACAATCCACTCCACCTTAATAGTGACGAAACAGATGCCATTTCTGCTGACGATTACGATGCAGGCATTCAGTCTACACTCGCAATTGCTCAGCCAACAATGAACTTCGATGTTGGTCTCTATTACGCACCTCTCTATGGTAAATTCGCGATCGATAAATGGATCCTGAACTACGATGTCCATCTCTTCGCTGGCTTCGGTGCGCTTGTTATGGATTCCGTATGCGGTGCAGGTGGCTCCATCTGTGAAGATGCTAAAAATAATTCCCTCGAAGGGCCTAAATTCGCCGGCGTTATCGGTATCGGCGTGCGCATCTTCTTCAATAACTTCATCGCACTCAACTTAGATGTGAAAAATTATCTCACAAGTTATGCGGATTTCTCGCGTGGGCCTACGGATGATCGATCGAGATTCAAAGATTTCGTGACAGGTACTGTCGGTGTTTCCTTCTTCTTCCCTGTTACCGTCTATATGTCTCGTTAATCTTTCTTCCGGTTGCATTGCTTCAAATCGCAGATTCTTTGAATCTGCGATTTTTTTTTACCCATAGATATTGGACATACACTTCTGTTTTCTGTCGTTCTTGCCTGATTTATACGTGCCATCTAAATAGCAAAATGATATGAAGCGACGCGGTTTTGACCCGTTTGGTAGCTCATGGAGTTGATGGTGTTTGGCAAAAATAGACGCTGTCCACACTGGATGGCATGGTGTGTGTTTCTTTGGGGGTGCGCTTCCCAACAACAGTCAGTTGTTACCCCTGCCGAGGTTGTTTCGGAGCCCTTGCCAAAACGGCAGATCTCCAGTGTGATGACTCAACCTGTGTCGTCCGACGACAATACCCATCTATCGGATGCACAAAACACGAATGGGCATCATACATCGATGATCCCTGCGGAAGTAAGCGTAGAAACAAAGGTGACGCATCCCTCAGAGCTGATCATGCGCGATGATCCAAAGATCGATTCTGCTTTTGAAACCGTGACATCCATGGATTTGCCCGATGTTGTGATCAGTTCTGCCAAAAAAATGGATGATCATAGTCTGTCACTCAATACCGTCAATGGCGGAAGTTCGATCATTCAAGTCACTTCTTCGGATGCACCTGGCGTCTTTTCGGTTGCTTCGAACGCACAAATCGCATGTACTTCAAAGTCGGATGACGGTTATCATCTTGCACTCATTGAACGTGATGCGGCAAATGCCGGCTTTCGATTGAAGGTCTTGACAACGCAAAATCTCGATGATCTTAATTCGGCAGATGTGTGGAACGTTAAAACACGCGGTTTTCAGCCGAATCCAGGCAGTGGATGCGCCTTTTTGGACGCACGTACTCTCGTTGTCGAAGGCACGCGCCTGCGCGATGGCAAAGTGCCGTATCACGGGATATTTACGGTGACACCGCATAAACTCGAACTATGGCCGGATTTCGGGATTCATGTACCACATATCGTTGCTGCGCATAAGATGCATACGACGCATCTGGTTATGTTACGTGGCGTCGTCGTCGATGAAAACGGAAAAAATGATAACCGCGATCGCCTCTACGCAATAAAAACAAATGCAGGTGAGGCTGTTACGGGCGTTTTGCGACAAACGGCAAAGAATATGACTTGGGTAGGAGAGAATGTCATTGAACTCCAAAATGAAGGCGTCTGCTTCCTGAAGAATGAACAAAAATATTGTATCGACGAAAATGAAGTCGTCGAAAGCGTCAGGTGGCTTCCGCCAGCCTCTGCTGTGGTGCGCTTGGTTTCTGGCAAACAATGGCTCATCGAACGTATCGACGAGAATCCCTTGAAACATGATTTGGGGCGTCATGATGCTGTTTTGGCGGATTTGGGGAACGGTTATTACCTCGTCTCAACGTGTTCTGATCTACGTCAGGATGTCGGTAGTGACCTTCGCATTGCCAAAATGCGCCAATCGCCATGATGTGACAGAAATGTCACAGTTTTGGAGGTAAAAAACTGGGGTCGATAGACCTCATTTGTTTTGACGAATGACCTGGAATGTGAGATTTTATCCGCCGAAAAATGATTTGCATGAGGAGGCATTATGGCGAATCAGGGGCGTTTTCCAGACTATATCAGTCCGATGAAAATCTCATATTTTGACGGCAAACCGACGACGATTCATCTTCGCAAATGCCGTATTGTGACGCTAGAAATAGCGAACCGTCGTGAATGGACGTTTGAACACGGTCTGATTACAGTGGGTTCTCATGACGACAACAACCTTGTCGTCCACGGTGAGACGATTTCTCCCCATCATGCGCAGATTATTCAGGAAGATGATGCTTATGTCATCCGCGATCTCGATTCGGTGACGGGGACGTATGTCAATCAGGTGCGCATTAAGGAAGCCTATCTCTCGCCGGGTTGCCAGATGCGTTTTGGGTCGGAAGAATTCATCTTTCAGCCGCTCGATGAAGATGTGGCTGTCGTGCCCTCCAATGAAGAAAAATTCGGTGATATCATTGGTGGTAACGTTAAAATGCGAGAAATTTACGGTATTCTCGAAAAAATTGCGCCGACGAATGCCACTGTCGTCATCGAAGGTGAAACTGGAACTGGCAAAGAAGTTGTGGCGCATACGCTCCATAAAATGAGCCTCCGTGCCAAAAAGCCTTTTGTCGTTTTTGATTGTGGTGCCGTGCCTGAATCTCTCATCGAAAGCGAGTTGTTCGGCCACGAAAAAGGATCGTTCACAGGTGCGATTATGACGCGTCAGGGCTTGTTTGAACTCGCGCAGGGCGGGACGATCTTTCTCGACGAACTTGGAGAGCTTAACCTGGAACTTCAGCCCAAGCTCCTTCGCGTCCTCGAGAATAGAGAAGTGCGGCGCGTCGGCGCGGCGAAAGCTATTCCTGTTGATGTGCGCGTGATTGCTGCGACGAACCGCAAACTTGAAGAGGAAGTGAAGAATAATCATTTCCGCGAAGACCTTTTTTACCGGCTTTCGGTCGTGCGCATTTTCTTACCGCCGCTTCGCGACCGCATCGACGATTTGCCGCTCCTCGTCAAACACTTTCTCAAGAACTCCTCGTTCAATCGCGATCGCAATTCAAACCTCAAGTTGCGTTCGATTTCGTGTCAGGCTTTGAAGGCGATGCAAAATTACCGCTGGCCTGGGAACGTCCGCGAACTTCTCAACGTCGTCGAACGCGCCTGCTCACTTGCGGATGGGGATTGCATTGAGATTGGCGATCTTCCCGAATACGTGGCGCGTTGTGCGGGCGTCGAAGAGCCAAAACCCGCGCCTGCGCCGTTGCCTGTCCCTGATCCCGCGCCCGTCGTTGAAACGCCTGCGCCAGCTGGGAATGAGTCGTCAATCAAAATGTCCGCTTTTACGAACAAAACGTTTAAGGATGCCAAAGAAGCCTGGCTCAGTGCGTTTGAAGGCGATTACCTGAAGGCTGTTCTCGAACGCAATAATTATAATATTTCGCGTGCCGCGCGTGAGTCCGAAATCGATCGCAAGTACTTGCGAAAATTGATGAAAAAATATGATATTGTAGCACCTGATTCTTCGGACAACGGAAACGATGAGGATTAGTGGGGCAAGCTATATCGGCATTGAGACGCGTCTCAATGCCGATATACGCTGTGCCCAGCGGCGCTATTTGCTTCGCAAATACGCGCGCTTTGCCTGTGCCTATCGCTCGCGATATGGCACAGGTGATATTTTATAAAAGAACAGCATGGCGATTCGCTTCGTAAACCAGTTCTTTGATGGCTGTTACATTAGCCTGTTTTGGTTTCATGGCTGGCGTAACGACGAGAAGCACAGAAAATGTCGTCGTCTTCCACGCACTTGAGCTTGGAACTTTGCGTGTGCTAAAGCCCCATCGTCGCTTTTTGCGAAAGGGGATAGTGGGGATGGGCACTAAACAGTGAATGTATCGTAACAGATGGTGTCAAAAAGTTTCCTGTTTTCGCAAAATGTACTATACTGAGAACGTAGGGGTTCTCTTTAGAACAGTGCTATCTGCATTCTTTTAGTAGGGCCGATTACTGAGTAATAAGTAACCCCACTGCTGTCCCGCAACTTTTCAGAACAGCGCAAGCTGATGATTCACAATGGGTTCCGTCATCTTAGGTACGAGATAATCATTGAGAATTTCGTTTTAGAACAAATTAATACGTATCCAATTCAAAATTTCACGCATTGAATGAACGGTTTTGGATATGAATCGAATGAAGGCTAGAATGAGATATAAACAAAGCGCT
>JAFOHE010000318.1 GCA_017421975.1 Pseudomonadota bacterium
GCATCCCCTCAAAAGAAATAAGAGAAAGAGTCGACATGGCTATAGAAACGGTCGGAATGACCGAATACATGCGCCATGAGCCCCATAGACTTTCGGGCGGTCAGAAGCAACGGGTGGCTATAGCGGGCGTTATTGTAATGAAGCCTATGTGTATGATCCTCGACGAGGCGACGGCAATGCTCGATCCTATAGGCAGACGCGAGGTCATGAATACCGTTAAAAAATTTCAATATGCTGTCTTGATCGGTAAAGACGTGGGAGAGAACAATAAAGGCGCGTGCATTTTTGTTGTACGTTTCTTCGAGGGCCTGTATGACAGGGCAATAATTGGCGATGTCAATCGTGCCAAAGTGACCACGGGAAATAATACTCATCCCTTCACTTTCAAAGGCTGCAACTACTGCGACATTCAGCTTTTTGTCAGATTTGTTTTGGGATGGAATCTGAAAAACGTGGTAGGGTGCTGTCTTTTCAAGATTGTTCGGCAAATTTGAAAAATTAGAGATGATAAATGGAAACTTGGCGACATTGATCAGTGCCTGCAGTTCCTGAAGGGTAATGTCGAAAGCGTGATTGCCAAACGTGTCAGCGTCCATGCCGAGGGCATTGAGCATCTGGATCGTCGGATAATCGCCGTACGTTTTGGATATGACCTGGGATACGCCAAAATTGTCACCGCTGCCAATGATGAGGTCTGGCGTGTTGGGCTCTGATTTGCCGCTTGTCTTAATATAATCCCAGAGCGCCTTGATTTCATGAGCGCCGGATCTGTACGTGTCACAGATATATTCGCCGTCAAAGTTATCAGATGTGCCTAGGTGCATACACTCATAGGCGATGTCAGAAAGGGGGGGGGAGGATGCGGATGCATCCGTGCCGTAGGGATGGAAATAGAGGATACGACCGCCAGCGTTTTCTTCAAACGCAAAAAGAGGCGTTAGGTCGGCATTGGTTGAGACATCCGTGATCGTTGGATGTTCCGGATCATCGCTATTAAAACTGAGATTGAGCCTCAATTTCTCTTTTTGCGGAATGATATGCCCAGCCCACTCGGCAACCATAAAAACGTCAAGTTCATATTCTTCGCCGTCCGTTGCCTCGTATACATTCTTTCGTCCAGTCTCTTCTGGCCCCTGACATGCACTGATAAGGCATGACATCATGAGTATTAGGGAAATGAAGCATCTGCTCCCTATTGAAGCGTGGCAAGGGTTTTGAGTCATGGACAACCTCCGCGTAAATCTCCTGTATAAATGGTTTCTGCCCGTATGCAGTATGCGTCTTAAATGACATACGAAAACCAGACGTGCGTGCGACAACACTCTGTGTGTGGTCGAAGTAAGCGCCCAATCTTAATGTTACCAAATGTTTCGTTAAAATGTAAATATGTAGCACAGGGAATGTACGCTTCGCTTCGAATGGATGATGATGAAATACGTTGGGACTGCGTGATCTGTTGCGCAGGCGCAAAACAGGCAGTCGTTTGAACTGCCTTGTCGCAGTGCCAAAGGATTCCGCGTTTTGGCACAAAAAATGAATGTGCTGTCTTCCAAAATGTGGTAATCTTTGCGCAACAATGGAGTTTGCGCATGGACGTGAAGAAAGGGGAGTGTCGAGGAAAAATCGCGAGCTTGATCATAAGGAGTGGACAATATGTTAGAATATATTTTGTCTCAACAAGAATATGACTTTATTCATCATCATCCAGTCTTGGGGAACAATGTCATTCTACTTGGCGTTTCGGGAAGTATCGCTTATGGTACGAATCATGACCATAGTGATATTGATTTGCGCGGAGTTACTTTGAATCCAAAATCCGATTTGATAGGAATGACAAATTTTGAACAATACATCGATCGTGATACCGATACCGTGATATATGGATTTAATAAATTTATAAAACTACTTCTGGAAAATAATCCATCGGTCATAGAGCTGCTGGGCCTTAAGTCAGAAAATTACCTTGTTTTGCATCCCATTGGACGGCAGTTGATTCAAAATGCATCCATGTTTTTATCCAAACGAGTGATTCAAACCTTTGGTAGTTATGCAAATGCGCAACTCAGAAGAATTCAAAATGCACTTGCTCGGGATTCTTATCCTCAAAAGGAAAAGGAAAATCATATTCTAGGTTCTTTGAAAAATGCCATGTGTCATTTTAATGAGCGTTACAGTGCCTTTGAATCTGGTGCTTTCAGAGTCTATTTGGACAAATCCGCAAATCCGAAGTTGGAACAGGAAATATTCATAGACGCCAATATTCAACACTATCCACTCAGAGATTATAAGAATATTCTCCAGGATATGGAATCCATTCTTAGAAGTTACGATAAATTGGGTAATCGTAATACAAAGAAAGATGATTATCATCTAAATAAACATGCCATGCACCTTGTCCGTTTACTTCTTATGGGAATTGATATTCTCAAAACGCATGAAATTCATACAAGACTTGAAGAACATCTTCCATTATTATTGGAAATTAAATCTGGAAAATATCGAACCGACGATGGCTTATTTAAAACGGAGTTTTA
>JAFOHE010000319.1 GCA_017421975.1 Pseudomonadota bacterium
GATACTACGGATCTTGCCCAGTTGTTGCTCGCTCACAATCACAAAGCGTGAATCGGAGTGCTGAATACGGAACAACAGGTCGGTGCTCTCTGTGAGTTTGATGCTCAGTGGCACATTCACGCCGCCTGCGTACAAGATCAGAATTCAAGTCAAAAAAGGAAGGATAAAGCAGAGTCAGAATACAGATCCTGGCTTGATATTTTAACTTCAATTTTAGACGCATGCGAGCGTAACAAAGTCGACTCAAAAGATGTCATAGATGAGGAAATTAAAACAACTGTTATTCAGGTTGCAAATGGCAATAATACAATGGATAGCATTAATCCAACTGACATCTCAAAATACATAACCACAGAACGCGAGATTGCAATTGCGAATAAAATTAGTAATATCTGCAATGCAGGTGATATTCGTTTCGTCGACGATAAACAGTTTATTACTTTTATTATTTCTGATGAATCCCAGAATAAAATCAGACAAGGGATCATCCCTAAAAACAAAGGGAACACCGCATGGTTCTTACGATTTGGAAACATTGAACCCAAAGACAACACAAATTCTGAACATGCTCAAAATGGCGATCCTCATAAAGATTATATAAACGCATGTCTCGGTTTTAATCTGGATAGTGCTAAACTTGAAGAGCTTCTTCCTGGATTCACTATTATTAGGAAAGGAGATACAGCAACGCGTTTACCGAGTATCCAACTAACATCCCTTGAAGATATGTAATGGTGCAGATAGTATAGGGGAATGCTTAACTGATAATGATTGCAGAGAAACTGCCTACTGTGACCAGACGACATATATGTGTGTCGACAAAAAGGCAGCGGGAGATGCCTGTACTCATGGAAATCAATGTCTCAGTGAAAGTTGTTGGGATAATATTTGTTGTGTAATAGGCAACCGCATTATCTTTGGCAATTACGAACAAGACTACGACACGACCAATGGCAAAGAACCGATTGAATGGCGCGTGCTTGATAAAAACAATAAGGGTCAACTCTTCATCATCAGCGAAAAAGTACTTGATGTGCAAAGCTGCAACACGACTCAGGTTAACATCACGTGGGAATTTAGCATGATTCGTTCGTGGCTCAACGGCTATGCGCCGTCTTACAATAACGTCGGCACAGACTTCACAAGCGATAACTTCATCGATGCAGCTTTTACAGCCGAAGAAAAAGCCAAAATCGTCACATCTAACGTCATTTACAATAAAAGTAATGCGACAACAGACAAGGTATTCTTGCTCAGCGAGAACGAAGTCCGAAACTATTTTGCAAACGATTCAGACCGTCTTGCCGATGCGACGCGCTACGTCGTCAGAAAAAATGCGATTGTGAGAGGTTCAGAATCAGGAGTTTCGTATAATGGAACATGTACTGATATTCACTGTTATCCGTACTGGTGGCTGCGGTCGAAGGCGTCCAATACGACGACCGCCCATGGCGTCATGTACGACGGCACTATCAGAGAAAGCATTGCGATCAACGCAAAACCCATCGGTGTCCGCCCTGTCTTGTGGGTAAACTCGTTCTAAACCAAATGTAAATAACAATGACTGAGTGTCCACCCCGCTTTGTGGGTAAAACTTTAATTACCGCCCGCGTATCGCAGATAGCGGGCGTACGGCGGCGTATCGCATAGCGATAGCCCGCACCAGCGAGCTGTAGGGGCGCGGTCTCAGCCCCGCTCCAAAGCGAGCACGCAGGCCGTATCGAGCATGCAGAGACGATCCGTGGAACGTCTCTCATGCGAGATAGGCCGCGCCATCATGCCGAGTCCATTTGATCCTCTTTTGCCTCGCAATGATCAAATGGACTCGGCATGATACATTTTGGCGTATGCCAAAGGAGGGCGTCATGGCAAAGCAGGGCACAGGCAATTCAAAGAGCCAAAGGAAGCCAAAAGTCAAAAAACAGGCGATGGGTAAAACAAAGCGAAACACGAAGGACAGCGTTTTCACGCACCTGTTTTCGTTTTCCAAATACCAGCTTGAGCTGTACAAGACGCTTCATCCGGAAGACACCGACGTGTGTGAAGCCGATATTGGTACGATCACGCGCGAATGTGTCGTCGCAACCCACGAACACAACGACCTCGGCATACTCATCAAAGACAGGCTGATGGTCTTTGTCGAAGCACAGAGTTCGTGGTCGCCCAATATCGTGATTCGGCTGATGTCTTATGCCATACAGAGCCTGATGGATTATTTTCGGGAACGCGATGTCTATGTTATACAGCAGCACCAAAGTATTCTGTCCGCGCATTGAGCTGTATACCATATTCAGCTGCACATGTGAAAACATGCCAAACACACTTTCATTGCGCAATGCGTTTTTTCCGGAGGATGGGTGCGATCTGGATGCGACCGTCCACACCATCCAATTTGACGATAAAAAGACGGATATCATCAACCAATAC
>JAFOHE010000320.1 GCA_017421975.1 Pseudomonadota bacterium
ACGTTTGAAATACCTTATTCTGAGTATAGCTCTATTTGCCGTATCTTGTCATGAATCGAATCATGAGAATGATAAACAGTATGTGCCATGTGGGGATAACCTCGTTTGTGAAGTGATTGAATTTGAAGGACAAGACTGTTATCTCATGCCGTGTGGCGATGACGCATGCCTCGTCTGTCCAGAAGAAATTGATGAAAAAATAGAAGCTGTGAGTACCGTGTCCCCAAATGCTGTAACGGTGTCTGAAGTGTTGCAGGATGGTATCGTTTATCTTTCCAATTTTGTGGCTCCGACAACAACTGTCACTGTCCGTGCCGTTTCACAAAGTGATCGGATACAGATTGAGCCTCAAACACTTGTTGTGACGCCAGAAAATTGGGATGATTCCCAGACGATTCGCATTTCATGTCAGGATGATGGGGCCAAAAATGGTGCTCTAACGGCAACGGTATCGTTTTCTTATCAGAGTGACGATGCTCAGTATGCGCATGTGTCAGATCAACAAGTTCTCGTGACGTGTCTTGATGATGGTGCAGACCTCGTCGATCATTTTATTGTGACGAAATATGGGATTACGGAGACGACAGAAGCGGGAAAGAGCGTCCGTATCGGCATTAAGCTTAATCAGCAGCCCGAAGCAACCGTTTATGTTCATGCGTCATCTGGCGATGTATCGGAAGGAACTGTTTCTCCTGAAACGATCGAATTTGGTGGTCAGGATTATGGCGTAGAAAAGTTTTTTACCGTCACAGGTGTCGATGATGATGACGTCGATGGCGCTCAGACTTATACCATTCATTTTGATGTTGAGAGCAAAGACGATGTTTTTGCAAACGATAAAATAGCGGATGTCTCGTTCTTGAATCGGGACAATGAGGATGCCTATGGTCCAGGAACGTATAACATCCGTTTTATGGCTGCCAATACGACATCCGGCTCCAAACAATCGTATGATGAAGGGCATGGTATCCGCATTTTTGAAGCGTTTAAGCCTGATATTGTGCTCATTCAGGAATTTAATTATGGGGACAATACTGATGAAGCGATTCGGACGTTTGTCAATAATACGTTCGGTGTTGAATATGAGTATTATCGTGGAACGGGCAATATCCCCAACGGTATCATTTCACGGTATCCCATTTTGGACGCCGGTGGCTGGAAATCTAATGTTGTCAGTGACAGGCGTTGGGAATGGGCTGTCATTGATATCCCTGGTAAAAAGGATTTGCTTGCCATCAGTCTTCATCTTCACACGTCTGATAATACGCAGGAAATGACGCCACTCATTTCACAAATCAAGGCAAAAATGAATCTGGATGCCACAACCTATTATTTGGTTGCTGGCGGCGATTTTAATACCTCGAAGCGAACGTCAGTGGTCAAAAAGTTTGCCCCGACGTTTGAAGTATCGGCCTCTGTGTATCCGGTTGACCAGAACGGCAACGGTAATACCAATGCCAAAAGGGCGAATCCATACGACTGGGTTTTGTTCAGTCCCGATCTTGATGCGCTAGAAACGGATATCGTCATTGGAAGTCATACGTATCCGAATGGCCATGTGATTGATTCACGCGTGTATGGTGCTGTGAAGGGGTACAAGTGTTCCAAACACAGTGGTGCCAATGAGTTGGGTGATATATCGCCTGTTCAGGCGGCGGATTCCGGTGCGGCGAATATGCAGCACATGGCCGTGATTCGCGATATTGAACTTACTGTGCCCTAAACGATTCGTAACTATTCAGCCCCACCTGGGGATGCAGGCGTCCCGCCTGCATTGGGGAGCATGACGCCGCATTTGGACCTCCGACGGCCGCAGGCCCGCTGGCGACGCATGTAAACAGTCTGCCGACGGCCGCAGGCCCGCTGGCGACGCATGTAAACAGGTTGCCAATTTCACTTTACTCATGTTTCTCGGCCTTCCTTACCAGCATTGCGTTCAATTTCTCGTAGTACAACTACATGATTTCTGATGCTGCTATCCAGCTATCATAGTGTTCCTGAAGGGGGGCGTGTCGATTTCATCTTCCCTGGATTCTCGATAATAGTGACGATAACTTTCAGACAGCAATGCCCAAAATAGTTGTTTTCTTTGGTTTTCGTTGATAAC
>JAFOHE010000029.1 GCA_017421975.1 Pseudomonadota bacterium
ATCGTGTGTTCTGAACCGTACGTTTTCGACTTTGAGGCGAGCGAGGGTGGTCTGTGCATTTTCAGCGAGGTATTCGTTGAGTTCGATGGTGTAGACAAATTTGCCCGTCCGAGCGAGAATAGCTGTCATGTAGCCGGTACCTGTGCCAATTTCGAGGATGGTGTCAGAGGGCTGTATTTTGAGCGTCGTGATGAGCCAGGCGATATCTGAGAGACGGAGCGTGGCTTGTTCACTACCGATGGGGAGCATTTGATCTTCGTAGGCACGATGACGGGCGAGGTCTGCGACAAAAAGGGGACGCGGAATTGTGGCAAAGGCATCGAGTGCCGTTTGGGGAAGCGTAGGGAAATCGCGTTTGAGCTGTTCGATGCGATTTTCGCGCGACGCCTGATAATCCGCCATCTGTTTTCCGACAACGGGAACGACGATTTGTGGTGTCTGGGGCGTACACGAGAGAAGACTGAGCGCCGTGAGCAGACAAAAGAGGCAAAGTGGCGCGTGATTCATGATTTGAAAGCCTCGATCAGGTGTTTTTGTTCAGTATGGTACAGATAGAGAGACGTGATATCGGGTGTTTCCGGATTTTCGAAGGCATCGAGGAGTGCTTTTTTGGAGTAATCGGCGACGCATTTGCCATGATGCAGGATGAAGAATCGCGAGCAGAGGCTTTGCAGCATTTCAAGGATGTGGCTTGAAATGAGTACAGCGCCGCCATCAGCAGTATATTGTTTGATGTAGCGCGATATCTTGAACGTACTTTCGGGGTCGAGGCCGACGAAGGATTCGTCGAGGACAACGAGTTCCGGGGAACCGACGAAGGCAGCGGCCATGGCGATTTTTCTGGCCATACCGCCGGAGTATTCGCGGATGAGTTGATGCCTGGCCTTTTTGAGATCGGAGAGTTCGAGAAGGGATTCGATTTGTTTGTCGGCTTTATCGGCAGGGACATTGCGTATGCGTGCAACGAAATTGAGAAATTCGTCACCGGTCAGATGGGGATACACTTCGATGTCCTGGGGTACAAATCCGAGGTGTTTTCGCGCTTCCACGGGAGCCGTGGCGACGTCGTGTCCCATAATGGAGATAGAACCGGCATCTGTATGGAGAAGTCCGGAGATGGCACGCATCGTCGTGGATTTGCCCGCGCCGTTGGGACCGATAAAGGCGACAGCTTCACCTTTGCCAATGGTCATGGAGAGATTGGAAACGGCGCATTTTTTTCCGTAGTTTTTGGTGATATTTTTGATTTCGAGGATATTCATGGGCACAAGATCGTAGCGAAAGCAAAGAGGAAAGCCACTGTCCACGAAAACAAAGTGGCGATGGCAGGGCGTCGGCAGACGAGGTATGTCGCGATCGCGGATGGAATGAGCATAAAAAGAATGGCGAGGCAGGCACAAACAATGGCCTGATACCATGAAACTGTGAGGAGCGGTAGAGATACGGCTGCCGTCAGGACGAGGATATTGGGAACCGTCAGAGCGAGGGCTGCACGCATTCTTGCGTGGTCACGCACGGTCGGGGATACAGGAAGACGTCTGTCAAACGGCGCGTCTTTAAGCCAGAGCCAGGTGGGGCCAAGCATAAAGCAGAGCGAGACGACGAGCGATGGACGATGAAGTCCGGAAAGCGTTTCGGGGGATGCAAATCCAACGAGGGCAAGAATGGCAGACAGCGTGATGATGAGGATGCGCGAGAGCGTGTGGCGGCGAGAGACAATCGCTTTGTCTTTGATGAAAATGGCGGTTTCGGCATCTTTGGCTGTTTTAATGTGCTTCAACGTCGCTTCGTCGACAAATTGGTAATTGGCGTTCAGCGTGACGGCATCGTTGTCCATAAAATTGGACAGGACGGCATAGTAATCTTTTTTGAATGTGATGAGAGCATAGATGACGGAACCGATAAACAGCATGCCTGTGATGGAGAGGGCTGTCAGTGCTGCGTCTATAAAATTGGGTTTGAGCAGGGCTTCGACCAGAAGTTTGAGCAGAAGCACCGAAATCAGCGAACCGAAGAGAGAGATCGCCGGTGCCATCATAAAAGCCTGGGAAGATATCGCGGTATCTCCATGCGCTTTGAGCGACGTGCGTCCGGAATACATGAGGACTGCCGTCGACAAAACACAGCACAAAACGTTACCGAAGAAAAATAATCCCGTGCAGCATGCGGCGATATGTGGCAGCGACTGCCAGAGTTCAAAAAACAATGCGGACACTGGAAGTGTTATGATGGCGATAAGCAGAATGACGAAACTGATGCGGTATAAAAAAATGTTGATCGGTGAGACAGGAAGTTGTGCAAGGAGGCGAACATCGGCACTACGGAAAATAATTTCCGACATATAGAACGAGAAAAATGCGGCAGAAAGCGCTGTAAGCCAAAAAGCGATTTCAAGCGGCGTGCCGCCAACGTGTTCGGCATCAATGCCAAAGGGGGCGGACATTACTTGCGAAGAGAGACAGGCAAGAATAAAGGCGAGCAATGCCATGACACCAAGAAAAGTGATAAGGTGACGCGATCGGTAGTGCGTGTTGGCATAACGGTACAGAAGCGTGAGTTGAGACATCATTATATGTATTATAGTGCGTATGTTAGCGCGTGGCAGGTTTATTCTGGTTTGGCAGGCGGAACTCTGAGTTTGGAATCAGTCTGAAAAATCTGGGGCTGACGGGTAGGGGTCGATCGAGAGGGATCTTCGCCGGCAACATAAACAGGGCGAGGGCCAGTTTTTTGTCCCATAACGTTATCAAATTCACGCTCAATGGAACGCATTCGGCGCTCGGCCAAAATGGCGAGCTGAGGATCCGGATTCTGTTTCAGAAACTTCATATACTGTTGGTGCGCTACATCGTAGTTTCCGACACGATACGCTGCCTCGGCTTCATCGAACAGGGCACGCGGAGATACGTGGACCGGTTGGCACGCTATACAGCACAGCGTAATCAATGCCCATGGAAGACGAAGGTGATATAGGATGCTATGACTGATTGAAAACACGTTTGCACCTCATGGTTGAACCCTTCCAATATGGGGAGATTAAACCGAATCAGGCATCAACCCCCAAAAAAAGCGGTTTAATCTCTCACCCATTGTGGAGATTAAACAATTTTTTCTCAGGATTAAAGCCCGAAAAAATCATGTAGTTCTATGTAGGTTATAAGCTTGCATTAACACACAAAATAATAGTAAAACGATCATGTAGGGCTGGGTGGGCTTTACAAAAAAAACAAAATGATTCTGACGGAAACAGACGTCAGGAATATATCGCGAGAGTCTGGACGTGAACAACAACGAACAAATGAGTCGTGAAACGCTTTTGGAAGCTTATCAAAAGGGTGAGCGACAGTTTTGCAACATGGATTTGTCGGAAATGGATCTTTCCGGCGTTGATCTTTCGAACAGTGATTTTTCAGGTTCCATTCTACATAAGACGAATTTTTCGGGTTCGAAGCTGACAGGGGCTTGTTTTTCGAAAGCGGATCTTCAACATTCGACGCTTTCTCGGGCGCATCTTGAGGAATCAGATCTTGGATGGTGCAACGTCTCGGAAGCGGATCTGGTGGGCGCCGATCTTCATGCATGTCATGCGCAGGCAGCGCTTTTTTCGGGTGCATTGCTTATTCGTGCGAATTTGTGCGATGCGGATTGTTTGGGGTGCAATTTTTCAGGCGCGAATGCGATGGCAGCTCAGTTTCAGGAAACGAATCTTGAATGTGCCGATTTTTCGGGCGCGACACTGACAAATACCGATTTCAGGGGTTGTAACGCATCGTGGGCGAATTTCAGCCGAACGCGTCTCAATTGGGCGAACTTTAACTGGTCGCAGATTGAGGCAGCGAACTTTGAAGGCGCCAATATGACAGGTGTCAATCTTCAGGCGGCGAATCTGTCTTTTTCCAATTTGCTCCATACCAATCTTCTGAGTGCGGATGCTTACTACACCATTTTTTCAGGTTCGCTTTTGCCGAGTTTCCCAAAGGATCTGGCAAATGTCTCGTGTGCCCGCATCACGTATCAGACCATGAACCGTTCGCAGTGGACGAAGGAGATGCTTCGAAGCTGGCAAAATCACGGTGCTTCCATCGTCGATTTCGAGGCTTTTCCGACAGATGTTCAAAATTTTATTCGTGAAGGTAATTGCAACCTTCGCGTGACGTTTAGCCTTCCCATTCGCGATTTGGAGCAACAGGCGCTTGAGGTTTTGATTGAGCATCTTTTCGGTCATCAGCCGGATTTTCATATTTTATCTATTTTGCACGACAATTTTATCAGTACCGTCGCATTCCGTTCCGATAGCGATGCTGTCACAGATACGTTTGTCGAGGCGCTCCAAAAACGTGTCTGGCTGAATCCCAACGTGGCAGAAGCCATTGATCGCGTCTATCAGGAACGCATGAAAACGCGCAAAAAAGATTCCAAATTGATGCCGAAGATGAATCGCATTTTGTCGAATCTGTCTGAGCATATTGCCCATGTCCAGGCGCTTGTCAACGTCAGTGAGGATGATCGGATCAAGCAGTTGGCTGAACGTCTTGAGGTTGAGGAGAGCGTGCCAACAGCCAAAAAACAGCTCACTTGGTCGAGCGTCTTTCGACGTATCGAAAATTGAATGTTTGCATGTGGTCTTTGTTTTTTTATTTCGCTTGACCAAAAATTTGATTTGAGCACTTGATCTTGCGATCTATCTGGAATAGAGAGGTAACGAGCTTTTTGTTGCCAGGTTTGGCGTGTACAATTCTTGTCAGAGAGGATGATCGTGAAAAAGTTTTTTACTCAATCGTGTATGGTGCTTGCTTTAGCAGGTGCATTGTTGGCTGCTAACGGTTGCATTGGCAATAGCTCGACAACCGGAATCGACGTTGACGATGGCATCGGAAGACTCCCAGAACATACCAGTGACAATGATGGCAAAGCGCTTGTCGAAAATACGATCAGACTTTGCAGCGATGGCATTGACAACGATGGCAATGGTACGGCGGATTGTGATGATCCCAACTGTCAGTTCAAAGGCAATGACGGTGTAAGCGGCCCAGGCGCGACAGTGTGCGGTGACGAAAACAATGAGTACACGTGTGATGACGGCATCGATAATGATGGCAATGGCTATGTCGATTGCAAAGACAGAAGTTGCTATGGCACGTTTACATGTTGTCCAAACAGTTTGCCCGAAAATACGCTTGAAGCCTGTACCGACGGCGTTGATAACGATTGTAATGGCTATATCGATTGTAACGACAATTCCTGCAAAAAAAGCACAGATCAAAAAATCAGGGAGTACTGTGAAGGCAAGATTTGTGGTGACAAGTGCGTTCCCTTAAATGGTGAAAACACGATTGAGCTTTGTTCTGACGGTGTTGATAATGATATGAATGGCTATGCCGATTGCAAAGACAGAAATTGCGAGACGCTTCCACTCTGTACAGGTGCAATCCTCGGTGACATGAACGAGTCGGGCGAAAATTGCAAAGATGGTTCCGACAATGACCTCGACGGTAGAGTTGACTGCGACGATCTCGATTGCGCCGATCTTCAGTATTGTGAAGGCGTTGTTCCTGAAACTGGGGCTCGCGTTTCCAACTTCTCACAACTCTCCGAAGAAGAAAAAGTCAAGATCTATGAAGAAGAGTACAAGCTCTGTACAGATAAGATCGATAACGATAAAAATGGCAAGACAGACTGTGAGGAATACCGTTGCCAGGTCTTGAGCCTCACCGATCTTTCTGCACTCGAAAAGAAATACAGTAAGACACTCAATATCAATTGCGATCTTTAATGCATTAAGCGGTGCTTCGGCGCCGCTTTTTTTTGCCATGCATCTTTCTACCTATTCTAATCTCTCGGCTGTACGCCATCTTTGTTTTAATGAAGCGCCTGAAGTCAGTGTCAACGCTTTTTCACGCGACGACATACATGCTTTGTCGTGCCTTCTTGACGAAGTGGAATCGGCCTTCCCGCAAGTCAGAATTCTCATTTTGTCGGCGCAGGCGCGTTCTCCGAAGGGAAAACCAATCTTTTGTGCCGGTGCCAATCTTAAGGAGCGACAGGCTTGGACGGATGAAGAAATCATCGCTCACGTTGATTATGAACGTGCGTTGACCGATCGCTTCAGACGTTCGCCGCTTTTGACGGTTTGTGTTGTCACTGGTTACGCCCTTGGCTTTGGAGCTGAACTGTGCGCTTGTTCTGACTTCGTCCTGGCCACATCGGAAGCTTGTTTTGGTTTTCCTGAAGCCACACACGGCATTGTGCCTGGCGCGGGTGGACTAAAATGGGCACTGGCGAACACTTCCCGACAAGCGCTTCTTCATATTTTGAAAGGCGATGCGTTTTCTGTCGAAGAGGCGCTCACGATCGGCCTCGTCCACGAGATTGTGCCGACCGTCGATGCAGCACATGATCGCATTCATGCGCTCGCCTGTGCGCTCACTCGGACGTCTCCCGAAAGTCAAAGGGCAATCAAGTTGGCGAACGACAAGGCTTTTCAACTTCGATGTCCGGATGGTGTTGAGCGTGATGCCTATATTTATGCCCTTACACAAACGCGTTTGGCGTCAAAAAATAATACGAAATAATTGTTGTTTGTTTTTTATAACGATTTTTTCGTGTTCAGATTTTAATGGGCAACCAATTTGCCATTTTTTCGCCATCCTGATACAGAAGGCAAGCGGATCATTTGGATGGTTTTGTAGGGGGGCAGTTGCCCCCTACGCAGCTATTTTCCTATCATGGAGACGTTCTAAAGCCCGTCTCCATGATAGGAAAATACGCTGCTACCCCCACAGCGGGGCGGCTTGCCCCGCAACGCCCCATATCGCATGATCTCATTGATGGAATCATTATTTTGAGCATAAGGTCTAGGAAATGGCTAAATTGTATTTTCGCTATGGTGCCATGGGGAGTGCCAAAACTCTCAATTTGCTTGCCGTGGCACATAATTATGAAGCACAGGGGAAACACGTTTATCTCATCAAACCATTGCTTGATGACCGATTTGGTGCATGTGCCATTCGTTCGAGAGCGGGTCTTTCGCGTGATGCCGATCTCTGCGTGGGGCCTCATTCAGAAATCGATCTCAAAGTCCTCGAAGGTATCGATTGTGTTCTCGTCGATGAATGTCAGTTTTTGAGCGAAAAACTCGTCCATCAGCTTCGCAATATTACGACAGATCTCGATATTCCGGTGATTTGCTACGGGTTGCGCACGAATTTTAAAACCCGTCTGTTTGAAGGTTCCAAGCGCCTTTTGGAAGTGGCTGACACGATTGAAGAAATCAAGACGACGTGTGCCTTTTGCAACCGTAAAGCCGTATTCAACATAAAGCTACGTAATGGCGAAGCCTGTTCAAGCGGTGCCGAGATAGAGCTGGGCACGGAGAATTTATACCAACCCGTCTGTTGCCGTTGCTATGAGGCGCGCATTGGCTCGGCCAATCCGCTCCGTAAAGACAGCGTCGAAATATGGTTTGTGCGTCATGGTCAGACGGAGGCCAATGAAAAAGGGATCCTTTCAGGCTGGATCAATGCACAGCTTACGCCTAAAGGCATTGCACAGGCGGATGCATTGAAGCCCATTCTTGAAAAAGAGGATTTTGATGGTGTGTATTCTTCCGATCTTGATCGTGCCATAGAAACGGCGCGTCATGCCTGGGGTGAACCGGTACAGACGGCATCGTTGCGTGAAATCTTTTTTGGCGATTATGATGGCAAGCCCATTCGGGAGGTTGATCCGGAATGGGTCAAAAAACTCTACATTTATCCGGACGGTTTTTCTTCTCCGAATGGAGAAACGCTCGAGGATGTTTCAAAACGCATAACGGCATTTCTGGATAATCTCAAGCCTGGCCGCTATCTCATTGTCTGTCATGGTGGGGTGATTCGGACGGTTTCAAGACAAATCGGGGAAGACCGGTTTATCGAAAATGGCACCGTTTTGGTTATGGATTGGTCGCACAAAAAAATTCTGCGATCCATCCAAAGTTGAAACTGCACCACGTTCGATAACAGAGACAATGGGGAAGGGAGCATGATCTACATCGAAAATAAGCACCTTTTTGCTTTCAAAAAACGCGAAAATAACTCAGACGAAGTGCCAAGTTTATAGTATAATTTGTAATGGTGGATGGAATTGCGAAAAGCAATGGGCTTTAGTGGCAGGTAGTGGGTATTCATGACGGTTGGAGAAACGATTGCAGACCGATATCTTCTTGAGGAAGAGATTGGTCAGGGCGGTATGGCCACAGTATATCGGGCGACGGACACGCGTCTTCATCGTTCGGTCGCCATAAAAATTCTCCATCCTTTTTTGGCTTCAAAATCTGAAAGTGCCGAACGTTTTTTGCGTGAATCCCAGGCCATTGCAAGATTGCATCATCCCAATATTATTGAGATTTTTGATGCTTCGCAAGATGCGACGACGCAGACGCAATTTATTGTCATGGAGCTCATCGAAGGGCAGACGCTTCAAGCCTTCATTACGGCGCATCCGACGCGTATTCCAGAGATGGGGCTGATCATGACGGCGTGTCTTTGCGATGCGCTTGAACATGCACATCGTTCTGGTGTTATTCATCGTGATATCAAGCCGGAAAACATCATGTTTACGTCGGAAGGTTCCATAAAATTGATGGATTTTGGCATTGCGCGAATTCTCGATTCTGAACGTTTGACGTTATCGGGATGTCTTTTGGGTTCACCGGCGCACATGGCACCTGAAATTATCAATGGCGAACCGTACTCATTCACGTGTGATATCTTTGCCTTGGGAACGGTGCTTTATTACGCGATGACGAATGAACTGCCGTTTAATGCAACGACACCGGCAGCTGTTTTTAATGCCATTCTCAAAATGGATTTCGTCATGCCGAGTAGACACAATCTTGCCATCAGTCGCGAATGTGATCGGATGATCAAAAAGTGTCTCGAATGTAAACCGGCGGATCGTTACGAATCTGCGGTGCTTTTGCGTGAAGCCATTGTGACGGAATTGAAAAAAGCTGGCCTTGAGGACTATGTCACTCATCTCAAACAGTATTATCAGGATCCGGAAGGGTATGAGAAAAAAATATTGCCCCAAATCCTGGAACGATACAACGCACTTGCGCAGACGCATTATGAGCAAAAACGTAAACCAGCAGCCATCGAAGTTTTGAACCGCATACTCGTTTTTGACCAAAATAATGAAAAAGCGCGTGAACTGCTCGTTAAAATTCGCACAGAACGAAACCTTGTGCGCTATATCACCATTGGAAGCAGTATTCTTTTATTGCTTTGTCTTGGTTTGGCGTGTTTTTTCTATCTTAGTCAAGAACCTGTCGTCGAATCGACTGACTTGTCGCTATCCGACACTTCTCATACCATGCCTGATGACCATCAACTTCTTGCCTCATCAGAACTCGCTGCGCCCAAAAATGAACTGCCATCGGCTGAACCATCGCCTTTGCCAAATGAAGCCATAAAAGAGGATGATTCTAATTCTAAGGCTCTGGTAACCCCTCCAATAGTTGAGGATATAAAGGATGAACAACGAGATGAACAACCCAAAAAATCTGCCGAAACACATTCGACGGGCAGAATGCGTTTGTCTGCAACGACGACAATGTTGAAAAACAAATCTGGAAATGCTGCCAGGGAAGACAAAAAACAGTCGGAGGCAAAAGAGAAAACAGGGGAGACTGCGGCAACCAAAGATAATCCGTCTTCGCAGACAAATCTTTCACAAGATGATGCGGATACATCCAAGATGCCAGAGGTGCCAATTGCCAAGTTTGAAATCACACAACCGGTCTTCCCGTATGAATCATACGCGTGGGTCAAAGGAAAGACAGAGACTGGAAGGCAATTCAGCGGCAAGTTTCAGCCAGATGCTATGGGATACATCAAGCTTCAGCTGCCTGCGGGCACATACACGATGAGTCTTTCGTGTGAAAAAGTTTGTATTCCCGTCACAAAACAACTCGTTGTGACTTCTGCTGACCAGGGAAAGATTCTAGATAATGTCGTTCTCGATTTTGCAGACGCAAAATTCACGATTCTATCCTCGGAAGGCGAGAATTTCTATTACCTCGCCATTCGAGACAACAATAAATCGGAAGCACCGCTCCATATTGAGCCGAATGAACCAATTCGAATCGGACAATTTGCGCGTTATCAAAACAAACAAGGGCTTACGATCTTTAAGATTCCACGTGATGCCGTGTTGCCCAATTATCGTATGGCCACGTTGATGAAATACGAAAAAACGCAAATCACTTTGTCTGCCGGTGAAACAAGAAGCCTTCGGTTTTAATACGTCTCACGCCACATCCATTAAGGATAATTTCTATGTTCACATTATTTAAATTTTTTAGCGCTATTTTTATGTGAACATGCAGAAAAAATCGTAACAAAGACTGGCACGATGGCATTATCTCTTAAGGGGGGTCAAAGATACGCCTACATGTAGGTTGTTGTGATCATGCCAAACCGGTCGCGTCGCATTAATGCTCGTGGTTGCCTCATGTATTGATGCGATTGGAAGCGAAACTAACTTTATCGTTTTCAACATTATTCGCTTGCAGCACGCCCAAAAACGATAACGATTCGACGCAAAAGCCCAAAATCAAGATTTTGCCAAGACATCGACGGGAGCGAGTGGTGAAACACCAAGAGGAGAATCAGCGCAAGCAGATAAAGATGTCATCCAGAAAGTTGTGTCAGTGCACACAGGTGAGATAAAAGCGTGTTACGATGAAACGTTTGCAAAGAACAAAAACTTGGCAGGTAAGCTGACAATGGCGTGGGAGGTTCTTCCGGATGGCAATGTCAAGACAGCAGAAGTCATCCGTGGGGGTTCGACGCTTGACGATGCCGACTTAGAAAACTGTCACATCACAAAGAGTAAGACGTGGACGTTTCCGAAAACAGAACACAAAGTTCGGATAGAATATCCCATTATCTTTGAAGCGAATGAGTGCCATATTTATGGGGTTTGATCAACGCCTAAGTTAAAAAAGGTCTCGATGAAACGAAGCCTTTTTTTGGCGATTGCGATGTAGATGAGACAGAACTGAAAAAAGCATGGACGCGATGATGCAGCTCTTAAAGTGAGATATAATGAATATATTTTTATCAACGAAAAATTCATAAGTAATTTTGTAAACAGATTTTTTAATACGAAAATTGAGGCACTTTTAAGCAAATTAACGTTAAAGTGTACGCTTAAAGTCAAAATTCGCTCATTCCTCGGCAAAATGATCAAAACCCTAAAGACCATCATTTAAGAAAATATGTCTTCCTGTTGAAGGGGACTCTTAGCAGAATGATTTGGGTGTCAATGTGCTTGAGGATACCGATGACTATTTTTTCATTTTGTTTGCCAGAGTGATACTTCCAACTTGAACTTGTTGCCACAAGCCAAATGAGCAAACTAAATTTGCCGTCAAGACATAGCTTGCCATTTGTCCAAGTAAAAATGAGCACTAAGGTGTCTGCGGAACACAAGGGCTTCTGTGGAAGAGCGCTCGGACAGTTTATCTGAAATCTTCGTGATGCTTTTTCACAATGATGGATATCAAAACTATGTCACGATATTTTCGTTGTTAATAATTTTTACTATCGAAACAAAATTTCGATAGTAAAAATTATTAAACGTAGAGAATTTTTAAGTAACACTATTTTAAGGATGTTTTTTCTGTAACCAAAAAAACGCAAAACGTAATTTTTAGATATTAAATTTGAACTGGAAAATTGACAGAAACCAGGAGAAGGGGATTGGAATGGGGAAGACATATCGATAGAAGCAGTTGGGAGAAACTTCAAAAAGTTGGTTTATTTGTCGTTCCCAAAGCATTTTGAAGCGATGTGGATGATCGAGCGTTTTGACAGGTGTAATGCGCGTCTAGAAAAGTGGCATTCAAAGCCGATGAGGACAGTGCACGCATAGAGGACGGCGGAAACACATAAAACAGGTTTCGAACCTTCTTTTGAACATCAAGTTGACATAATATACATTATCGGACGTTTTTAAGTCAGTTGAGAGTGTGCGTCACCACGA
>JAFOHE010000030.1 GCA_017421975.1 Pseudomonadota bacterium
CATAGCAACAATACCACCACTCACACATAGATGAATGTTCAGGAAATGCCCTCTGGACCCATGCCAGAAATGCAGGAAGTCGGTGGTGGTTGGGATACAAATGATGCCGTGATGGGGTCCGCCAGTGCCGGCAGTTCTGCGGAGGACGATGTGAAAGCTGCGACGATATCCAATGTTCAATGTGGGGACGATATCCCTGGTGTCACAAGGGCATCTATTATTCTTTTCCAGGCAGACTGCGATCCCGTCGTCTGTGAACTCAAAAAAACGATCACCACCATCGGCCGTGCGACAGACAATATGGTCATTGTCAACGACCGCTATACGAGCCGTCACCACATTCGAATCAATTATAATGCCGGCAAGTTCGAGATGGTTGCTGTCAGTCAGGATAATCTGACGACCGTCAACACTTTTCCTGCGACGCACGTCATTCTCAAGTCTGAAGATCAGATTGAGATTGGTGCGACGCGCATCAAGTTTGTTGTCGGACCGGTGAGCGACATTCACATGCAGCTCACGCCGCCAAAAAATGGTGCGCCTTTCCACATCGGACCCATGCCGAATCGCGTGCGTTCTCCCAAAACGACGCGTAAAAACCTCATCATCCTCATTGCCAGTGTTGCGACGATACTTGCCATGATGACCGTGTGCCTGTTTGCCATGGTCTTGGGCGACAAAGAAGACGAAAAGCCCCAGATTGCTGAAGATACGCCACAAGCCAAACAAGCTGTTGACGAAAAAACAATTGAGGCAGAAAAGCCGCAAGTCCAGGAAGTGCCTACTGCAACGCTCGAGGAGAGCGATAATAAAGTTATCATGGCGATGACGGAAGGAATTGGGCTTGCGCTTGGACAGTCCCGTGGAACGCCTGCTAAAGTGACAGGCAAACGCGTGCAATTCAATATTGATACGACGCCTTCTGGTGCCCGCATTTACAATGCAGATGGCACGCTTCGTGGGGTGACGCCCTATGCTTGTGAAGAGCAGGTCAGCGCCGATCGAACGGAAAAATGGACGATCCGCCTCGATGATTATCAGGATGTCGTCAAAGAGGTTTCCATGAAGGCGGGCCTCGAAGAAAAAATCACGCTCGTCAAAGATGAATCCATCAAACCACCCGCCAAAAAAGCTGCTCCCGCCAAAAAATCGAGTTCTGGTGGATCCAAAAAATCAGGTGGTGGCAAAAAACAACAGTCTGCTCCTTCGAGAGGTGGCCGTCGTCTGCTTCTCTAATCGGGATGTTTGCATGATGAGGCGCTCCTTGGAGCGCCTTCTTTTTCGCAGGTGGGGGATGTCTCCCCCTACGCGGCTATTTTTCTGTTGTAGGTACGTTCCACGGAACGTACCTACAACAGAAAAATACGCCGCTACCCCCTCTGCGGGGGAATCCCCCGCAACGCCCCCTGGTATTGACGATGATGTTATGGGTGAAACGATGGACAAAATGTTAAGTATCGCTCCCATCGAGTTCCTCGAGAAGAGAGCTGTGGCACGTGATGCTGTCAGACAGTTTTTTAAAACACAAAATTATCTCGAAATAGAAACGTGTGCCATGCGCGAAACGACGGCTTCCGACGTCTATATTGCGAGTTTCTCTACGACGACGTATGACGGCCAGACGCGTTTTCTTCAGACCTCGCCGGAATACGCACACAAGATTTTTCTTTCGAAATATCGTCGGCGGATCTTCGAATTCGCACGCGTTTTTAGACGCGAAAGAGCGGGAAAGGTGCATCGATCTGAGTTCTCGCTTTTGGAATGGTATCGTCCGGATGCGGATTACCGCGATATGATGGACGAGACGGAGGCGCTCGTGCGTGATGTGACGAAGGCGCTCGGCACTCAGATCTGGCGCTCCGGCGGGCGAAAAATGGGAGCTGCTGTTGCCGTTTCACCAGAACCTTTTGAACGCTTAACCGTCAACGACGCTTTTTTGCGTTACGTTGGCTTTGCGCCCATTGGTCTGTCGCGTGAAGAAATCATCGCCGCTGCGCGTCGCGCCGGTTGCATCATTGGTGATGATTGGTCCTGGAATGACGTTTATTTCAGCGTTTTGTGTGAACGCATTGAGCCGAACCTGGGCATGGATCATCCGACCTATTTGTGCGATTATCCGGCCTCTATGGCAAGCCTCGCTATGACGCGTGGTCAGGGCGATACCGCCGTGGCTGAGCGCTTTGAACTCTATATTTGCGGCATTGAGCTGTGTAATGGTTATTCCGAATTGAACGATCCCGTCGAATTGAGAAAGCGCTTTGAGCTTGATAACGTGGAACGCGCTCAACTCGGCTTTGAACAAATTCCCATCGACGAACCCCTTCTCTCAGCTTTGCCCAGTCTTGGCAAACTCGGCGGAAATGCTCTGGGATTCGAACGTCTGCTGATGCTATGTTTGGGCGTCGATGATATGCGCGATGTCAGAATCGACGTGTAAAAGTTTTTACCGATGGCAACCAAAGGCTGCTAAACACCTATCGGTGAGCTTGTCTACGAGAGGGCATAGTCACAAAGGAGTGTGAATGACGATGGCATGGACAATTGAATTTGATCGCGGTACGCTGAAAATTGATGCCCCACAGACGTCGCCTGAAGCGCTGGAGGCGATTCCGCATTTGCCGCCGCTCTGTTGGGATGACCGTGTCTCTGCTTTTCGTGCTTCTGCTATCTCGTATCGTCGCCTGCTCGTCGCTTTGACGCGTGCAAAGATCCCATTTTATGATAAAGCTCGCCAATACGGACAGTTGGATCTGAAATTCCAATATGAACGCAAACCCTTTCCTTACCAGCAGGAAGCCGTGGAGGCTTGGGATAAAAATGGCGGAAGCGGGGTCGTTGTCTTGCCGACAGGGGCCGGTAAGAGTTTTGTCGCTTATCTGATCATGGCTCTGAAAAATAGACCGACGCTCGTCGTAACGCCAACCATTGACCTTGTTGTTCAGTGGAAGCGTAACCTCGAAGCGGCTTTTGGCGTGGAAGTCGGTATGTTGGGCGGCGGGGCAAACGAGATTTTGCCAATGACTGTAACGACGTATGATTCGGCATACATTCACATGGAAAGATTGGGCAATCAGTTTGGACTTCTCGTCTTTGACGAAGTTCATCATTTGCCTAGTGAGACATATTGCCTCAGTGCCTTTCAGTCGATTGCGCCCTTCCGACTCGGCTTGACTGCAACACCTGAACGCGAAGCCCCTCATACGTATGCTGAACTCATTGGCCCTATCGTTTATCAACGCTCCATTCGTGATATGACCGGTGAGACGCTCGCCAATTACGAATGTGTCAATTACGAAGTGTCGCTTCAGGAAGACGAGCGACAGGCGTACGAAGAAGCGCGTGCCTGCTATCTCTCTTTTATTCGTGAAAACAAAATACGCGTTGGAACGCCGACGGGTTGGGGCGAGTTTTTGCGACTCTCTTCGCGAAGCACGGAAGGTCGCGCTGCCCTTCGCGCACATCGCCTTCAGCGGGAGATCACACAGCATTGCCGCGAAAAATTGGCGCTTTTAGAAAAATTGCTCGCTTTTCATCGCAATGACAGAACGATTGTTTTTACGGCCGATAATGCTACCGTTTATCGCCTGAGCCGCGAATACCTTTTGCCTGCAATGACGCATCAGACGCCTGCCAAAGAAAGACACGCCATTCTTGAAGGCTTTAATTCCGGAAAATTTCCTGTCATCGTGACGAGCAAAGTACTCAACGAAGGCGTCGATATTCCCGCAGCAAATGTCGCCATTGTTTTGTCCGGATCCGGATCCGTAAGGGAGCACGTCCAGCGATTGGGGCGTATTCTTCGAGCTGCAAAAGAGAAAACGGCAACGCTCTATGAAATTGTCGCGCAAAATACGATGGAAGAATTCACGAGTTCGCGCAGACGAAAACACGATGCTTTTTGATGTAATGGGAGAGCGGCTGGAGGATTGACATCAAAGGTCATCTTTAGCAAAACACAGACGTGTATTAATGTGGAGATGACATAATTTTTGAAAGCCAAAAGCGACCTGAAAACGCTTCTAACAAGAGGTTGCGACACAGGCCGAAAGCTGAGAAGTCGCGTTTCGAGCGGTGATGGATGAGTGATGTACCAAGGAGTGATAATTCGAATTCAATCATTTCAGTTTTCGATTTCTTTCTTCGACTGTGGTTTTAATCTTTGCTGAAATTTCGATCACTTGTTCTCGGTTTTGATTATGAACAGCATTTTCCAATTGTTGAATCAACGTTAAGATATGCTGTTCCAGTGATTGTACAGTCTGATCTGATTTGGTTGGACTTGTATGAAGCAAGTCAAGGGAAATCATAAAGCCGAACCACACGATTCACATCGGTAGCTGTTTCTTCTCTTTGCATTGCACGACACCATCGGTAACCGAACAACCATAGGGGCAATACTCCCAGAATAAAACACCGCCCACCGAACCATCCTTATATTTTTTTTCAATGCAACTAGTCAAATGGTAGTCTCCTTCACAACGCGGTTGCGTACCCAATTCACATTTGCGTACGCACTGTGCTTTCCCATCTGAATTACGATCAAAACAAACTGCACCTCCCTCAGGATAGTCCATATTCTCATTACAATCCATTTCCCTCCAATCACTGTCAATTTCCTCATTGCAGTACTTATATACATTATCATTTTTGCACCATCTTTCACCGCCATTACAGTTATCTGAACACCCTGAATATAATATGGCTGCGAGCACAGACATAACAGCAATCTTTTTCATATTACTCCTTACGATACAGAAAAAACCTCTCTATCCATATATATAGACAAAGAAGCTAAATTTGACACATTAAGCAAGGGGGCATGCCCCACTGCTGTCCCACAAAAATGTGGCTTTATAGTTGGTTCGGAATCAATTTCTTGCTAAAAGGAAATCTACCA
>JAFOHE010000321.1 GCA_017421975.1 Pseudomonadota bacterium
ATTTTCACTTTCCCCACTTCCTACAGCCGATGTCATAACAGTATCCTGAACGCTCATCGACGGATCCGTCGTTTCGCGTTTTCCATTCTGACACCTTTCTCTAGGTGCAGGACGATAATTGATGGCTTCATCTTTTAAAGCTTCCTTATTACAATTTGATTCCACTGTGCGAATCTCATTGGCAAGAAAAATATGAAGTTCATCTTCTTTTTCAAAAAGGGAACGCAATTCCCCAGCCTGCACAGGTGGAATGCTTCGCGTCGCCAATGGAAGATTGATGGATACCGATTCGGATTCATCCAGTTCCATAGGATCCAAATGGCGCATATCCAATCGCTTGTGAACACGTAACTTCTCTGTCGAAGAAGGTTCGTCATCTTCCAAATCTTCTCCGTCAAGTGCCTCATGATCACCGGATAATTTCTGAATTTCTTTTTCCTGCTGACTGAATGCCCGCATCATTGCCTCAAGTTCTTCGCGGCTGTGGACAGAGAATTGCTCAGACTTGCTCTCATCAAATTCATCCGCATCATCCTCTGTTGACTGCGATTCCGATCTCACGCGATATTCCGTTTGAAACAACTTTTCGGATTTTTGTGGTTCGGAAGCGGATTTATGAGCATCAGAAACCTGTTTTTTACTCGATTCCCCCTGAGAACCAGACACACGCTGAGACGATTTTAAATCAGCTTCCCGCACACTATCTTGATCATTATCCTCAAGAACGGCACTGATTTGAGAATTCATGATTGCCTCAAATGCCGAAGACATTAAGTTTGCAGTCTCACGTAATTCACGAACATCAAGTTTATCCGCATCATTGAGCTTCTTTTGGGCACGTTCAATCGCTGCACGAGCAGCGCTGATATCAGCCGGACTAAACGTTCGCACCGGCGCAGATGACGGTGCACGATGCGTGTCCTGATGCTTTAGCTTCTCATCCAAAGCTTCCCTTGACCGCGTCTCGTCTTCCTCATCAATCACACTTGAAATCGTATTTTTTTCATTCACCTCACAAGTGGCTTTATTCGAAGAAGAAACGGCGTCCACAAGTGAATGTAATCGCGCTTCATCGACGTGGCTTCTTTCCCGCGTCTCGTCTTCCTCATAAAGCGCTTCCGCAAGATCACTCGGCGTGATAATCGGCTTCGTCTGCGCTTTTTCTATAAAATAGTCCAAAAACTTGACATCATGCGTCGTGCGTTCTTCAAGTAATGCTGATGCATCCGACGTTTTGACCCGCTCAACTTCCATTTCATCTGATGAATCAATCGAACGCACGTTTTTCCGGATTCTGCGATTGGACAAAGGAACGCGTTGGGCAACCGCTGGTTTTCCTGTGCCATGTAACGTGTCATTCTTGATCCAGTTTTGAATGTTGACGGGATCATCTTGTTTAATCTCCGATTTGCCTTCCGCCGGTTCTTCAAGAGAAATATCGACCGAATCATAAGCATCTGAATCTTCCTGAGCACCTTCATAAAAAGGATTCGTCGCCATGGCGACCGTTTCTTCACTATTTTCGGGAAGATCATCCGCCCAATTCGTTTTCGTTTTTGAATCATCTTCGTCTGGATACGCATCAACGGCTTCCACAATCTCACTCCGATGTGACGATGACGCTTCATGCTTGCCCGGCTGCTCAACAATGCTTTGCTGAATCATATCATCAGTCAAAAGCATGGTGCTTTCCAAGGCCACAGATGAAGGCGACTTGCGCGTCGATTTGCCTGCCTCATCTTCCGCATCTGATAATCCTCTAAAGACAATATCTTTATCCAAATCGACGCAAGGCGGCTCTACTTCCAATTCGAGAGACTCAAGCACTTCCAGGTCGTGAGAACGCATGGAATCCGCCAATTTTTGAGCATCACGGCCAGAATAAACTGCATTTTCACGCATCTTTTCATCAGAAGACCGCGCAACTTGTGCTGTTTCAGCTTCGTTTTCTGCCTCAATAAAACGCGGTGCCCGATCAACAACTGTCTCCGATCGAGGTTCATCAATGCCAAACAAATCATCCCTTTGAGGGGGAAGTTTAGGGGCTGGCGGCGGTAAATTCGGCGACACCTTCGGTGCTGGCGGCGGTAAATTCGGCGACACCTTCGGTGCTGGCGGCGGTAAATTCGAAACGCGTGGGGGTAAACACGGCGCTGGCGGCGGAACTTCCAAACCTGCAACTGCACCGTTTCGCTCCGATACATCCGAATAAATCGGTGGCGCACTGTTGAGTCGACGTATGCCTGTGCCTGCAGCAGCAGGACGTTCAATAGACGGAACATTCGCCGCCGGTACAAGACCCCAGACGACCTGAAGCACGGGTAAATTCTTCGCAGGCATCCACTGACCGTTCGGCATCATCCGGATCTTCGTATCCTTCTTGAGTGTGCCTACCTTCGCCAGTTGGGACAACTGCTCGTCGTTCTCTATTTCGGCAACAAAATTCGCCGTTTTGATTTCATATTTCAATGCGTTTTCTCCCCCAAAGAGCCATGCAAATAGACAGTATCTGTCTTACCATGCTTATTCCGCAAAACGCTATAAAAAGCAAAGATTCAGATGTATCACATTCTTACGACAACTTTGCGGGGATAAGCACCATTACCTAAAGGAGCGTTTCCAGCTTCTCAACAAGCGCCCTCGCACTCGCGCAACATTCGGCAATATCACGCGCTTTCATATAGGCAGGTGTCGTCACGATCTTCAACGTTTCATCGACACAAGCTTCATCATGCCGACAAACGACATGTTTTGCGCCCATCGCCTCACACGCCTGCGCCGTGCCAGCGTCATCTCCAATTGTCAGTCGTACACCACGGTCACCAAAAACGCGTGCTGCAATCACAGGTGCAATACACATGAAACCAATCGGCTTGCCGGCTTCGTGAACTCGATTGAGAAACGATGCCAATTCCGGTATGACCGAACACGATGCACCCTTGCTCCCAAAATCACACAAATTCGTCGCTGCCCCAAATCCACCAGGCAAGATCACGGCATCAAATGTCGATAATTCTGCCGCTTGCAACGGCTGAATGACACCACGCGCTATACGCGCAGATTCGACAAGCACATTGCGTTTTTCATCGCTTTCACACCCATGGGCATGATCGATGACGGCTTGCTGCATCCTGTCAGGTGCAAAACACCGATAAGAATGACCGCGTTCAACGAGGCTTAACATGGCTGTCACAGATTCATGGATCTCGGAGCCATCGCGTACACCACAACCACTCAAGATGATCGCACATCTCATTTCGATATCTCTCCTTATTCATCATACATGTATTGTGCAAACGCACACGGGGCGTTGCGGGGTGTCCCCGCAAAGGGGGGAAAGCGGCGTATTTTCATGCAATGAAAATAGCCGCGTGGGGGGCTTTCCCCCCGCCATATTATCAAAAAATCATACAAAAAACGAAGCAGGATTCAAAAAAAAACGCCCTAAAAGGGCGTCTTTATTTTTATAAAAAAGATATATCCATTAATAAATAATGGAAACCTTCAGACAAGTATTATCACATTTGTTATCCGTGCCATTCGAAGCGCCGTTATCACATTCCTCGCCAAACTCAGTCTGGATAACGCCGTCGCCGCAGCCAAAGAACTTACATTCTGACGTGCAGCCATTATATGAACCGTCGTTTTTATCTTTTCCGAGGTCACAATCTTCTTTGCCAGGTTCCACTTTGCCATCACCGCAATACGGCGCCAGATAAGCACAGCCCAGTCCACACGTGCCATAATCACCTGTGTTTTCACCATCGTCGCAAACTTCGCCGAGGTAATCGGACACAATACCGTCACCGCAAGAAGGTACATCGCATTTCGTGGTACAGGCATCGTTGTTGTTCGTGTTGCCGTCGTCGCATTTTTCTCCGGCATCCGCATCGACATAGCCATCACCGCAACGCGAAATTTTGCATGTACTCAGGCAGCGCTGACCAGCTGCCAAACCGGCGTGCGTCGCATCCTTCGGATCACACTCCTCATAAGCTTCTTTCGTACCATTGCCGCAGCTTGCGTATTCACAATTGATGCAAGCGGCATCCGTTTTGACGGTAATGCCCGTGCATGCCGCTGACGCATTACCGGCGCACAAGTTACCATTATCGCAGAACTCACCGCTTTCAATGCGACCATTACCACATTTCGGCTTATTCTGACACGTCGTTTTGTCGCATCCGTAAAGCTCCCAATCGGCCGTCGAAGCACTGCCATAATCACATTCCTCGTCGCCGACGATCAAACCGTCGCCACAAATACTCGAACACGTCGTCGTGCCCATGTCCATAAAGCCGGCAAGCGTCAGCTGGAAGTTCGAACCATCCGTCTTGCGTTCCGCCTGATAAAAATTAATCGAATAAATACCATTTTCATACAGGTCATACGTCCCATTATATTTGTATTTATATGTCGTTCCATCGACGACTTTCGTTTGTTCTTTGCCCTCCAGCTTAAATGAAGCCGATGTGGCACTGTGGCATCCCCCAAGATCAATGGCCTTGACGCCATTGACATAGACAAAAACGTCATCATCGCCATTAAATGTCAATTTTTCGTTGTTCCCGCGATATTTGAAATACGTCTGGATGTGAGAGGTAAAGTGGAAATTATGGTTATTCGACTCATTACCATAACCTTCGTTATCGATCGGGAAAAACGCCGATGAATAATACTGGTAGGAACCATCCGACTGTTTATTCAGCGTCAGCTGTTTTTTGATCGTCTTGTTAATACCAGGGAAGTCGCGATACCACATCTGGAAGGAATTCTTAGTAATGCCCGTGCTGCCTGATTGGAAAAACTCTGGCACACCGTCTGCGCCAAGGCGATACGCCGTCACGCCTGCATTCTGGTTAACAGGATTATTGACATAACTCGCGTTAATGCGCTCAAAATCAGGATGCCCGGCCTTCGCTCTGAAATTATCGCCGTATGCACTGACCATCGCATTTGTAATACAACCATCGACCGGCGATGCATCAGATGATGATTTGCAAAATCGATTGATTTCACTATTATGGACAGAATAATACCCTCTGAAATCGCGATGCGTCACATTGAGTTTGATCGTCGGCGGCAATTCATTGGAATACTCGGTACAGGCGTACCCGGCTTCGCGTTTGCATTGTGACGAACAGCCGTCGCCCGAAGCGAGATTGCCGTCGTCACACTCCTCACCGGCATCCCATACTGTAATGCCGTCACCGCATATCGGGCGATACGAGCCATCTACCGTCTGCTCAAAAACAGCTTCAATCTTGCACGACGGATCGCAGCCGTCACCCGCCTTCAAATTGTGGTCATCGCATTGCTCACCGACATCGACGTGTCCGTCACCACACACGCCCTCATGACACGTCATCGAGCCATCATCTTCTGTAATACAATGATATCCGGCCATGACGCGGCAGTCCGTCGAACAACCGGTCGTTTCGCCCAACGTCGAACCCAGATCGCACTGTTCATAAGTCGAATAACCGTCTGTCACGAGGATTTTACCGTCACCGCACGTTATTTTTTTACACGCGGCAAGCGATTTGTCGGAATATGCGCCGAGTGAAAGACACTCATAGCCGGCTTCGAGCTTGCATGCCGACGAACAACCGGGCTTGGTGCCGTTGGCCGTTCCACTGTCACACTCCTCTCCGGCATCGACATAACCATCGCCGCACGTTCCCTTCACGCACGGTTTGCCCGGCGTTGGGCAACGCCAGTTGGTTTCCGATTTACAACGGCTCGAGCAACCATCACCTGATGTCACATTACCGTCATCACATTCCTCACCAAAGGCAAGGATGCTGTCACCACAGGTTTTGGCCACGCATCGGGCACCCGCCGTCGGACAGACATATCCTGGTTCCACATGTCCCACAGATGAACAGCCATCGCCATTGTTTAGATTGCCGTCGTCACATTCCTCATAACCATCGATATCAAGCTTGCCGTCACCATAGCTGACTTTCATACACTGAACGCCCTTGGCAACACATTCCGTACAAGCCACTTCGAAGCCAATGCATTTGTAGCCCGCTTCCGGCCTGCAGTTGGAGTCACATCCATCCCCATTGGTATGATTGTCGTCGTCACAGCTTTCGCCTTCCGCCAAAATGCCATTACCACATTCGAGTTCCTTGCATGCACCACCCACTGCGGGGCAAAGCCAGCCTTCCTCGCGCATGCATTTGGCCGAGCAGCCATCACCGTCAATCTGACCGCCATCATCACAATTCTCGATACCAGGCTCAACTTTGCCGTCACCACAATAGGGCGCTAATGTGCAATCTGCCATGCAGCCGTTATACGTTGCCGTATTGAGAGATACGCCGTCCGCATCGCTGCCATTGTCGCACGCTTCACCAAAAGCTTCATCGACATTTCCGTCACCGCAATAAGGCGCATAAACACACGTTTTGGCAACACAGACATCCTTGCCGTAAGCCTTGTCCTCAGCAACATTATTACGTCCATGGTCACAGACTTCGTTAAATCCGAGCTCAGGCTCTTGATCGACAATGCTGTCACCGCAAGCGCGTCTATAACAGCTGCTTAATCCCCAATCACCAGTAACGCAGCGCCAACCGGCCTCAACGGCACACTCATAACAGCCGTCATCCGAGTAATCGTTGCCATCGTCACAGATTTCGGATGCAGGATCGACAATACCGTCACCGCAATACGATTCCACGGGCACTTCATAACACATCGCGCCAAACGTCGGGCACAAATACCCGGCTTCAATCTTGCATTTTGAGGAACAGCCGTCACCCGACGCGCGGTTGCCATCGTCACAGGTCTCGCCCTCGTTCTCCTTGCCGTTGCCGCAGGCCAGTTCACACCCCGATGCATCGCAGACGTAACCAGGCTCGACCTCACATTCTGACGAACAGCCATCCCCCGACGCACGGTTGCCATCGTCACAAGCCTCACCCTCGTTCGGCTTGCCGTTGCCACAGGTCAATTCACACCCCAATGCATCGCAGACGTAACCAGGCTCGACCTCACATTCTGACGAACAGCCATCGCCATTATCTTTGCCGCCATCATCACAGGTTTCACCCCCTTCCACCTTTCCATCGCCACAGACGGTTTTGTCGTCAGGCTCATCCGTACCGGGATCGTCCGTACCAGGATCGTCCGTACCGGGATCGTCTGTTCCTGGGTTTTCGTTGCCCGAATTGTCCCCGTTCTGGGCATTGTCTGAATCCCCTTCGCCGTTCGAACATCCGGAAAACTGAAACGCCGCGACCATACATCCAAACAAAAACCACTTCGATATTTTCATAAGTTCCTCTCCGCAAACAGGGAATAAGGCAAACTTGGAAAACCAGACCAGGCCTTCCTTATCACTCAATTCCTTATGACTGTCTCAGCTTCAAAATTCCAGTAAAAAAACCGTCCATCTCTTAACCGCAATCCTTGGCGCCTGACGGTTTTAACGGGCATTGATGATCAACGCCATAGTTAATATATCTCAAATTCTTAAAATAGCAAATTGATAGAACAAATGTATGTTTTCTTTTTGTAACACTTTTCAACAATTCGCACCAGACAACACGCCCAGACATGTCACGCCACAAAATATTCTTTTTTTTGGACGTACAAGCCCCTTTTCGTATGCGTACACGCATGTGGGGGCTGAAGCCCCCTACGCCGCTATTCTCATTGTGGCATAAAAAAAAGATTAACTGGCGATACAGAACGTTTCAAGACGACGACGTGCTAATCACCCAATCAAGCCACAATGAGAATACGCGTCTACCCCCAAAGCGGGGGCAAGCCCCCGCAACGCCCCCAGGCTAAGCCTCCTTCTGTGTCTGTTCCATATCCTGACGCGTCTCAGGCTCAGTTGAAGGCTTCGGAAGGTCTGCTGAAGCCGTGGTAGTCTCGCTACCAGAAACAGCGGCTACCAATGCGACATCACCACTTTCTTCGTGCGAAGCTTCAGAGCCATCCATATCCGCAACGACACCGCCACCTGCAAGCGCCAAAGCCTCAGCTTTCTGCTTGTTTTTAGACTGATCCATCGCAAAGACAAACAGCGTCTGACAAATCGATGCCACGGGAACTGCCAGAATGAGTCCAAGTGCTCCAAAACTTTGCTGCCCCGCCAGAAGGGCAAAAATAATCACCACCGGATGCAAGGATGATGTCGATCCGACAATCTTCGGTGTGAAGAAATTCGTGTCGCAAAAATGGACGAGAAGAATCCAGGCCAGGACGAGAACAGCCGTCGTGAACCCTTGCACAAGACCAAGCAAAACAGCAGGTATCGTACTAATCACAGTTCCAAAAATCGGAACAATGCTCAGTACGCCCGCAATAATGCCGAGTAACATCGCAAAATCGACGCCGAAGATCCACAAACCAATACCCGTCAGCGTGCCATTGATACAACAGATCAAAAGTTGACCGCGAATAACGCCGCCAAGACCTTTGGAGAGACGGGAGAGAAGTTCATCAAACTTGTCTGTACTGCCATCTGGGGACGCGAATAATTTGCGGAATTTCGCCATCATCTTGGGCTGATCGATCGACAGAAATGCAGCAAGCATAAAGACAAGAATAATCTGGACAAACATATTTATGATTGCCTGGATCGTGTATTGCAAAAATGTCAGCGCACTGCCTGCATAATGCGTACTTGATTCAATCAGATCACCCGCAAATTTGCTCAATTCCTGCTCAAGATTAAATGCATTCGGCGTCGATAAATCCTGATCCTTTCTGGCAAATTTTAGCGTGTACGTACCCTTGGCATCTGGCTCTATAATAATATTGTTCTCTCCTGGAACAATATAATATTCGTCGTTGTTTCTGCCTCGCACAAGTTTGATAAAACTTTCATCCGGTTGCTCCTTTGCTTTGGCAATTGCAGGCGCAACCTCAGCTACCTGCTTTTTACTATTCCTCTCCACGCCGAGTTTTAATAACGGCTGTTCTCCGCTCGTATCTACAAAGGGTAACGAAACTTCCCCCTGAGAACGCATAGCAATATCAAACTCACGATAGGCGTTTTTCCATGCTTCCGCCATCTGATCGGAAGCAATCTGCACGGTTTCACGAACATCTTTCGTATCGCGAAGATTTAACTTAAACATAAGGCGATCCACGCGGGCACTCCATCGCGGAATATCCTCATTTTTCACGCGCGTAAAATAGTTTGGGAGTGCTTCTGTCGCCTGTGAAATTTCACTGGCCAATGAAGGAATAAACGCAAAACCAACGCCCAAAATACATGCAAAAAATAAAAAATATGCCGTGATAACTGCACACCAGCGTGGAAATTTTCGCTTTCCAATGCCTTTTTGGTTCATTCGACTGACGAGCGGTTCCATGAGATAGACGACAATAAGTGCAATCACAAACGGCGTCATGACTTCATGAAACAAAACAACCAGAAGAATAAAAATAAATAACACACTCAGCATCAACGCATGATTTTTTATAAATTCAATAATTTTTTCTAACATGATGCTTTACCTATTGAATCGATTAACCAAATTATGAAAGGACAAATGACGGCACAATCATATCAACAATGTTCCATCATCAGTTGAGAGGAATCGGCAAATGCAGGTTCAGGCGGAGGCCCAATTTAAATGTCGGCGCACGTCCAACCTCATCTGCCGTGTTCTGACCTGTGAGGTCTGTAAAAATGTAATCATTAAAATAATACTCGCTTGACACGGCCTGTTCATTGCCTTCCGCTCCCTTAATCGACACACCTGCAGCAATGCGAAGGCCTTTGTTGATCTGTTTGACGTAGACGAGCTGCGCTGCACCTTCCGTAAACTGGAACTGGAACTGATCCGCATCAATAATTGTGTCAAGCTGAGATGAGAAAAACGGCGATAGGAGGGATTCCATCGCAATATCGTTTCCCGAAAAATCTTCGATGGTGCGCCCCGTAAGAATGAGTGCATAGATATTGGTATCGTTCAAATATGGGCTCGAATCAAAGCTCCATTTGGGTCTAAAAACAGTTCCGCCAACGTTGAGCGTGATTGCATAGAGCGTACCGGCCGAAGAATCCGTCGTCGAAATGCGCTTGCGTCTATCGAGATCCGTTGAACCGAGCACGCTGCTAAAGGCTGAAGACTCCGTGTTGATTTCTGCTGTCGCAACGATATCGATTTTACCATCAAGCGAATTGTTAAAAGCGATCTGTGCCCCCGATTGGAACTCGAATTCACTTTCTCTGAAACCAATCGCTCCATCCGTGATCGAAACGATTCCAGTCGGCAAAAACTCTTTGAACGTACCACCTATCCTCAATTGTGTGCCTAATTCGAGATCAACGCTTGCACCGGCAATTTTGACATCGACGGCAATCCCATCTTCTGCTCCTATCAATATTTTGTTGACGGAGCACTGCAGCATACTATTTTACGCAAAAAACTGTAATCCATCTGCAATTTTAAGCGAAATCTATTATATTTGTATTTATTTAATGTC
>JAFOHE010000322.1 GCA_017421975.1 Pseudomonadota bacterium
GCGGCGTATTTTCCGAAAGTAGGGACGTGTTGCAACACGTCCCTACTTTCGGAAAATAGCCGCGTAGGGGGAGACTTCCCCCACCCAAACAAAGCTTTTATCACTCCAGAAACTTGCTCATGAACAATTCCAATTCCCTGGATCCGTTTTATGCTCAATTTATTTTGAGTTTTCAGGCGTGGGTTCAATCCCATGACCCTGTGCGTCAGCTCTCGCCCAATGACTTATATTATCTGATGATGTGGGCGGAAAATGGCGTGGATGCGCGCGCGCTGACCGATCATTTTGACCGATTTTTGAGCCAGCATCCGAATTATATGAAAGATGGTTTTCGGCTCTCGAGCCTTCGATTTGAGGCTGAAAAGTTTATCGTCCAAAGGCGTCAGGCCATGCCGGCGCGTGAGCCGTTAAAAGTTTACGATCCGTTTGAGGGGCTTCTCAAAAAGATTGAGACGTCGGGGCAGGCGCAGACGAACGAACATGTCCGCGAAGCCCTTCGCATGATGTGGCGTAATATCCGCACCATTCATAGGCAGGCACTCGAAGCGTCGGACGCGTGGCGAACGTCCGCCGCTGCGTTTTATCATTTCAAGGCCATCGCCATATCCGCGCATTTGGCAGAGTGTGAAAAGCTGTTTGCGTGCTGCCTCGAAATGCTGACGCCCAACGAATGTGCGGTCTTTGACCAGCTTTCCCCACAAGATGCCATTCATCTTTTGTCACTCGGCCCTGAGGCGGCCACGGCCTACCGTAAAATGCAACGCCATCAAAAAATTGCGGATTATTTTCATTTGTCAGAACTATGGCATTACTTTGATTAGCTGTTGTTTATCCACGAATCGAGGCTATTCAATGCTATTATCATAAATTATATAACAATTATACTACTTTCTAATATACCATTTCCTAATATACTATTTTCTAAGATGCTACTACACTCTCCCAAAACGCCTGATTTATAAAATATTGTATATTTGATTGTACAAAAAAAGCACGCCTTTTTAGAGCGTGCCTTTGCATCGATTAAACGTCGAAATTACATTTCACTCGGGATTTCGAGGACTTTGACTTCGGCATTCGTGTAGTTGGTGAGCGTCAGTGCGTTTCCATCGCCTTTTGTGGCGTCGCCGACGATCGCGCCATTGCGTTCGATCAACATGCGGTTATCATCGACGGGGATCATGCGAAGACTGTCGTTGTCGAAATTGACGAGGAGCGAACCATCATCCTGCATATCGTAAGAGGCGTCGCCAACGAGCGGATGACCAATCCAGAACTCGACCGTGTTGAGAATGAACCAGTCAGCCCAAATGAAGAGCGGGTAAGCCGGAAGGATGGTGAAGCACCACATGACGAGGGTTTTGACGAATTTGTTCGAAACGCTGTCGTTGATGCCATAAAGCCAACGCGTGGCACCGAAGGAACCAAAGCAACCGGAGAGGAGCGTGGCGAGGGCGAGGCTGGTAGCAATAACTTTGAGTGATCGTTTCATGAAGAACTCCAAAATGAATCGTTTATGAAAGTGATGGTGAACATAACCATGTCATCAAACACCGCATTGGAGTTTAGCACATAAATGTATCTTTTGATACATCGTTACACACAAAAAACGCAAAATCTGTTTCGGTTCAAGCGGATGCATGCTAACATTCGATTGTGCATCAAAAAGAATCGGAATGCCACGAAACAGAGAGTCCGAGAGACATGTAATCGTTCGATTTAAAGACGAGGTGATACGTAAAATGGAGTCCAATGCCGACGTGACGAAAACCGCGATAGGAGATTTGCGCGTCGAAATCGAGCGAGAGTCCGTTCGCTCCGCCCAGCCACGGGTGTTCCTTAGCCTCCGAAATCACTTCGGCCAAATGAATACCAGCCGCCGGCACCCATTCGAGGATATCGAGCGCATAGATGAAACCGACGCGCGTATAGTACAATCCGAGGTCTTGGGCACGTTTTTGATCGCGCGCGCCGACAAAACCGAGGTGTGCGCTAAACGCGAGCCCGTCCAAAACGTAATACCTAAAATAAACCTCCAACCCGCCGCCATACACCTCGGCACTCGGCGAAATCAGGGAAGTGGCTATGCCGCCAGCCTCACAATCCCCTTCGAGTGCAAAGGCCGTCGAAGGCACGTATGCAGCACAGAAACATATCAAAAGGACAATGACGCAATAAAGATGTTTTGTTTTCATATTTCCAAATAGAATGAATGATGTTTATTTTGAATTACATAATATTTTTAACACTATGTAATAATTTACACGCATTTGCTTTTAATATATTTACTAAAATCTTTAACTAAATTATATA
>JAFOHE010000323.1 GCA_017421975.1 Pseudomonadota bacterium
GCCTTAAGTTCTCCGCAGGGATGTTCCATTGGTTCAGCAGAGGGATCGGATTTATTTTAGCTTGTGTTTTCATTGCTATTGGCATCATTGGTTTTTCTTCCAGATGGACTACTCAAAACCGTTGTTTGAAATTGCGACGGCTCATGCTATAAAGTTTGAGAACTGTTACACCAAACAAAAAACACATCGTCGGCAATCGGATGACCGCGTTAATCATCGGCAATCGGATGACCGCGTTAAGAAAAAACGTTCGAAAACCACCTACTGCACAGTCACATTCGAATACACAGTCAATGGTATAACATACCAGGACACGATCAAAAAACATGACAAAAAAAACAACTCTTTCTGGATCATGGTCAATACTCAAAACTCGAAAGAGTATATGCTTATTTTTGAGATTATATCTTGCATCATCTTTACATTTTTAGGGCTCATTTTATTGATTGCATCTTGCATTGTCATATACAGGGATAACAAAAGTGTTAACAGTAATTAACTTTTAATTTATATCAATAATATCATAATTTAATGATATATTTCCCATTCAATTTATCTTTATTTCAAACACTATATAACGTTTATAATACACAAAAATAATCCGTGAAATTTTCTTCAGTGGAGGCATCATTTGATCATCATGTCGTTGATGCCTCGTTTTGGGTTACTGCCAGTCTTGTCATTTGCCTTTATGTGTGTGTCAATACCACATTTTTCTGCCAAAGTGCCCCATCCCCCCGTTGCCCAAAAGCAACCGCCCGTAATAAAAACGCCTCGCGCGCACATGGCAATACTATTACATTCATAATTGGAAATACGGCACAAGCAGAACGGGAAATATCCGCACCACAAGGTCACCAATGCGCTTCTCCTTGACTTAGGGGAAACGCCACTTTCCGACATAACGCATGACATCATTCGTCGATTGAAATTGGCAATTTCCCCACAACACGGACGTCGTTCAACACAATTTTTACCCATTTGTAAATTTATGTGTTATTTTATATCAGCATCTTTGGACGCTATTTTAGCGTTTCCTTTGATGACGCTGAGCTGAATTACATGTTTCACGTATCAACCATTTGCAAAACCATCCCCCTGCTTTTCTTCATCATACATCACACGCGAAGGAGAAAATCATGCGCAGATCGAAAACCAAACAGCTCTCCCCTAAATCAGGTGTCATCGTCATTCTGCTTGCTAGCAGCTTATTTCTTGCCATAGGCTATTTAGGCTTTTCATCCAATATGCCGTCGAGCGGCAAAGCAGATTTAGTCACTGCGAGCATCACCAATGTTGAATGTGACGGTGATTCAAAGAATACGACGTGTAAAGCGGATTTCAAATACACCATTGATGGTAAGGAATACGAAGGCAACGGCACAACTTCCTCGAATATATGGAAACGTGGCGGTACGCTTTGGGTTTTTGTCGATCCCAATGACCCTGAGAACTACACCGTCTTCGTAGACGTCATCGTATTCATACTTGCTGCTATCTTTGGCCTGCTGGGCATTATCAGCAGCGTTTTCGCAATCAAGCAGGCTTTCGGAGCCAAAGACCAAGAAGAAGTACCGACTCCGATCATTTTTAGAGAATGATTTGGGCATGCCTATCCACATCCAATATTCACAACCTGTGAAAGAATCCCCCCCGCTGAATTTTTCACGATTACGTCACGCACACGAAGGAGAAAAACATGAGCAGAGGCAAAGAACTCTCCCCTAAATCAGGTGCCATCGTTGGTCTGATTGCCGGTCTCTTGTTTATGGGCATCGGCTATTGGGGCTACACATATAATACGTCTGTGAGCGGTGATTCCGAGTTTGTCTCGGCAACCATCACAGACGTTGACTGTCATACAACAACAAATAGAAGTAGCAGCTCACATAGCAGTAGCAAACGTAAAAGTACAACATGTAAAGCCGACTTCAAATACACCTTTGAGGGCAAAGAATACACAGGTAATAGCGGTGGTACTTCGTCAGGTTCGTGGAGCCAAGGTGGTTCTCTTTGGATTTATGTAGACCGCAATGACCCTCAAGTTTACACCCTCTTTGTAGATCTCATGATCTTTGGTATTTTTGGTCTTATGGGCTTACTTTGCTTCCTCGCTTCGTTATATGCAGCAAAACAGGCATTCGGCTCCAAAAAAGAAAACAGACCCCCTGTCTTTCCAAATGAACCATTTTAACTTAGCTTCCCAAAGTCATCGCAGTAAAAAGGCGCGTATCACGCAAGTGATAGCGCCTTTAAGGGATGCGTATTTGGGCACCAAATAGCATCCCGCGCGTGGCGCGTATTTGGGTACCAAATAGCGCCCGCTAACGCTCAATATCAGGAATACCATATTTCTCGATAATATAATCCATATCTTTATCGCCACGTCCCGAAAGACAAATCAGGATTGATCCGGTATTAAGCTTTTGGGCCATTTTTATGGCGTACGCCACGGCGTGACTGCTTTCGAGCGCGGGGATAATGCCTTCTTTTCTGGAGAGCAAAAAGAAAGCGTCTATGGCATCGCGGTCATTAATCGTGTCGTAAGTGACGCGACCGATATCGCGCAGGAGACAATGTTCGGGGCCGGAACCAGGATAATCCAGGCCGGAAGCAATCGAATACACGGGGGCAGGTTCGCCATTTTCGTCTTTAAGCATGATGGTATTGAAACCATGCATAATGCCTTCCGAGCCATAAGTGATACTTGCGGCATGATCACCAAAAGAAGGGCCGCGGCCGAGCGGTTCAACGCCGTAGAGTCGAACCGTCTCGTCGTTAAGGAAGCCAGAAAAGATGCCCATGGCATTCGAACCACCGCCGACGCATGCCACAACGTGATCGGGCAATTCTCCGGTCATATCAAAAAACTGCTCACGCGCCTCAACGCCAATCACGTGCTGGAAATCGCGCACCATCATGGGAAACGGATGCGGTCCCAGAACAGAACCGATGCAATAAATGGCATCCTGATATTCTTTGGCATAGGCATTAAAAGCAGCATCGACAGCTTCTTTAAGCGTTTTTAGTCCATGTTCAACGGGAATGACACGTGCGCCGAGTATTTTCATGCGCGAAACGTTAGGCGCCTGTTTTGCGATATCGACGGCTCCCATATAAATATCACATTCAAGTCCGAAATAAGCGGCTGCGGTTGCGAGTGCGACGCCATGCTGTCCTGCGCCCGTTTCAGCGATGACTTTTTTCTTTCCCATGTATTTGGCAAGCAGAGCTTCCCCCATACAATGGTTCAGTTTGTGGGCACCGGAATGGTTGAGATCCTCACGTTTGGCATAGAGCTGGACGCGACCTAGGGCGTTGGAGAGGCGTTCGAGATGAGAAATCGGCGTTGGACGTCCCTGAAACTCTTTTCGGATACGGCGAAGTTCACTGATAAAACGCGATGACTTACAAATCGTATAATACGCCTCTGTAATTTCTTCCATGGCCTTTTTCAGTTTCTCGTCGATATAACATCCACCATATTTTCCAAAGTAACCGTTCGCATCCGGGTGCGTATTAAGATAATTAGCGGCAATTTTATTTTCTGTCATGACAGTCTCCAGGTCATTAAAAATAATCTTGAATAAAACAAATGCATCAAACTACGGATATACTGCACGCTAAGCGACGCCAGCGGAAAACCGTCCTTTGATCTAACATACCTTTGAAACTCCCATTCAAACGAAGCACCGGACAGTTCATATATTTTTGCGCATGTAAAACCAAGGAACTATCCGGTAAAATAAATAAACGCAACCTTATCTGAGGAAAGCTTCCGGTATCACGAGACAATTCTGATTGGCATATTCCGTGACATTTCTTGCAATTTCTCGGATTTCATTATCGACATTGAGGCTCGGCTGTACCGATGGCAGCACGATGAGATCAGCACCGATTTCATCAGCGACACTCAGGACAGCGGAAGCACTGTGCATCACAGGTGCATGCTGTCGAAACGACAATTCGCGGGCATGCGGTTCGTAAGCGAATGGCACGCTCAGCGCCTGAACTGCCTGTTTGGCGCGAACCGTAATGCTTTCGAGTGCCTGAGCAATCTGTCGCTCCGTTGGCGCGAAATGATGATAATCGCCGAACCGGTCGCATCCATTCCAATCGGGCACAGGCGTGACAATCTCGATATCGGCTCCTTCGTAACACATCGCAAACGACACGGTCCAAGCGAGTAATTGTGCGGAAAGCGAGGGATCGAGAAAGGCGACGAGGATTTTTTTATGTCCGCTGTAATGCGTCGGATCCTTGACGAGGTAAAGCGGAATACGCGTATATGCAACGAACGTAGCCGCCATGCTGCCGATAATACCTGTCGTATGCGGCTTTGTGCCATAAGCACCGGCGACCATAAGATCGGCATTGACTTCGGAAGCGGCATGAAGGATCGATTTGGCCATCGAATCACGTGCAAAATCGACTTTGAGACGCATGTGTTCCGCCGCTTCTCCCATCGTATCACGCAGAAATTTTGCGCCGCGTTTTTCGGTTCCGCTTCGAAGTTCGTTCATAAACTCGACTTCATCCGATCCCAATGCAGCGTATGGAAACAAAATATCACGAATGCTCGTCGGAATTTTTTCAAGCGCATGAAAACATGTCAGTGCAGCACACGACAGTTCGCTCAGCTCGGTAGCAAGCTGAAGTCCCGCCGTCGAATACGAAAGAAAATCGGTTGCCACAAAAATATTTTGCAAATGATAAAAATAAGATTTTGTATTTTCTGACATATAGGCGCTATTCCAAATTATACTTTCATCAGTTCTATTACCAAAGATTGCGCGACAGCTTCACCAAATGCACAACGGAATTATGCATCGTCCGGAACGTATTCCATTTTGGAAACCTTAGAAGGTTCTTCGGCATCGGGTTCATAGGATTCGATCGTATCAAGGCGTCCGTCCCCATCCGTATCGCGTTGAATGGAGATGCGCTGTCCTTTTTCGTTAAAAATCTGGATTCCGTGTCGATTGCCTTCAAAATCGAGCGAATATTCTTTCGAATAGACGAGGCCATTTTTATATTTGACGATGAGATCGCATATCCCGTCGTAATCGAGATCGATCTCATCGCGCGTATGTTCACCTTTTTCGTAAAACTCGGTAATATCGATGACACCATCGAAGTTGATGTCATGCGTCACGTACCGCAGTTCATCCTCAGCCCCCTGGCTTCCTCTGGCGAGATAGCGCACCTGATCAATGACGCCATCCTCATTGAGGTCAAATTCTTCTTTATCAAGGTCAGACGTATCCATTTTGAGGACATTGAGCTTAACCTTAGCAGAAGCCGCAGAGTTGACGTCCTTATTAGACTTGGAACAGCTGCTCATGCCGATGGCACACGCGGATACCAAAAGCAAAATGCCGAGTATGTGCAGGGCTGATGAATGACTTAGCATGATTCGATATTCCAGATCTTGACTTTGCCTTCTTCATCGCAGGAAACGAGTTTTCCATTGGAGACGGCTAACGAGCGTACAGCAAATTTATGATCCGAAATCATAAATTCCGGTTTTTTGACTTCAATTTTGTCATCATGAGACGCCGTCACACCAACGATACGTCCGTCATTGAGTCCGATGATGACGAGGTCGTTATCTTTATCATAGACCATGCAACGCGCCTGATCGGGTGCAAAGAAGAGCTCGCCCAAACTTTGTTCTTTTTCGACGTTCCAGACGAGGACAGTACCGGCGTTATCAACGCTCAAAAATTCGTCTTTGTTCCTGAAGAAGAAGCTCACGACTTCATCGCGATGTCCGGAATACTTGTGGATCATGGCACCATTTTCAACGTTCCAAGAGCGGATCGTCTTATCTTTTGATCCCGAAAAGAGCGTCAGTGTTTCCGGCTGGAAACGCACGCAGACGACGGGACCGTCATGCCAAGAGAAAGATCGATACGGCTCACCTTTTGACCAATACTTGACGTTGCAATCCTGACCACCTGTCGCCATCAAATCATTGTCCGCACATTCGATGCAAAGGACAGTTTTCGTATGGCTCTTCGTCGATGGTTTGAAGCTCTGTGCATTGAGGGTGCGTGCAGAAGCTGACGTAAAAATACCGGCATAATCACGGATAAAAGCGCCCGTTTCCATATTCCATTCCCGGATGCTCTTATCTTTGCCCGTCGTCAGAAGATGGCCGGTTTTAGGCTCAACCGTCATCGCATAGACAAATTCGACGTGTTGTTTAAGGTGACGAACGATCTCACCCGAAGCCATATCGATGATGTGCGTAACACCATCACGATCCCCGGCCGCACACAGCGCGCAATCCTGGCTCAAAGCCACGGCCAACACTTTCAAACTCGGCGTTTTGATGTCATGAATCTTACGAATTGTCAGCATGTTTCACTCCCTTATCTTAATTTCCTATCGCAAAATCGCCTTACGGCGTCAAAACTTACGCCGCATTATACGCCTTTACGCAAAAAACTGCGACAAACGCGTAACAAAGAAATCAGCCTTCTCGCGCCAAACCGCACCCTCTTTATTCTTCCTCATCCGTGAGGTCGATATTTTTGAGCATCTTATCGAGTTCATTGACATAAGCCGTTGCCGCTTCGCGTTGCGCCTTCAATTCAGCCCCCGTCGCCCACTGATTAAACTTTTTGAACCAAGATACGGCCTTAGCATACTCGTCATTCGACACGCGTTGTTGTTTTTCTTTATAAGCCTGTTTGGCGAGCTGATAGTGCGCGACCCCCGCCCCAAACATGGCCGGGAGCACGAACTCCGCCTTTCCTTTGCGCTCTTCGTTGGCATTGTAGGCTGCCTCAAAGTGGACGCTTGCCTCCGTGTATTTGCCCATGTCCTGATAGACATTGGCGAACTCCGTCTCAAGCTCAACATCGCCTGGATTCTCAATAATTCCGCTCGTAAAAACCATGATGGCTTTATCATAAAACCCGTAATTGGCATAGAGAATGCCGAGTTCCTTGAATGCCACCGCCGTCCCGTTCGGCCCTGACGTGCGAAGTCGCGGATTCTGCCGAATCGAAGCTTCGAAGGACAAAACCGCTTTTTCAAAGTCACCACTGGCAAGATAACACCTGGCACGACGCAGATGTGCTTCTGCATAGGCCGGATCAAGTTCCACAGCCTGACCAAATGATTTGGCACACTGCTCGAAAAGCTTGTCCCGCTGACTGCCCTGAAGCCCATCCACAAAGAGTTCGAGCGCTTCTTCATACTGCGCTTTGCCCAACATATACCAATACTGCGCCACATCCGGTCTCAACGAAATACACGTTTCAATATGGTTCTTCGCTTCTGAATAATCTTTTCGGCTCAATTCAATCTGTGCCAACCGATACAATGCCTGATCGTTGTTCGGATTCTTCATGATAGCGCTCTGGAATGCAGCCACTGCCTGTGTTGTGCTACCTGCATTATAACTGCGCATACCCTGCGCCGTGAGATTTGTCGATTCAATCTCCGCATAGTTACAAGCCATCATCACAAAGCCCAAACATCCCAAAACCAACCCAATACCAAAACTTTTTTTCATGCGACCTCCCTACGCGCTCAAAACCATTTATCTTCTTTCATTATCGACGCCCTATATCAACCATTTTTATCAATCCGCAGTTTTTTTTGACATTTATGCGCGTGATTGCGTTAAAAAGGGAACGCTGAATCCCCGAGCAGTCTCCATTCAAAACTGGAAGCGCTCTGCAGGATACAGCCTGACTTTGAGAAGCCTTTGTTGGGGGAAGTCTCCCCCTACGCGGCTATTTTTTATGTAGGGACGTTCCATGGAACGTCCCTACATAAAAAATACGCCGCTACCCCCTCAGC
>JAFOHE010000324.1 GCA_017421975.1 Pseudomonadota bacterium
ACCCATGCCCATAAAGACGAGATTTGTCACGCGACGTCCATCTCTTGCGGCGATGCGCTGGGCAACAAAAACTTGAAGCAAAATCTCTTCTGTCGTCAGCACGCGGTCAAATCCCAGCGTTGCTGTCCGGCAAAAGGCACAGCCAAACTTGCAGCCAACCTCACTTGATACACAAAGTGTCAGGCGTTCCGTCGTCGGAATGAGGACAGCTTCAACGACCGCGCCGTCCGCAAGCGAAAATGCGAGTTTGTTCGTTCCGTCTTTGGCTATGTGTTCCGTCACTTCAGGAAAACGCGGCAGACTAAATACGGTTGATAGCTTGGAACGAAGAGCTTTCGAGATGTTTGTCATCTCATCCCACGTTTCCACTCGCTCGACATATACCCACCGCATGATTTATGATGTCCTGAACTTTTTCTCGCCGAGCTCATCAACGAGGATGCTTTCGATTTGTTCTCGCGACGCGGCGCGAATAGGAATGCATGACATAATGACCTGGTGCCCGTAAGAGCCGTTTTGTACGGCGAAATCGTAAAACAATATCGCGCATCTGCTTCGGCTCGCAAAGACAGACACGCTTAGCAATCCATATTATGGATCAATAGGAATCACGCCCCTCGCAAGTGTGCGTCAAAAAAATTTATCCAATGCAACACCATCAGGCGTGATTCGTTCCCAAACGTTTATTAGATGAGTTCACATGTCGAGAAGAAAAATGGGACTTCAACCGCTGCTGTCTCAGGTGCGTCACTTCCGTGTACTGCGTTCTCTGACACGCTCGCTGCATACTTCTTGCGAAGCGTACCTTCCGCCGCTTTTTCGGGGTTTGTCGCTCCCATGAGCGTTCGGTAGCGGACGATGGCATCTTCACCTTCCAGACACATGACGATAATCGGCCCGCTCGTCATAAATTCAACCAACTCCTGATAAAACGGCTTCTCGGCATGCACTGCATAAAATGCACCCGCCTGCGCTTTCGTAAGATGTAATCGCTTTAAGGACACGATCTTCAGTTCTTTTTCAATGTCTGCAATAATCTTCCCCGCATTACCTGCGCGGACGGCATCCGGTTTGATGATGCTCAGTGTTCTTTGAATCATAAAAAATCTCCGTTACTGTCTATGTATGTGCGTCAGGCTGTCGCCTGTCGGGCGCGCTTTCTAGCGAATTTCAGGCTTTTAGGCAAGACTGTTGACAAAAACATGGCAAATGTTTTTTATCTTGCTTTGCCTATGTTCCTTCGGAACATACGGCAAAACGGCAGTGCTATTATGGAACACGCCTTGACGGCAGTGTTCCATAATACGCACGTGCCTGGCACGTCTTGGCGCTGATGCGCCATACGCCGTGCCTTCATCGGCGTCTTGCAATATGCGTTTGTTTTATTGGAAATAGCGTTTGCGCGTGGTACGATGATAAAAATTCACAATGCAAAGGTGGGTGATGAAGAAAGAACTGGTCTCGACAAAGGATTCTGTATTGGACGGTATTTTTGCGCTTCTTCCTGTTGATGCCATGCCCGATAAAATCTGGCTTTGTTATGCATGGATGATGGCCGCTGGCAGTGATCTCTTTGATGATATGCAGATCCTGGGCGTCGCAGATGGCTCGATACACATAAGGTGCTACAATGATCGGGCCGTCAGTCGCCTGAGTGACCCCCAACCAATTCTTGAAAAATTAAGGTTGTTTGGCTGTCGGCGTAAGCTCCCGCGCATAGACAGAATAATCGTATCTGTCGGAAATGTGATGAAAATGGAAACAAGCGATGCGCGTTTGACTGTTCAGCCTGATGCCATTAAATACCGCGAAGCACTGGATGTCTTAGGCGATCCTGAATTGGCGCGGATGCTCGCAGTACTCGTTTCAAGATAAAATAAGGATGGAGATCTGTCTTTATATAAGGCATTTACAAACGTGTGTCAGTGTGTGATAAAAACACTTGCCTCGTGGATGCTTGGCGAAATGACGGTTTGTATGTTTTTATTATAAGGCGGAGAGTTGTGATGTCTTTATTCCAGGGTTTTGTGCGCTTTGCCATGACTTCTTTAGTTGCCGGGGCTGCGGTTGTCGTCCAGCCGCTTGTTGCCGGTGCGACGACGTTTGATGTCGAGGCGGTTGATGTGACTGTCGTCGTTGAATCGGATGGACATACGACGGTAAAAGATGTCGTGACTTGGAATGTCTATGGCGGAACAATGGGCGGGTTCGATTTTATGAATCCCGCCATTCGGCCTGATGCGTTTTTAACGCAGCTTTCGTATGCGGAATCCGAAAATAAGGCTTTTCCTCGACAGCCACTCAAAGTCTCTTCGACGGGTAGTCAGAGCTGGAGTATCGATACATCCGGAAAACGTCTGCCTGAAGGTGTTTCCTATTGGACGTTCTATTATGAAGGAAATATCATCGAAAGCGGCAAAATCGGAAAAACGTCGAATCCGGATTTGGGGGACTTCTATTTCTTTGATTGGGCTCCTGTACAATGGAATTCAGAATTAAAGTATCGAAATGTAAAGATCGTTCTGCCCTTTGAAGTCAAGGGCGAAGTCTTGAGTGATGCTGAATTTGAGGTCTTTGCTGGTTATTCAAGGCAAGACGGTATGGATCAGACTGGCTCAGACAAGGCCAAGATCTTTACCGAGAAATATATGAATGAAGAATATAAAATTGATTACCTTGGGACGGACAACGGCAGCGGAAAGTATTTTCTGACCATGCAGGTTTATCAGGAAAATGTGCCTTCACAAGGTTCCCAGCGTATCCAATTTTATATGCGGCCAGCCGATTTTCATTTCGACGAAGAGGCAGTCGCTTCTATGAAGTCCGAAAATGCAAGTGATTTTTTCGGTAATGGCGGATCGGGGGATATTCACTGGACGCTCTATGGTATTCTCGGTTTCTTGGGCATCTGCGGGGTGAGCTTTGGTGTCGCCAGTTATGCCGGTAATGGGGCGCGAAAAAAGACTAAGAAAAAAGTTACGTATGCCTCGACACTCGCAAACGACCTCTGGGAACCGCCAAAACTCGAAGTCGGCTCGTATATGGTGCCAGGTAAAATAAATAAAAACTTGCATCCCATTGAGGTCGGCCTTCTCTTAGGCCTTCAGCTCTCTCAGGTGGCCAATGTGATCGTCGATGCCCTCGTTGACGAAAATAAGGCTCGTATTGTCAGAACTGTTCCGCTGACCATCGAACCCTTGCCTGATGCTGTTCTCTCTGATCTCGAAAGTGAATTCATGCTGACGCTCATGTCCGACGGCACTTTTGATCAGGTCAAATTGACTCACTTTCTCGAGTCCGTCATTGCAAGACTTCAGGAAAAAATTTGGGACTGTGACATCGAAGCCATGAAAGCCTATTACCTGGAAGTCTATTTCGACGGCGTCGTGCCTGACGATAAAATGTCACAAATGTCGGATGACGTTCGGGAACAAAAACATGAAAAACGACGGATATGCGACCGCAATTTTGAGGATGCTTCCGAGTGGAGTGACAATGAATGGCGTCATCGCCGTTACTGGTATCACATGGATGCCCACTATCGCCATCGCGCTACGACGGTTTATGTTTTCCCGTCAACGCTTAATACCACCTATCGTGGCTTCATGGATTCGTCTGCCTGTTTTCATGGGTGTTTTGAACAACCCAATATCAACGTCTGTCATAGCGCTTGTCATTCAGCCTGCCATGATGCCTGTCATAGCGCGTGCCACAGTGCCTGTCACAGTGCCTGTCACAGTGCGTGCCACAGCGCATGTGTTTCAGGAGGCGGCCATTAATGGATAACACAAAAGTTCCAGATGATTTTTCGCTCGCATGGGTCGATGCCATGTGGGCTCAGACGCGCGAACACATCATCCTGCGCGATGAAGACAATGTTCTCATTCTGCCGCCAAATCGCGTTTATCACGTCAATGCAACGGCTTCACGCATGATTCATTGGCTTATGGGTGGCAATAAAATTACTGATATGCCCGAACTTATTGACAGGCAGGATCGTGCGCTGATGGCGGATGCCTTTTTCCGCAATATCGCACTGGCACTCGGCAATAAGCCGCATGAAGCGGAACGCGTCCAGTACACGTTCGATTACACCAAACTGCCAATCTTGGGCGAAATCGCTGTCACATATCGCTGCAATAATCGTTGCCGCTTCTGCTATGCAGGTTGCGATGGCGCTTGTGGCAGATTGGATGCACCAGATACGCCTTTGGATGATCTCAAAAAAATTGTCGATATCTTTAAATACGAAGCTAAAATTCCCTTTTTTTCTTTTACGGGCGGCGAACCATTGATGCGTGCGGACCTTGAGGAACTCATGCGATATGCATGCGGACTCGGACTTAACATCAATTTGGTGACAAACGGTTGCCTTGCGACGCCACAACGAGCGAAAGCCCTCTATGATGCTGGCTTGCGTACGGCTCAAATTAGCCTCGAATCCCCGGATGAGGCCATTCATGATGCTCTTTGCGGTCGCGTGGGGGCTTGGAAACAAACGGTCGAGGGCATACGCAATTTGCGTGATGCCGGTATCCTCGTTCAGACAAATTCAACGACCACAACGCAGAACATGCACACACTGCCTGATCTGCCTAGGTTCGTTAAGGATTTGGGGTGCGTGCGGATGTCAGTTAATCTCTTTGTGCCTACCAAACGTAGCCCCGTCAATGATGCGCTCTTTGTGCCATACGAAAAAATAGGCCCGACGATCGATTCCGTCAGGCGCGAAGCTCAGGCTGTCGATCTTGAGTTCCATTGGTATTCGCCGATTCCGCTTTGCATATACAATCCAATCGCTCGCGGGCTGGGTAACAAAAATTGTGCCGCTTGCGATGGATTGATTTCAGTCGATCCCACTGGAAACGTTCTGCCATGCTCGTCTTGGGACGAACCCGTCGGAAATCTTCTCTCGGATGGGTTCGAAAAAACTTGGTTTGGACAACGCGCCAGGGCAATCAAAAACAAATGTTTTGCGCATAAAGTTTGTCAGAAATGTTCTGCTTTTACGGCTTGTCAGGGGGCTTGCCCACTGTATTGGCAATATGCCGGTTACGATGAACTGCTTAAATATGCTGAAAAATATCAGACTAGCGGAGATGCTTTCGCAGCCAGTGCGTCTGGCGTGCATGAATAGGGGATGGAGAACAGACAATGAGTCAAAATTCGGTTTCGTCTACATTTGAGGTTTTTGCTTTATATGCCGCTTCTATTCTTATCGAATCTTGCATCTTAATATTTATGGATGAGCGAGAAACAGATGTGGGTGACTTTACAGGAATCGCACTGATTGTTTTTGGTATTGGTGCATTCTTGGCCATCTATGCGAGTTGGTACGCTGAACCTAATGCTGAAAAACTTCCTATGCCCGCAGGGGAGGACATGCGTTGGCGTTCGGTGACTGATGCGCAGTTGTCAGATTTTGTGTCTCAGAATGAGAGCAAGGCGGAAGTGCAATATACTGAAATGGGAAAGGTGATAGACACCTATTTTGTCAACCTCCCTGTGGTTGTCGTCGTGTTGATCATTTGCATTGTCCTCATCGCCTATGGTTACATCTTACCGGCAATACTTATTTTTAATATACCTCTTTTTGCTTGCATTTTGGCGAAGTTTTTGCGCGTTGATCAGCCTTCCTTTAAATATGTAAAAATTCCATTAATGAAAGACCAAATTGATAGTCTGGAAATGTTTATAAAAAGGAATGAAATTGATTTTCAATTGGATATACAGATTTGTATACAAGAAACAAACGTTGCTGAAAAAAATGCTTTGCCTGTTTTGGAACCCTTCATTGATGATGATATTCGGGTCATGGTCAGTCAGACTCAGCAGGAAAATACACGGCCTCTATCCTGGCTCTGTGCCATGTTTTCTTTTGCCGTAAATAATTATAAAGAGGATAAAAAACCTTATACTTATTTTGTCGTCGTTATTGATAAATCTAAAATGAAATCATCTGAGACAACATTCATGAATGGATATCGTGAACTGGAAAGAAAAATTGAAAATAATTTCGATGATCTTATGAGTGAACTCAAAAATGAAACGGATAACTACGTGATTGTTGTAAGAAAGAGTGAATTGGCTTTCGCACCCTATGTAACAAATGAAGTGCAGTTGGAACGACTTGTTTATGTTGCGAAAGAGATCTTTTCGATGGAATCTTTAAGATAAGCTTTTTATAACCATGACTGCTCATCATTTGCTTGCTTCGTTTGCAGCGAACGAGGCTGTTAATGCCGAAGATTCATGTTCGTGAAAATAAATCGTCATTTGGTGCAAAATTATGTGCTTCTTATCGTTGACTGTAAATGGCATTTTGAACGAAAATGACTATGTATTTTCAGCCGAAGGAGGAAAACTGTGGGCTGTTTGGAAAAATTACTGACGTTTAGGAAGGGGGGCGTTCATCCGTCTCCGAACAAAGAACTGACTGAGGCCTTGCCCATCGAAACTATGCCGGTTTCTAGAGAATTGGCTGTGGTTATGTCCCAGCATATTGGTGCACCAGCTGAAGCGCTCGTTAAAAAAGGGGATGTGATCGAAGAAGGACAGTTGATTGCGGATGTCAAAAAAGGTTTGGGTACGACCATTGCCGCGCCGTGGAAGGGAAAGGTCAAGGCACTTGGCAAAGCCGGCCATCCCGTGCGTATCGAAATGCCTGCAATCCTGATTGAGACTTCACAGGATGAAGCCGCGCATTATGAAGTACATCCCTGGCATGAACTGTCTCCCGATGAACTGCTTGATCTTGTTCACCAGGCTGGTGTCGTCGGCGCCGGCGGTGCCGGTTTCCCAACACATGTCAAACTCAGACCACCTAAGGACGCATCGATCTCTGAATTGATTATCAACGGGGCTGAATGTGAACCTTATCTCACTGCCGATCACAGATTGATGCTAGAAGATGCTGCTAAAATCATTGAGGGCATCAAAATAATGATGGCGATTCTAGGGGTCAAAAAATGCTTCGTCGGTATCGAAGATAATAAACCTGATGCCATCATTGCCATGACAAAGGCTGCCGACAAATCGGATATTGTCATTGCGCCGCTTAAAACAAAATATCCTCAGGGAGGCGAAAAACAACTCGTCTACGCTATCACCGGGCGGCGTATTGGAAGCGGGGCTCTACCTGCCAGCGTCGGTGTCGTCGTGCAGAACGTCGCAACGGCTTATGCCGTCTATGAAGCTGTCGTCATGCATAAGCCTATGATCGAACGCATCGTTACTGTGAGCGGAAAAGGCATCAAACGTCCTGCAAACTTACGCGTGCGCATAGGGACGCGCGTGAGCGATATCATCGAATATCTCGGCGGACTTCAAAATGATGTGAAAAAAGTCATTTTGGGCGGCCCAATGATGGGGTTTGCAACTTCCGATCTTTCAACGCCTGTGACGAAAACTACTTCCGGTATCCTCTTTTTGACGGCGGACGAGGTCGATTTGCGCGAAGGCGGAACATGCGTGCGATGCGGCTGGTGCCTCGATGCCTGCCCCATGGGACTTGAACCAAAAGAAATCGCACTCTACGTTGAGGCTGGAAAAGGAAAGGAAACGGCAAAATTCGGGACGCTCGATTGCTTTGAATGTGGGTCATGCGCTTTCGTTTGCCCCGCAAAACGTCCCCTCGTTCAACTCATTCGCATTGCAAAACAGAATCTGCGTCATCAATAACACTGAGAACAAATAAATATGGATAATACAGTTAAACCGGAAACGAAACCGTTCGTCGTTTCAATCTCGCCACATGTGCGAAAAAAAGAATCCGTGCCTAAAATCATGTGGACGGTAGTGTTGTGTCTCATGCCAGCACTCATCTTTTCTATCGTTCTCTTTGGATGGCGCGTTTTGGCACTCGTTCTCGTCAGCGTTGCTGCGTGTACAATCATGGAGGCTTTGTGTCAAAAAGCCTTGAAGCGAAAAGTGACACTAGGAGATGGATCGGCCGTTTTAACCGGTGTGTTGCTCGCGTTTGTGCTGCCGCCTGGCGTCTCGTTTTCTCTGCCTGTACTGGGGGCCGTGATGGCCATGTTCCTCGGAAAGCAGATTTTCGGCGGTCTGGGGTACAACATTTTTAACCCAGCGCTTCTCGCTCGCGCTTTTCTTATGGTTACTTTTCCCGTGGCTATGACAAGCGCTTGGATTATGCCGACGCCTTTGACTGAACTCGGTGCTGCAGGTCACTGGATTGCTGCGCTCAACGGTATGCCCGCTGTCGATGCCGTCACTGCGGCTACGCCTCTCGGTACGCTTTCTGAACACGGTGTTCAGGCTTTTAGACAGAATTTCGGGTCGGGAACGGGGCTTTATACTTCGTTCTTTGCTGGTTATAAGCCCGGCTGTATCGGAGAAACTTCCGGCTTCCTTCTGCTGTTGGGCGGGTTATTTCTCATGTTCAAACGGTATATATCCTGGCACATTCCCGTTTCTATGCTGGGTACGATCGCTTTGTTAACTTGGATTTTCGGTGGAGAAACGCTCTTTTCAGGGGATCCGTTGTTGGCTGTGCTGAGTGGTGGTGCCATCCTGGGGGCCTTCTTTATGGCTACCGATTATGTCACTTCGCCGTCAAATAAAATGTCTCAGCTCGTCTATGGTATGGCTATCGGTGCCCTTACTGTGCTCATTCGCCTCAAAGGGGGATACCCTGAAGGCGTCTGTTATGCCATTTTGCTCGTGAATCCTTTGAGCACGGTGCTTGATGAGTGGTTTAAGCGTAAACGTTTTTCCCCTGAAGTCGTAAAGAAAGACGGGAAAAAAGATACACCTCAAGACAGTGTCAAAGCTGTGGAGACAAAAAAAGAATCTGCTGCAAAACCATCGGAAACAGATACACCTTCATCCACATTAAAGGAAGTATCATCGACCGAATCTGCTGCAAAACCTTCGGACGCATCGTCACCTTCTTCCACTTCAAAGGATGAAGCACCGACTGAATCTGCTGCAAAACCTACGGATGTTATTCATGACTCCAAAAAGGAGGCTGAAAACAATGAATAAAGCTGCCTTAAAAGACATGACAACGATTGTTGTCAGATTGACATTGACTTGCCTTGTCGCAGCATTTGTCATGGGGTTGACCTTTGTCTTGACGCATGATGCCAAAGAAAAAAATGAACAACTTCGGGAAGAACGCGTCATGTATGGCATTTTGGGGTATGACAAAAAACATCCCGCTCCGGATACAATGGTCCTTAATACGGTTTATCGTTATGTTGTTACCAAAGGGGAGCAACAGTCGATTGCATACGTTTTACCCGAAAAATCGGGAAAAAATATTTATGTGGAACTTGATCTTTCCGGAAATTTTGTGACCAAAATGGATTTGCCAATAGATGCGGTGAAAATTCGAAACCGTGGTGAGCGGGATGCGGTTGTACATAAGGTTTCTGGAGCTGATGAAGTGCGTTATGCGGATAACGTCATTATTGTGACGGACAAAGGCAAACGTGCGGCTTATATACTCGATGGGATTTATCCCGGATTCAAAACGACGATTCGCGTGAAGATGGCTCTGGATGCTCAGTTTACGATGCTCGGTTTCGAGGTTCTCGAACATGAGGAGGATCCAGGATTGGGGGGCGAAATTGAACAAAAATGGTTCCGAGGACAGTTTGAGGGAAAAACAGCACAGCAACTTCAGGATACGAATGTCGTAAGATTGGCAATGCCCGATGACTTTAGACGTGCCCTTGAAGGCAAAATAAAGGGGGAGGATGCCGACAAAATACGCGCTGAACATCGTGCGGATGATATTTATGCTCTCACTGGGGCAACGATATCATCGCGTGCCGTTCTTGAAGGCAATAAATCCATGGTTCGCAAATTTGTCTATCGTATCCAGGTCCTCGATAAAGCACTCTCTTCTCAGAATATTTCATCCAATTTTTGATGTGTAGATATTATGGCAAACGAACTATCAAAAGGGCAACTCGTCGCTCGCGGCATACTTAGCCAAAATCCCATCTTTAAGCTTGCACTCTCCATGTGCCCGGCTGTCGGGATGTCGACGACCGTTCTGAACGGTTTTATGCTGGGAATTGCCGTGTTTTTTGTCCAGGTCTTTTCGAGCTGCACCATCTCGCTCATTAAGAACTGGATTCATCCGCGTATCCGAATTCCAACATACACGCTTGTCATCGCGACTTGGGTAACGGTCATTGACCTCGTTCTGGCTGCGTGCTTTCCGGCGGCATACGCACAAATGGGGATCTTTATTAAACTTATCGTAGCTTTTGCGATTATTACCATGCGTCTCGAAACCTTCGCCTGCAAAGAGTCTTTTTCGGATTCGATGTTTGATGGCATCGGCATGGGGCTCGGATTCCTCGTCGGCATGGTCGTTATCGGGTTTGTGCGTGAACTACTCGGATCCGGAACCATTCTCGGACACGATGTCCTGGGCTTTCAGCCTTTGATGTTTTTTATTCTGCCTTGTGCAGGCTTCTTTGTTGTCGGTTTGATGATGGCTTTCTTTAATTGGATTGAAACGAAATATCGCGAAAGGATGGAAAAACATGAAAAAGAAAACACGTGATATCCTTAAGGTCCTTCTTTCTGCCGTCGTCATCTTTGCTCTGACGGCTGCAATCATGTTTATTCCGTCAGGAAACAAAGGGCATACTTTTATTACGGAACAGGCATTTGAAGGTACGAATGAAATTGTCCTTAAAACAGCTCAGCCTGTTCCCAATGAATCGCTCAAATCGGAAATGTTTACGGTCTATGAGGAAAATGATCCTGATATTCAAATGCATCCGGATGCAGTGAGCGCTAACGGAAAAGACATTAAACTCTCTTTTCGTCACGCGCTTAACCAGGCGAATGCCCATCTCGTGAAAGCACCGGAACTTGTCGCAGGAACGGGCGATATCTCCATCACCGTGGAGCGCAGTTACTGGGCTTATCTGCTTTCCATCCTGATCAGTGCCTTGCTCATTAATAACTACGTTTTCACAAAGTATCTCGGACTTTGCGTCTTCATGGGAACTTCGAAACGAAAAAATACGGCGACTGGCATGGGCATCGTGTTTTCAATCGTCATGCTCGTCTCTGCTATCATGAGCTGGTTGGCATACCGATACATTTTGCAGCCCTTCCATCTCGATTTTCTTCAGGTCGTTGTCTTTATTGGACTCGTTTCCTTGACGGTTCAGGCTGTCGATACGATCTTGCGCAAAGTCAATCCGATTTTGTTCAAATCCTTTGGTGTCTTCCTCGTCCTCGTCATCGCAAATTGCATCATTATTGCTGTTCCGCTTTTTATGGCGAGCAACAATTATGGTTTGCTTGAGACAATTATGTTGGCCATTGGCGCAGGCGGCGGTTTTCTACTCGCGCTTTACCTGATGTCAAGTGTGCGCGAAAGATTGGAACTCGCTAAGATTCCAGAGTCT
>JAFOHE010000325.1 GCA_017421975.1 Pseudomonadota bacterium
ATTGAGCCACTTTCTTTTATGGTTTCAAGACAATTTTTCAAAAGAAGCAAGCTGGACGACACGGTTATAAGCGATGTTGTCACTTTGAATGATTGCCGCCTCAATCAAAGCAGAAACCGTTGTCGAATAAGGCTTTTTGGTATTGAAAGTCACTTTTGCGCGTGAGGAGAAGCCAAGTTCTTCAATGCGTTTGAGAGCGCCAATGGCTGCAAAAATTTTGACTGTTGAAGCAGGGTTCCAATCCGTCGTGAGCGAAGACCCATTATAATCGAATGCGCGTTCCTGAATAACGGTTTGACGCGTCTGATCAAAGGTGAGCTCAATGACGAAAGCCATGAATTTCTGAGGCGGTTTGAAGCCTTCAGAACGCATGAGTGCAGGCAAAGAAGTCGTATTGACCCCCGTTGATTTCCACCATGCACCCTTTTTGGCAGCAGGTTTGACAGGCTCAGCGACGAGCGGAACGATGGGCTCATCGCTCGCACAGTTGGGGATGAGCAGCTTTTGACCAATGCGAATTTGATCGTTCGTCATTCGGTTGGCTTTTTGAATCTGCTCAATGGTGCAACCATAGCGGTTTGCAATACGGCCAAGAATGTCCCCCGAAACGACAATGTAAGCGGTAGCCTGAGCAGCGGCAATGGCTTCGGGACTAGCATTTCTGTCGTAGGCGAGCTGACTTTTGACGATGTGAAAGCGTCCGACTTTAGGTGGCGTACAGCCTGGAGCTGTTGGTTGGGATAAGAGATGCTTTGCACCAGATACCGATTTATCTGTCACGGTCTGAATCTGTGGCACCGGTTTGACGGCTGGTGCAGTGGGGGAAGGCTTAGCCGGCGGCGCAGAAAGTGCCTTCTTGATAGGTTGTTCCCCTGTCAATGCTGGCTGCTGTGTAGCAGTCACTTTCTGAACGACCGCTTTAGAAGAAGCATGACGTTCGATATGGCGATCCGTCGGCATATCTAGCGCATCTTCCGGATTAGAAAAAAGCGTAACAGCCAAGACAATAAACGCAATGCCACCCACGATCAGCGCGCTGATAATCACCCACGAATAGTTTCGCCGACGTTTGAAAAATGCGCGTGATTCACGTTTGTTCAGCATGTTTCATTCCTTTTTCCTGTATGAACGAAAACAGCATGTTCTTCGTCATCCTTTAATGCTTATGCCATGACATGCGACGTTCGCCTACGACAAACACTACCACCATTGTGTTTCCTTACAGTACCAAAGCCAATTTGACAACAATTTCAATTTTTCACCGTATCAAAAGCAAAATGGTGTAATGTAAACACACAACTCGGAGTCACAGTAAGCCTCCGGAAAGGACAGCATTAACGGTATATAAGGAATTGCCATGGAGAATATGTTCATCGGTATTGCTGGCATGATTGGTGCCGGTAAATCCACGCTCGCGACAAGTCTCGCCAAACACCTGGGCATTAAAGCCTATTACGAACCTGTAGAGAATAACGAGTATCTAGCAGATTTTTATCGTGATACAGCGAAATACTCGTTTCAGATGCAAGTCTATTTACTGACGCGACGTTTTCAGCAACACCAAGAAATCATCTGGCGCGGTGAATCCGCAGTCCAGGATCGCACCATCTATGAAGATTCTGTTTTTGCAGCCATGCTTGCCAAATCCGGCCTCATGGAAGAACGCGATTACAGAACGTACAAACAATTGTTCCAATATATGAGCAATTTCATGTGCAAACCAAACGTCATCGTCTATCTTGATGTTACGCCAGAACGATCGTTGGAACGCATCAAACTCCGAAACCGTGATGTCGAAACAAACGTGTCTATTGATTATCTGAAAAATCTCTATGATGAGTATCAAATCTTTCTCAAGGATATTTCCCGCGTGATTCCGGTCATCAGCATTGATTATGATCACTTTGCAACCGTCGATGAGATGGCAGCTGTCATTCAGCGCGAATATCTCGACCATTCCTTTATGCGATGTGTGCGCCTTGACTAAAAAGTGGGGGACGGTATGAAGCCATTTTGGATCGTATCCATCTGCATAATGTTTTTGATCATTTTGCCAGCGTGTAAAAAGTCAGAAAACACCATACCCCCGGAAGACAAAGTTTTGCAAAAAGCCGCAGAAGATGGTTCTGTCCAGACGGCACCTTCTGCGGAACAGCGGGAAATGGAGCTTCTAAAAAAAGTACCTACGGTGGAAACGGATGTATTGCCAGAAGAAATCGACACCCTTACAAAAAAGCAAGATGCAACGGATGAGGAACTCGAAAGACTCGGCCTATTTTTTGTTGGTCTGAACAAAACGCGCAATCACATTCTTGAAGCCAGAAAAGCTCTACGCAAAGTAAAAAAACATACGCGTCCAGAGGCTGCCTACTGGCGTGGCATGGACGAACGCTCAGATCCGAGGTACAGATTTGATAAAAAGCTTCAGGACGATGCTGTTAAACACATTCTTCAAGCTGCAGAAGCAGGGTATATTGACGCGCTCAAAGCGACCCTCGAAGATCCTAATCTCGCTATGGCAGATGCTGTTCAAAAGCTTGATGCCTATTTTGCTCAAAAAGCTGAAGATAACCGTTCTCCAAAATTGCTCTATCAATGGGCTCGCGCCATCGAAGCCGGTCCTTATGAAACAGCAGGGAAAAAATCAGAACAACTTCTTAAAGAAGCAGCAGCTGCAGACTATGTGCCTGCCAAATACGCCATTGCGAGCAGCCTGATGGCTGATCCGACAAACGAAACGGCATGGAAAAATGGGCTAAGTGCGATGCGCGATGCAGCACTGGCAGGGAATCCTGATGCCAATAGTCAAATGGCTGAACTGATGATGCAATACAAAAATGCCCCTGATGATATGTTTTCGAAAGACCAAAAGCTTTTGCTTAATACTTTCGTAACACAGAGCGGCAAATCTCTCGACGAAATCATCTACGGCTATGCTATCGCTGGCAAGGGACTGGAATCTTCAGTACAGACGCTCTATGGTCTTACAGAATCCGTGACTTCAGAAGAAGTTTCCAATGCGCTTGTCGCTGCATCGATTGCTTTTATGGAGACTTCTGCTTCCCGTGATGCATGTGACCACCTCGTCGATGATTTTGACTGGAAATCCCTTGCGGATGCCGGTTCGCTATCAAGCGACCAAATCCGAAAACTATCGGATGGTATTCTCAAGTGTTACAACGACGCCATCGTGCACGGTGATGACTACCCTTCGGAAACATCCTATTATGGAGCTTCAACTCCCGTTGTTTTCGCTTCTTTCTTCGATGGCAGCGAAAGACCCTTTGCTAGAACAAAGGATGATGAAAAATCATTGGCCTATCTCGTATTCGGTGCCCATCATGATTTATGGGATGCGCAGTGGCGCTTAGCACAACGTTATGAAACAGACAATGCTTTGAAAGACCATGAACGTGCCTGTTTTTGGGCTAAAAAAGCAAATCAATCTTATTTCTGCAAAACTGTTTGCAAAACCAATTCTGAAGAAATAGAAGCCTGCACACACTGCAAATCCATTAAAGAGATGAGCAAAAAGTGCAAATAACTTGTCTGAGATTGGTGACGCGAAGCTGTAAAGGTTTCGCGTTTTTTAGTTCAAATGCGTATCCATCACCTGACCAACCCAATAGCGAACACAGGC
>JAFOHE010000031.1 GCA_017421975.1 Pseudomonadota bacterium
CACAATCACATTCATGGTCGTGATCACAAGCATGGTCATGCGCATGATCCCCATGTTCGTGGCTATGTCCGTGCAACCCCAAAGCCATTTCGACGAGTTTGCGCGGGCCATGACGAAACGCCCCCACGATGCCACACCCACAAAATAGAATCACTAACAAAAGGTGAAGCAGATCACTGGAATGTTCTGTCTCAATATGAACGTCCTCACTCAGCGATCCATGTGTGGCATGGCCTTCGTGAGCCAATGCGTCGGCATGCCCATGGCCTTCATGAGCCAATGCGTCGGCATGCCCATGGCCTTCATGAGCCAATGCGTCGGCGTGCCCATGGCCTTCATGAGCCAATGCGTCGGCATGCCCATGGCCTTCATGAGCCAATGCGTCGGCGTGCCCATGGCCTTCATGCGATTCGCCATGATGGTGATCATGATGGTGTAGCTCAGCCTTCGGCATAGTGACGATCGCCATCCTGCCATTTGACGGCATCATGGCATAAATCAGACCACCGGCGCCGACAGCCAAAACAAGTGTCATCGCCGCAACAACCAGTTTCATCCTTCGCAGGCGTTTGAGCGTCATCGAATCGTCCAGGCCGAGGCGAAGCAAAAAGTCCGGATGATAATCATATAAAATGGCAGCACCCCATGAAGCCGCCAAAATACATGCAATCACTAGCGGCGAAACGATATCAAAACACCAGATTGTGCCAGCCGAAAGCATAGTCGAGACGAGCAGCGTCCAACCGCGTTTGATCACCCACCCCAAAATGCATCCGGCAATCAAAATACCAGCCACAACACCAGGATATGCGCTTCCTTCCGCCATCACAGGTGCCAGGAAAGACGGCATCAGCGCAATAATCAACGCAAAAATAGCCAACTGCGTCCACGATGTTGCCAGCCACAAGGTAAACGTCTTGTTCTGTGCACAACGTCCGTCAGTCTCTGTTCTCTGGCAGTCGCTGCAAAACTGAAAGCGCCTCGCCTCTGCCCGCGCATACAGCGAAACGAGCATATAACCGCCAAAAAAAAGCATCGCCATCCACGGCTTGAACACCGATGCCAGCGCTGCCAGCGAAACCGCCGAAAATGCATGGTTCTTTGCATCCACAATCGCCGGCGTCGGCTGCGGATCCAAAATAGAAACCATGCGTCTGCCAATGCCGTTTCCACGCTTGTCAAGGGCATAAGCGGCGCCCACGCACACCACAGCAGCGAGCCAAAAGGGCGTCAACGATGCAACACGGTCAAACAATATCGCCATGACGCCATCCCCGTGCCCCTCATGGACTGGAAAAACAAAATCGACGAGGAAAAGCACGCCGAGCCCGACGAGGGTTCCAACGCCCTTTGAAATCGCCCAATGTTTTTTTCCGTGTCCCTCGCCTTCCACGGAGATATTGTGAAACGCCACATGAAGCAACATCCCGGCAATTAGTGCCTGCAAAAGGTTGAGAACCATCAAGCCCAAATGCGGAATGGCAAAATGGGATATCGCCGCCCCCGTCGCCGTTGACACAGCCATGCCCGTCAAAGCGGCAAGCGTCATCTTCATCCCGTAACGCGGCACAAGCAGCATCGCGATAAAAATACCGACCGGAAGCCTGTGAAAGAGAACACCCAACCCAAGCGCCTGGCTAAAATTATTGGCACCCGAACTCATATCAAGCGCCATGCCGTCAAGAAGCGTGTGGATAATAATGCCGGCGAGTGCGAGAACGACGACGACCGAAAAACCACGCTGCGTATGCGCATGCGCATGTTTTGGCTGCATCAGATGTACAGACGACAATGCCCCAAAACCGATTGCAGACGCAAGCAGCGCCCATCCGCCTGCCGCTTCAATACTATGCGGTATCAGGTGAAGCAGCGTCAATCCAATAATCGAAACCAAAACGAAAGCATCGAAAAATGAAAGCCATGCCGGATGCTTGCGCACAAAGGGATAAATCAGGGCACCAAAATAAAGCGCCACAATACTAATTATCAGTTTGATCATTTTACTTCTTCTTCAAATGGCATTTCAAACCTTCCCCATTCAAAAATTGCGCGCCTTTATACGCCTTTTTTCCAAAAATCAACGCCTATTTTATTCCCGTTGCCTTCGCTAACGCGATACGGCAACGGCGTCCGCACGATTGCGTTGCAATTCGCGCGGACTGGCTCGCTATCGCCAAGGCGATACGCTCGCCTTTTACGCTCGCCTTTTGATGAAAAATAAAAACGCGCCTAAAAAAGGCGCGTTTTTAAGGCTGTGTTTCAGCTTACAGGCGGCTTAAAAAAACCGACGTTCTTCGGCATTAATAGCTACCCGTTTGTTTGCTGGGATCGACTGTGATCTTCGTCTCACCGGCAAGAACAGATTTAAAGAAATTCGTGTACATATCGCGAGCCCCAGCCATGCGATAGATGACAAAATGCGGATTGTCGTAGCCGGTATATTCAAACTGCGCCACACCACCCGTAACGGATTTCGTGCCATCCGCAACAGAGATATTCTGGCTCACCTCATTGCCCACAGATTTGTCCAGGCCACTAAATTTCATGCCATCCGTCGGTTTGGCAAAGACTCTGCCGATAGGCGGAAGCCCAATCGAAACGGCCATAGAATATTGCGCCGCATTCGGCGTGCTCTGATCGCCTAAACCGATCGTCTGCGCAATATTCTTCGATACCCAGCCCTCAGCCGGTTCCTTAATGAAACGATGCGTGTAGTTGAGCGGTTCAATCGGATCAAGAAGCGGCTGAACGAAGTGGTTCGTAATAAACGTATCGAGCGTAACTTCGCCATCTTTGACGCCGAGAAGGAACTGACCGACGAGATCCGAAACAGTCTTTTTGCCCGTCAGCTTGATACCGCCCAGGCTGAAATTGATCTCGGACATATCGAGCTCAAGATCCGTAAAGGCTTGCGTAATGTTGCCACCACCAGCCGAGAGGAAGGCATTCTTGATTTGTCCGGTAAGTCCCAACAGCAAACCGCCTTCCTGGGATCCCTGGCTATGGCCCATATACATACCGAAGGAAGGATCGAACTTGATCGGTTCCCCACCCTCAACCGGTGAAGGCAGCACGATCTCACCGCGTTCAAGCAAATCATAGAGCACGAGCATATCGAGGACGGTCTGACGCCAACTTTCACGAATCGACAGCGGGTTCTTGAGGAACGCCAAATACATATCAATATCGGTAGACACATTGCCACGATCACCATGAAGCGATGCATCAAATCCGATCATGGCGACAGGCACGCCCGAGGACAAAAGCCAGTTGCCTTCATCTGTATAGCCACTCTGCATCGTTCGACAATGCGTGTTATAGCCGCCACCTGTACCGTGACCATAGACGATAATCGGATAACCATTGGCCGGCATAGGCGTCGAGGGAATCGAAATACCGAATTTGACTTTTTCGAGTTTTGGCCGCGTTTTCAATTTGCCATTTTCATCAAAGACCATCTGGCCGCTTCCAAGCGTATTATAGGGCGCCGTGCCTTCCATAAAGTTGACCGTATTAAACTCACCCTGGAAGAAATAACCGTAGGATGCACTTTTTTCATACTTACCCACGGCCAGCCCATTGCCATCCTTGACGACGTTTCCTTTGCCCTTCAAACGCTCGGCCATCTGCATCATTTCGGATACAGCATCAATCGTATCGAAGCCCGTAAACGCCGTAATTTTCGACAAATCGTAGCCGAGGTCATTCAAGGCATCCACATAATACCCCATGCGTGCCATCATCTCTGCCGGCGCTCGTTTTTTGAGCAAATACGATAGTTTGATCGACTGATCAATGCTGTGGTTTTCCGCTCTGAGGCAATCCTGAACGATTGCAACATGACGGTCTCCCGGATGCATGATCATACCAGGTACAGGACGCATCACCAGCGTGTTCGCCGACCACAAAACATCACCATCCGCATGGAACGAAACATAAACCGGCACGCGTTCGCCATAATGCGAAGACGTTTTCTCAACGTTGATCAGCTGGAAGCACGAATCAGCTTCCACCGTCTCCATCGGTTCCGGAAACGTGTTGTCAATCGAAAGGTCATGCGTCGAGCGGAAATACACGGCACTTGCTGCGGAAAATCCGGCGCGTTCCGTTTCGATGTAATGCTTCATTTCTTTGATCAGATCAAGCGTCGACGCAATCCCTGGAATCGGATAGCCAAACAAACGGGCTCGGCCATATTCATCCGTTCGAAGCACACTCGGATACGGGAAACTGAAAAACTCTTCGTTCGAAAGTACTTTCTTGCCACTCGCGATCTCCGCATCATCTTCAGGCAGAGCCACATTCAAGTCGAAGAAAAAGCGATAAGCGCGTTCCCCAAGCGCATCAAACTCAGCACGCGTCAAGACCGTGCAGTCCTGCGGGCAATTGTCGGCATTCTCATTACCCGAACACATATCATCACCGCAATCGGGCACAACACAATCCATCGGACAATACTGTTCAGAAGTTTCATCCTGTTCACCAAACTCTTCTTCGCATTTGCCATTGCCACATGGATCGTCGATCGGGCAATCGTAGGGACAGTCGCCAAACTGGAGTTCTTCGATCGAACAAATGCCATTGCCGCATTTTTCAATATCTTTTTTGGGACAGTCTAACGAACACGTCAGATACGTCTCCTCAAGCGCAGGCTCACACGTGCCATTGCCGCAGTGCGGCTCATCGCAATCTTTGGGACAGGACGTATGATCCTCGTCGTCATCACATCTGCCATTTCCGCATTTGACTTCCTCACAATCCTGAGGACAGGTTTTTTCCTCGCCTTCGGCACACTGATTATCGCCACATTCGGCTTGAAGTGTCCCGTTTCCCCCACTGCCATTGTCGCCCGTCGAGCCATCGCCTGTGTTACTCGAATCCCCGTTGGACGGATTACCATTGTTGCCGTTTGAAGAATTGTCACTGTCATCGCAGGCTGAGAACAGCATTGCAGCCGAACACAAACTGACCAAAAGAAACTGTCGGGCTTTCATAAATACTCCTTAACAAGACAGAACAAAAAACACTCTTTGTCAATCTACGACAAACACTGCTAGAGCTAATCCTTTTATGGACATTGATCAGAAATTACAAGTCTAACGTCAGCATTTTAGCAAAACACCGTCCCCCCTTCAGTGTGCTAAGACGGCGCTTCCATTGATTACGACGAACGAGAAATGGGGTAGTCCGCCCCTTCCAATGGCCAGAACGAACGAGAAATCCGATTGGACGGTGCTTCCATTGATTACGACGAACGAGAAATGGGGTGGAACAGAACGACTAACGTGCACCCATGCTGGTCACGTGTCGTGCCTACGTTACGCCACAACTTCGCGCACCATGCACCGTTTCTTGCAAAAACAAACGGCATACGCCCTGACCTTACGGGCAAGCGGTTCATCATCCAAAACATCTTCCATATACGCGTGATCGTGAATCTGCTTTGCTGCTTCATCCAGTTTGCCTGCCATCATCGTTTTGATCTTTCCGCGATCATTGTCTTTTATTCCTGTGGCCACGCGTGTCATCTCTATCGATGACATCGATGCGATGCGCGTCCTGCACGACAAAGCGCAAATGGCCAGCAACGCGCCGGATTGCTCGCCGATGCGATGTGCGGCATTGCGATGCGCGAAGCCAAGAGTGCCGCCAGACTCGACAACGCACTCGGTACTCTGAAACTCTCGGCCAAGGATATTCTGAACGGCGATGCCGAACAATTTGAAGCAGAGCGCCAAAAAGCCCAAAGCGACCTCAACTCAGGCCTTCCCGCCGGCAAACCGCCGCGCCGCACCTTTCACTGGGCACTCGAATACCCCGAAGTCTTTGACGCTGAACGCGGCGGCTTCGATGCAATTTGCGGAAACCCACCATTCATGGTCGGACAACATCTGACCGGAAATTTCGGTACTAATTACCGCGATTACCTCGTCGCCTTTTTGGCCGACAACACGAGCGGTAGTGCCGATCTCGTCGCTTATTTCTACTTACGCGCCGCCAGTCTGCTCAAATCGGGCGGTTGCTTCGGACTACTCGCCACCGATACCATCGCCCAGGGCGACACGCGACAGGTCGGCCTCGAACGCATGGTGCAAAACGGCGCCACGATTTACAACGCCACGCCGTCGATGAAATGGCCCGGCAAAGGCGCTTCGCTCAACGTCGCCATCGTCCACATCTATAAAGGCGACGACTATCGCGGCACGCGCAGACTCAATGGAAAAGAGGTCGATCACATCTCAGCATTTCTATCCGACACCGAAGAATATTCGCCCCAAAAACTCCCCGAAAACGCCGAGCAGTCTTATATCGGTTCGTATATCCTCGGCACAGGCTGGCTCATGAGCGAGGAAGAAGCACGGGGTTATATTGCGCGAGACGCCAAGAATGCCGAAGTGCTCTATCCCTATTTGGTGGGCGACGATCTCAATTCGACGCCCGATCAGCGCGCCACGCGCTGGGCCATCAACTTCTTCGACTGGCCGCTCGCCCGCGATGCCAAAGGATCGTGGCGCAACCTCGACGCAAAAGCCCAGGAAAAGGCCATCAAATCGGGCCACGTGCCCGCCGATTACCCCCACCGCGTCGCCGAAGACTTCCCCGAACTCCTGCAAATTGTGCGCGATAAAGTCAAGCCAGAGAGGGATAAATTACAAGGAAATGCTACCGCTGATGGTCGTCGTATTAATTGGTGGCGTTATGGTCGAGATGGGAAAGCGCTTTACCATGCGATTGGTCGTGGTGCGATGTTTGCGCTGCATCCGAAGGGATGGAATCCCAAGCAGGCGAAAGAAACCTATAAATATGTATTGGCAATGTCTATTGTGACTAAATATTTTTCTCTTTGTTTTATGAAAAATGATAATGTTTTTAGTCATAGAATCTGCATTATAATTACAAATAAATATTATAATTATGCTTTTCTTAATTCTAGTATAATAGATATTTGGGTTTGGAAAACATCATCACGGTTAGGTCAAGGATTAAACTTTTCTCCATCCGATTCCTACGAAACGTTGCCATTTCCGGAGAGTTATGATGGGGCACTCGAATGCTTGGGGCATGCACTGGAGGATGCGCGACGTGCGGTGATTGGGGACCTCACGGGTGCGAAATCCTGCGGTTTGACGGCGGTGTATAATCTCTATCACGATCCGTCGGAGAAGGGCGAGCTGGTCGAGCGGCTGCGCGACATTCACCGTCGCATCGACGGAGCCGTGTGCCGCAGTTACGGCTGAGACGATATTGCACTAAACCACGGGTTTTACGAAACCGAGGGTCTGCCGGCCAACGACTGCATTCGATACACGATTTCGCCCGACGCCCAGCGCGAAGTGCTCAAGCGATTGTTTGCGCTCAACAAATCGCGTGCCGAAGCCGCGAAGGCGGCGAAAGCAACGACGCCAGCGCCCAAAGGGCGCGGCGGGCGTGCAACGAAGCCGAAGGCGAGCGATGGACAGGGGAATTTGTTTTAGGGCTTATGTATCGGAAACCCCTACGGGGTTAAAAATGGTTGTGGGGGCCCTTAATCCCCCGGTAGTCGCTACGCGCCAACCGGGGGCTACTCGCCAGAACGCCTAACGGCGTTCATGGCATACACATCTCAACGCCCGTTAGGGCTTTCGGCGAGTAGCCCCCGGCAACGCCGGGGGTAAGAGTAGCCCCAATCCATATAAAC
>JAFOHE010000326.1 GCA_017421975.1 Pseudomonadota bacterium
GATTTTCGTGGGCCATAATACGGATCGAATGTGGGTCTGTTTCCAATATCTCGGCTATATCCACTGCATTGAGCGTTACTCTGTCGCAAGCCTTGATCTCGTCAAGCGTCATTTTGTTGGCCTTTCTCAACTATTTGTTGGCTCGTCGGCATAGAAAAGGTCAAGTATCGAAACCCCAAACAGCGCGGCGATCTTCACTTTGATGTCATCCCTCGGCGTTCTTTCGCCAGTCTCGTAATACTGGACGGCGGTTTCGCTTACGCCGATTGCCTGTCCAAGTGCCGCCCTGGACATCCCCCGCTGCGTTCGTAGCTCTTGCAGACGCTTACCACTCTCAACCCTGTTCATTTTATCACCCCCTCGCTTCAATGTGACATCATTATACAACAAATAGTTTGGCTTGTCAACACTTTTTGTTGTGTTTGACGGAAATTTTAAAAATGTAACATTAGTCGTACTTCTGTAACAATGTATTGCATATCCAAACTTTTTGTTGTATAATACCCAACAAGAGGTGATACCATGACTACCAAAGAAATTGGAGAGATGATTCGCGTTCGGCGCATGGCCCGTGGAATGACGCAGGATGATCTTGCGGATAAGATAGGTGTTACCGCATCCGCTATAGGTATGTTTGAGAACGGCAAGCGAAGACCCAAGGAAAGTGTAGCCGATGCTTTGGCAGATGCCTTTAATGTGCCATCATGGGCGATTTATTACAGCGAAGACGAAATAAACGCCTATATAAAGAATGTAACGCCTATGGAGGATATGCTTCTCCGTGCGTTTCGCGCCGCTGATGAAACAGCCAGAGCATACGCATTAGAAATGCTTTTATCACATCCTGCGAGGGAAAAAGAGAACCGCGCATAAAACATATTGGAAACATCACATATTTGGATTGGAAGTGATCTCATGGCTAAACGCGCCGCAAACAACATGGGAACAGTGCGTAAACGCTCTGATGGGCGCTGGGAGGGCCGCTACACCGCCTCTGACGGGAAGCAACACAGTGTGTACGCCTTGACGCAGGAGGCGTGTACGGCTGCTTTGCGGGCGTCTATGAGTGAGGTAGACGATGGCTCATGGCGGGAGCCGTCCAAACTGACGGTCTCCGAATGGCTTGACATATGGCTCAAAGACTACCAAACTGAAACCTCCGAGCGCACAATCAACAAATACAAGTCCATTGCCAAGCACTTCAAAAAAAGCATCGGCACAATCAAATTGACGAAACTTGCGCCTATCCACGTTCGACGCATGGTGAAGGACATGGAGAACGACGGCCTGAAAGCATCGTCAATAGACAACTACTGCCGCATTTTCCGAACCGCCATGAATCGCGCCGTTGAAGCAAGGATCATCAAAGAGAATCCCGCAGATAACGTGAAACTGCCGAAGCCGATTAACCGACAGTTTGTCATCATCGACAGGGAAGAAATACCGCTGTTTCTGAATGAGATAAAGAAGACACCATACGAAAACGAGTATACTGTCATGCTTCTTACGGGTATGCGTATCGGCGAGGTTCGCGGCCTTAA
>JAFOHE010000032.1 GCA_017421975.1 Pseudomonadota bacterium
GAGACGACGAGATGTGTACCAGATGATCACGGTTGCGATAATATCCGACAAAAGCCTTCCGATAAACAACCAGGTCACATCTTCAAAAAGTAATGCCAACAAAGATAGTGGAATCGCCAAAGCAAACATTCTAAACACATTGTAAATGGCACTCATCTTTGGACGATTACAACTATTATAAATAAATGTGCTGAACCGGAATATTTCTTGAGCTGCAAAACTCCATGATACAATGCGGAGACAAAGGGCTCCCACGCGCAACGTGTCTGGATCTGTCGTAAAAATACCGACGAGCATTTCCGCAAAAAATGTCATAAAAATCGCTGCCAGCATTAAAAACAAAAACGCAAAACCATACGAAAACTTTCGAATGGCATTGACTCGCTCAAATTTCTTTGCAGCGTAATTCTGCGCAATCATCGGCGCAAGCGATGTGCCAAGTGACATAGGAATGACAAATGCAAGCGTCTCCAAACGTTGAGCCGCCGCGATACCTGCCACCGTTTTGTCGCCAAAATGGGACGCAATCCACGTCATCACGAGGCCGCCCAGTGGCATGATGAGCATACTGAGAATCGCTGGAATCGAAAAGGATGTGAGTTTTTTCCAACACGCAAGCAAGTATTTGAAATCAAAGCCCTTGCGATTGAGAAAAGGTCGATTCTTTTGAATAAAATAAAAGCTTCCCAACGGCGTAATCGACTGCGCCAAAACGGTTGCCAGGGCCGCACCCGTCATGCCAAGCGCCGGAAATGACCCATAGCCAAAAATAAAAAGTGGCTCCATAAACACGTTCAAAATAATGCCGTACACCATCCAAAAAGATGCGTGTCTCGTACAACCGAGGGCCAAAAGAATTTTGTTGCTCATCAAGCCGAGGGAAATCGTCAGATTGCCAAGTAACCATACGGTGATAAATTTCAGTGTGAGATCGAGAACTTCAGGCGTCTGAACATACAGTGCAAAAAGCGGCCGCGCCACCAAGGCTCCACCAATGCCCAAAACCAAAGAAACGGTCGCAATCAGAAGTGAACCCAATCCCAAGATGCGTGCGACTTCATCCTCATCCTTGCGTCCAATGGCGTGGGATAATAGCGTCATAATGCCCGTCGTAAAACCATGATAGACACAGTTAATGATCATCATAACAGGAAAGCAATATCCCATCGCTGCAAGTGCTGCCGTCCCCAATCGACTGACAAAATACGTGTCGACAATGTTGAAAATCGACATGGCGAGCGTTCCAGGAATCATGGCAAGGCTCGTCAAAAGAAGTGTTTTGACGATGGGGCCTTCCACAAAACGGTTAATATTTTCCTTTTTGGCTGATGACATGGCGGTTCCAATGACGCAATAAAACAAGACACCTGTGCTTTATCACAGGTCACACTTACACCTACATTCACCCAATCGCTCCAAAATGCAACGCCAAAACGTCGTTTTTAAGCGATAAATCAAAAAAGAACGCCCCTTCGCGTGCTAAAACGTGATTTTTTACGTATTTGTCCTATATTGAGACAACGTCATCTCACACGGCGTCAACGAGGGGGCAGTTATGGCAGAATTTACGCATATACTTCATCATAAAGTCATTTATAGTACGGGCGACACACATGGTCAGGGACGCAGAGTTCTGGCATTTTTAGACAAAGTCAAGGCACATAGCGAAGCCGTCGGCGAACACGCGGCTTTTATCCAGCTCGGTGACCTTTGTGACGCGTTCTCGTTTCCCGAAGATGATTCGGATGATGCTTTGCGAAACGACGTCTTTGATCGAATGTCTCGCATCCCAGAGCTTTCTCTTGCCATGCGCGATGGACGCCAACTCGTTGACTGGCGACTGGATAACCCCAAATACGATTATTACAAAGGTAGTCTGCGTGGTACGCATGATGCCATGTATCTGCTTGAAGCGGGGGAACGCGACCAGCTTGTTGCCATCTATCAGGCAGGTAAATGTTTTGAAACGCTCAAGTTGTTTTGCGAACGTCAAAAGGCAAATCCTGAGCAGTTCTATGTCGTCTTCGGAAATCACGATGCCGATCTTTTGCGTGGCAAATCTGATTATGGACGCCAGCAAAAATATCTCCTATTGGGACTTCTGGGCTTTTCCCCTGACGAAGTCGTGGCGCACATGACAAAGGGAACGACCAATGTCATTCTAAGAGCTCCCTGGCTTGCCTGGCTCAATCAAAGGCCACATCTTCTCCTATCCCGGGATACGGCTTATATGCACGGTGGACCGACAACCGCGCTTGTCCAAAAACTCGGACATGATCACAGGGCTTTCAGACGTTGGCTCAGACGCGCTGATTTTGCACGACATGAAGGATGGAACCACCCTCTTTTCAAAGAACATTTCTCGTTTTTATCGCCTGATGGCGCCCCAAACGACTGGCTTAGACATCCCGAACGAATCGCTTCTTTTTGTCAGGCTGCCCGCGTCCGCTATCTGGCCGTCGGACATTCGCCATTCCTCGATTTCGAAAAAGGCCCTCTGCTCGATCTTAAAAATGCCTCCGCTGAAGACAAATCACTTTTTGTAACACCAGCGCTTCTGCCACCTGACAGACGTCTCATCAAACACGACACAAACCTTAAACGCAGCGGCAAATTATGGGCATGCCGACACGAAACGGGATCTGCCTTGTGGACAGCGTGGGATGAATGGACGTGTTCCGAATCAACCATGCGAAAATGGACGGATGATACAGAATGATCTCATTATGTCACATCAAACACATCCTCGTGCCCCTCGTCACCCTCTGTTTGATGACGAATCTCGCTTGGGCCGAAGAACAAAACGCTCCCTTGGGATCCAATGATTGGGATTTCGCCGTCGCCAAAGCCATTGCGCTCGATTTCGCCAACCACGGAAAATGGGCACGGGCCGGTATCTATCTCGACGAAATCGCCGAAAAAACACAAGACTGGAATGTCCTCCTCGTATGGTCGCGCGTCAAAATACAACTCGGCGATATGGTGACTGCTGACAAAGCCATCAAACTCGCCCTCAAACAAGCGCCCGAAAATCCTAGGATCCTTTTTACGGCAGGCGATATCGCAACGGATCTCAATCACCCCGATGAAGCGCTCCTCTTCTATGAAAAAGCCTTGGCGCTACAGCCTGATCAGACCTATGCCGCCATGATTCTGGGAAGGCTTTACGCCAAACAAAATGAATGGGAAAAACTCATTCCCATCTACGAACGTATCGTACAGACGACGACACCAACGCCCGAAGTTTGGATTCGCTTGGCCGTCGCACATGAACAAGCCGGAAACATCGAGCGCGCCGAAATATGCTACCGCGAATATGCCAATCTCAGCACAAATCGTGCCATCGGATTGAGTCAGCTACTCGTCTTCTACGAAAGAATCGGACAGACTGACAAAGCCAGTGAAGTCAAAAAAAAATTGTCATCCCTCGGACAGGGCGACCAAAGAAATTTACGTGCGCTCATGCCTTCCGCACGTTAATGCCAATACTTAGCCGCTTTTGCTTCGGAATTTCCTGATACGCATGACCTACGTGCTTGCACGATTCTGTCGTGTGTGGTAGAAATCCTGCGTTTTTTGGGGCTTTCTTCAGGATAGGACCATGAATCGTAAGGCACTTATTATCATTCTAGTCGTTGGCATCGTACTCATCCTCAGTGTCGCTGCCATACTTGTCATCAGGATTAGCAGCCACTCTACTACGGCCGTCTCCAATCTGACTTCAAAACTCGTCGAGAATCAGATTATCATTGCTGACCCTTATGCTAACCGTGAAAATGACGCGATCGAAATCGTCAAAAATTTGAAGGTTCTTTCGCCAGATTACGTGGATGCTTACGCCAAAGCTAAGGCCAATGGTAAAAACACTGCAGGTATTGAGCGCACGTATATGACGATTGAAGAACTCGTCAATCAGAAGTTGCTGCAAAACAAATACAACATGTCTTTCCTCAAAGAACCTGAATGGCGCGCCCTACACCTTGATACCGATACCGGTGACAAGCAAATCGCTGATGCCCAGTACGAAGTCTATCTCGATTACAAAGATGAATCCGTCGTCGTCGGACCCGTCTGGATCGTCGATGTCACGACAAACAGAGTCATTCCCAGAAACGATATCGCTGCTGTTTTCGATCGCGACACTGATAATTATCAACAAATCGACGAAAATTTCCAGCGCGGCGAAAACGTCATTAAGGCTATCGTTTCCCACAAATTTGATAACGGCATCGACCTCGGTGGCGTCTTCCTACTCCACTTCCTCGAACGTATTAACAAAAAAGGTCACGAAAACGATAGCATCATCGGCTGGACCGTCATGCACGAATTCAAAGACGATTATTCCGCTTATTTCCAATGGATCGAAAAAGACGAAATTCAAGTCGCTAAATTCAAATTTAATTGGAAATCAAAAAGCCTTACGCCAAAAGGAATGCTCGCCATCGACCTCATTGATATCGGCGATAACATGAAAACCATTCGCTCAGCTGATATCTACCCAACGTCGTATAAAAATGACCTCAACATCCCGCGAAATGCCCGTTGGTCCAATGTCTGCAAAAATCCACCTCAGGAATCCAAAGCCTTCTGTAATGCCTTTAGTAAGGTTCTTGAACAACAGGAATTTATTACCGCATTGAACTGGCTTCTCACCAACGGCAAAGATGACGGCGCAAGAGCCATCGACGTCTGCAAAAAGAATAAAAAATGTAACTGGGATATTCAGCCAACCGATAACGATAATATCTTCAAAATCAGTTACATTTACGACCTTAATGGACGGTCAAACGAAATCCGATTCCTCGTCGATTCTGAAAAAGAAACCATCACGCCGGATGACAAAATCTCTAAATGGGCTTACTGGTCAGTCATGCCGCGCTCTTAGCCTTCTCATTAACACCACAAATAAGGCAGACAGCGATTGTCTGCCTTTTTTATTTCTGCTTTCTTCCATTGCCTAAAAACATAAAAACTGGCATGAATTTCTTCTATCGCGTGTGGGTATTTTCCCACCTTCCACCACACTGTATGTCATGTACGAACGCGTTGCATCGTGCTTCCAACTGTTATTTCACAGGCTTGTGACACATAAGCAACGCCCGCACATCGCATACGTTACCCCTTCTGCGGAATAATTATGTCTGACGAAAATCTCACAAAAGATGAATCCGATCTCCTAAACGAGGATAAGAATTCCAAATCCTCGCCTTCGTCAAGCGCCAATGATCCAACAGATCAAACGCCAGAAGACGAAAAAAACAAAACGAATGACCGCCTAAACGATGATGAACCCATGACGGTCGGTGACGCAATCGCCAAAGGATTCAAAGAAACGATCGACACATTCAAGGCTTTTATCAAAGCTCCAAAAGAAATCATCGGAATCAATATCATCAATGTCTTTGAAGGTATGGCTTACTTCGGTATTCTGACACTGCTCATGCTCTTCATGACAAAAAATGTCCTCGTCACTGATGCACCCTACGTTGATATCAAAGACCTCAACATTTCCCAATTCGCTGCTTGCCTCAAATCCGAAAACATCGGCGGCTGCGTCGATGTCCACGCAAGCTGGACTGTCAGCATTTACCTGATGCTCATTACGCTTTCTCAGCTCTTTATCGGCGGTCTTTCAGATAAACTCGGCCCAAAGCGCATGCTTGGCATTTCCATCTTCATCCTCCTCATCTCCCGTGTCGTCCTCTCCATCTCGGAACTCGTCTTTGCACCCATGGGCACGGGTATGGGCTCTCCCTTCTTCTTCGTCGTCTGCGCGGCACTCCTTTGCGCTGCAATCTCTTACGGCGTCTTCAATCCCGCCGTCTATTCCATCACGCGCATGTATTCCGATGAAAAAACTTCCGCCGTCTCTTATGCCATGCTCTACGCCGGCATGAATCTCGGTGCCTTCCTCATCGGCCTCCTACTCCCCTTCATTCGCCAAATTGCAGGCGATACACTCGATGATTCCGGAAATGTCATCCAACAGGGGCTTTTGGCTGGAACCAACGGCTACTCCGGCGCTTTCATTTTCATCGCCGGTATCATGGTCATCGTCTTTGCGCTCTACATCTTCTTTATCGCACGAAGCAAAACAAAGCCTTTCGTCGATCCCAGTGCACCTGATCCCAATGCACCCAAAGACGAAACACCCCATGAACATCTTTCCCTCATCGAGCGCATCAAACGTCATCCCCTCGCCGATCTCAAATTCGATTTCTTTATCTTCATTCTCATTCCCGTACAAACAATCTTCGCTTACCAAAATATCCTTATTCCGACTTATCTCGAACGCAGTTTCCGAGAGTTTCCGCTCATCTCAGAACACTACGAGACATTTAGCAACCTCAATCCACTCATCGTTTTCCTGTTTGCACCCGTCATTGCTGCACTCACAGCCAAACAGAACGTCTACAAAATGATGATCATCGGGACGACCGTCATGGCTCTGCCGACCTTCCTGCTTTGCTTTGACACAAACCCGACGCTCTTCCTCATCTTCATCTTTATTGGCGCTGTCGGCGAATCCATGTGGCAACCGCGTTTTCTCCAACATGTCACGCAGATCGCACCCAAAGACCGCATGGGCGCTTACGTTGGCATCGCCAATCTGCCCTGGTTCATGACAAAATTCATCGTCGGCATCTACGTCGGTTTCTTCATTCAGGGCTTTATCCCCGATCCCGATAAATACCCACAGGCGACACAAGACCCGCAGACCATGTGGTTCATCTTCGCCTGCATCGCCATGATCAGCCCCATTGCGCTGCTTTTGGCAAATAAATGGATGAACCCGAAACAGGATGCAAAAAAACAAGACGACACAAATAATGAAAAAGAAGCGCTCGTCTAAGAATAATCCCTGAGCATCCGCTATGGCTTCGCCATACGCGGATGCGCTTCGGCTATCGGCCTAAAGGCCGATACGCCTTCGCTAAAGCTGCTATGGGCTTTCACCCATACGCGGCTTTTTTATTAAAATTTGTAACCGGCTGAAATAAATAATTCAACAAATGCCGTGAGATCATCATCGAGCGGTGCTGAAATCGGAATCTCCAATCCGATTCCCCAATAGGCATGTTCCGTCA
>JAFOHE010000327.1 GCA_017421975.1 Pseudomonadota bacterium
CGCTCTGCAAATCGTATCTGCAAAGTTTGGATTCGCCTTCGATGAAAACATCTGCCTGTATGCGTGATTCAGAAGGTGGGACATAAACACGCCCGAGAACCGTGTTTGTGAACGACCTGACGGACGATTCCCCAACACGCAGGGCGGCGACGTGCTCCATCCGCAAATCATCCCACGAGTAGAACGAGCCGATTTCTGCATGAATGGCGAAACTGCGGGCAACACGACCATAACGGTCTTTGTATGGCGTTGGATTCAAAGGGGGCGCAAAACGATGCGGAAGGGAACGAATATCTGTCTCGCTGTAAACCACGCCGCAGTGCGGACATGAGCAAGTCGGAACATCACCAGTCCAGTCGATCTTGAAGTAATCGACATCAAACAGCTCATGGCATGACGAGCACTCGACGCACCATTGTTCTTGCGTTCCGGTTTTATAGTATGTCGTGATTGAGCCTGTTTCGATGGTCGGCGTGGATGAGATGAAAACCATCGAACTACGGAAACGAACGGTTCGACGCAGGGCAAGCGATATGCTGTCGCCCTCAGATGCCAAATCAGCAAATCGCGCACACTCGTCAAGACATAGAATGGGGACGGAGCGAGAACACAAATCCGCCGCACTTCGTGAGCCGCCCATCATAATGGTTGCACCGCTCCCCAATGAAATCATCGTGGCTGACTTGCTTCTCGCCTCACGGTCATCCCCTGCACCCAGTTGGTCGAAAACCCGTAAATGACAATGGTCTTTCAGAAACGGGCGTAATCGGGTTGTTGAGAACGTCCTCGCATTGGTGCTTGTGTCGAAGACGATCAAGGTGTTGCGAGGATTGTAGACAGCGTTTTTCCCGACGAAGTTCTCTAAGATGGTAGTTTTTCCTGACTGACTGCAAGTCGTCACAATGACGCGGCACACATGAGCCGTATCGTCTAACGCCTCACAGATGGGCAGGAAATACGGGCAGGCGTCAAAGCTGTATGGCAGACCCGTCGGCATGACGCGAGAACGCGAGAACTCAATGAGGGACATGGGCTTCACATACTCAAAAACAGGCGGCGTGATTCCTGAATCCTTCATCATTTCGCCCCCTTCGCCTTTTTGGCCAAAGACGCGGATTTCCTCTGCACCGCAGATTCTTTCGTTTTCGCCTGCAAAGCCGAAGCGCGTTCGTCGATTTCCGCAGAACTGTCTAAATGAAATTTTACAAGGGACAGCCGTCTCAGCATATCATCCACGACGTTTGAAACGCCCGCGTACTGGTCGGGCGTGAGGTTGCACGCAACTTGCAAATGGTCGGGCATCTGTCTCAGCTCAGAAACGAACGACGCCATCCCGTTGGAAAACTCTCCGAGCGCTGTCGCGATATAGGTAAGCTGTCCTGCCTTTGCGTCGAGAAGGATGATCTTTTCACGATTTTGTAGTTCCAGTTGCAATGCTTTCGCTTCAAGAATACGGATGTCGGCTTTCGCCGTACGGACTTCAATGTCGGCATGCTCTTCGGGCGTCAGGTGTGGAAGCTCGACCTCTGTCTCATCTTTTTTCTTTTTCCTTGCCATGTGCACACTCTCCACTGCGCGAAATTTTGCGTCTGCGCGACGTTTTGGTTCAGTCACCTGTTTATATTGATAGACTGCAAAACGTGCGGCAGAGAGGCAAAAACGGGGCACTACGAATGGCTTGGAGCGGGAAAGTTGTCAGGGTAGGGCGCTGGGATATAGATGATTTTAGAGGTCATACTATAGGAGTCTATAC
>JAFOHE010000328.1 GCA_017421975.1 Pseudomonadota bacterium
CTCGTCCAACTTTCGCTTGATGAAGCGTTTTACAACCACCTTCAAAGCTCTTCCAGCTCGCTTTCGGATGATTATCCATGCCGTAGCCATCTCATTATTACGGATGACATGCTTACGGATGATGACAAAGTGTCCAAGGCTGATCAGGCTGCCGCGCTTCGTTTAAAAATCCATCAGGAAATCTATGACAATCTTCTGATGGTTTATGGGGAAGCCACCTATACGCCCTTTATGCTCGGTATGATTCCTGGGCTTTCAGAAACGCCCACATGCTCTGAATCCAACAAAATCGATCCAGACTTGCAAGACGCATCATTTTATGCCTATCAGCCGGATGGTTGCATACACACACCGAATGATAACTCAGACACCTATTCCATATTCACAAATCACAGTCGATTTCCGACGAACAACCCCCACATTCCATCCGTAGAACCTGCTTTTGAAAAAGCCCTGACATCGCTGAATTTTCCTAGTTTTGAGTTCGACGAAAACAGCCTCGAAGCAAATGCGGACAAACATCCAATATGGTTTATGGATCTTCATCGCAGAAACTACTCAGCAACGCGAGCCAAGTTCAAAATTATCCGAGATTCATCCAACCCCAATCCATCGTATCATAACATTCCAGGCACTGCAGCAGCATATAAATCCCAAATGGTCAATTTTAAGCTCATGCCTGTCTTTGGCGAACCATTTATCAAATCCGCCTACACGCCTGAAGTTTGCGAACGCTTATTTACTGAAGATTATAAAAGTAGCGTTCCTGAATCATGCCGCGAATATTACAAACAATATGATGCTTACACCTCACAAACAGAGAGTCAAGCAGAAGCCCCCTCATATACGGCATGCGCATTGGATATGATATCTGCCGATGGTACCCTGAGATCTTTTCAGGAAATATGGACATGTCTTTACAATAAAACGAGCAACCAGGTCTGTACCTTTGCGCCGTACTCGATCGGCAGTGAGCACAAAGACAAAGAGATACGTAAGTACAGCACATTCATCACGAATTTTGTTACGGATACCCTTTTAAGGCATTTCAAAAACAATAATGCTAAAGTAGATGCGATATATATTGGAGCAGGAACAACAAGAGAAACGCTTGATTTTTCGGAAATCGACAACGAATTCTTCAATGCATCCCTTCCTTTTTCCAATAAAGTCACGAGTATTCCTTTTTCGATGCAAGATCTCGTCCATGACCTTGAAATTGGTTTTAACAATACCATATCTGGCGGTTTTCCTGCCATTGCAGGACTCAAAGTCTCGTATGCAGTTGAACCCAAAGACGGTGAGCCGTATAAAGCAATTCAGGAAATTTGGTTGAATGATCTCGAAACAAACACACATACCCTTTTATATCTTGGCAAAAATGTTCAAGAAAATGCTTGTATTCTTGGGGCTCAATATAAGGATACCACAGGGGCTACCCAATGTATTTTCGGTCACTATCAAAGCATTAAGCATAATTCTGATGGTAATGCCATTCTAGCCATTGTCCAGGTAGAAGAGAATCATTTCTATGAAGATGGTTTTATAAAAAATGCTGACACTCAAGAGTTTAACCTTGACATGAATAGAACTGTTTATGTTGCTATTACAAATTATATGATTACTGGCGGAGACAATTTTCCGAACAAACTCGGTATTTTAGGCTCAAACGAAATCTCTGATAATCTCAACAACAGCTTTAAGGAAGCCCTTTCCGAAGGTAAATGTACCATTCAAGCGAATTCATATTCACTGAATACGGAAGATATACTTAAACACAATCTCGTCAAACGTATTTACTACATTCCATCCGCTGATGATACCGAAGGCGTAGGAGAGCCTGGTTATGCCCATGATTATCCAGACAATATCTGTATTGCCACGCAGGATATTCTGGCCACTGCACTCATGGCAGACAACGTATTGGAAGAGGATTCCTGCCGTTATCATGAGAAAGCCAGTGAATAATATTTTTCAGCTCAATTTAGCATCCATATAGCCCAACCGACATACATTTTATCAAACATAAGGACATCTCATGAAACCGAATACTATTCTTCCGCTATCTTTTGTTCTGGTAACATGTTTATTATTTCCACTGGCAGCATCAGCCCAGATCGGCCCAAATCTCAAGCCCCCTGGGCTTGAACCTGAGCATCCACTGAACGCGTATGATATCAATGCAACGAACCCGGCAGATGACTGGCGTCATGAAGCAAGTTGGGATCTCAATGCCAATGACGTCGTCTTTTCAGCAGCAAAAAAGCGTCAGCTCATCAGCGAATCCCCTTCGACGATTCACGTCATCACGGATCGAGAGATTGCTGCACATGGCTGGCGCAGCCTGCCTGAAATTTTACGCCATGTTCCTGGCGTCCAGACCCTGACGACGAAATCACAGTTCAAATCCGTCATGATCCGTGGCCTCGTCGGTACCGAAGACAACAATTCCCGTATTTTGTGGCTTCAAAATGGCGTTCCCATGAACGATGTCCGTGATGCCGGCATCTGGCTTGACGAAACATACCCCATAGAAATGATCAAACGCATTGAAGTCGTGCTTGGTCCTGGTTCAGCACTTTACGGTTCAGGTGCATTTCAGGGCGTTGTCAACATTTTTACAAAAGACCCAGCTGACATCGACAAATATGGAGAATACCGTCTTTCGATTCAGGATAATCTGACATTCAAAGCCTCTGCTATCGCTGCCTATACTTCGGAAGATGGCAATTTCGGTATTTTGGGACACGTTTCGGGCAACACCACTCAGGGGCCGAGTCTCATCGGCGATTATGTCTATAATAATTATGCCATGTCACAGGCTGGCACCAATGTCGCTGCTAATGCCATGCCAGGGGATATGCGTGCAGCAAGCATCGATAACAACTCCGACAAGCATTGGTATAATATCGATTTCAAACTCAATTATAAGAACCTTAAATGGAATCTCGGTTTTACCGATATCTATGCGGGGGCTGATGGATCGGAAATCGTCCCTAATATTGATACCATCACACTGAATTACGACCCAAACCTCGCCGGAGGCATCATCTCGCGTGATGAGCTTTCAAATTACAATGAGAACGCAAATTACACGGATTTTGACCGTTACCCGTATCGTTTTAATCGTCGAGAGTTTTTTACGGATCTCGTTTATGAAGACAGTTTTGGGGATAGCGTCTCCTTTCTTGCTGTACTCGCCTACCGCATGAACTATTATAATAATTTACATTATCGTAATTTCCGAGATGCCGACGAAGTGGTCCATGACTATTGCAAAGACGCGGATAATTGCGATCTTTCCGCATATAAAACTAAAGTTAATTTCGATACGATGCAACACAAATTATATGGTCTTGCGCAAGTTCAGTGGCATATTTATGATGCCAACGAACTGATTGCTGGTATCGTACTGGAATATCAACATATTCATTCTGCCGAATTCACTGATGGTCAAGGTGCTATTTCTGCGGATGATCATGAAATCAACAAATTTATCGATGCGACAACGCTGGGACAGTTAACGCCATCTGTCTTTGTTCAGGACGAACAACGTTTCTGGAACGACCGTATCATTTTGACAGCAGGTGCACGTTTTGATGCTTATCGCATCTACACATCAGGAAACAAATCACCAGATTACGCACCATCCTGGCGTTTTGCCTTCATCGGTAAATGGACTGACTGGCTGACAATGCGTATGTCATACGGCTATTCATTTAAGGAACCGTCTTTTTATCAGCTATATGTCGATACTTTTGATTATCTCGGCAACCCTGAACTCAAACCGGAAACGCTCCACAACGTCGAACTTTCCTTCCATTTCACGCTAACATATTACATGAAAATCCGCCTCGACGCCTTTGCCACACTCATGAACAATCTTATTATCATGCAGTTTGACACGAAACACGCCCTTTCATCCCTGGGAGAATCCGGGCGTTTTACCCCCACTCAGGAAGAAGGCAAAGGTGCCAATATTTACGGTTTCGAACTCAGCCTCGACACGGCCATTGGTAAGAACTGGAAACTCTATACCAACTACAATTTCCTTTACAGCTACCGTACATACGCAAATATTGACAGCGATGACGATAAGGGCATTCAAACAGATCATCTCGTGCCGAATGACGCCATGCATCGTTTTAAGATTGGTGCGACCTATATGAACGACTACCTCGCCACTGATTTTGCGTTTTTCCTCGTTGGCGGCACACCCAAGACCCAGTCCGATTCAGGTTGGAAAAGCCGTCCGACATACGCCACCCCCCTCTACGCCATTTTCCAGCCTCAGCTTACCGTCGGTCTTCCCTACAATCTCGGCGTCATGCTTCAAGGTAGCTACGCCTTTTCAGAAGGCATGACGGAATCCCCTACCTACAAATTCTACTATGAAAAGGAGAATATTCCTGTCAGCCGATATACCTTCATGTTCTCCATCATGTACCCGTTCAAAAAATAAGTTCACTTTTGGCATAGTCTATGCTATACTATCATAAATCATCTGGTCTTTAGGAGATCTTGGATGGATTTAAGAGATTTGCAAACATTATGGGAGGTATTTATGAGACATGCACTTAAAACCAACATTCTGGCGATTTTGACAACAAGTCTGTTAGCTTGTATCGCATTGCCTGGTATCGCGAGTGCAGGTATTTGCGAAAAAATAGACTACACATTTCCATCAAAAGTTTATGATCAAGTTGTTCTCTATGCCCAAAACTCAGTCGTTTATGCATCAGATGCCGCCTGTGTCCTGAGCAAAATTGCCTTTCCGAGTGAACAGGAAAAAATCGGTGTCTACCTGACATCCCGCATCATTGATCCGGATAACATCAATCTCATGCTTGATGCCGTGACATTTTCGAGCACCAAAGAGAGCATCACCAAGGCGGGTATTCAAAATTCAGCCTCACGTCCGGCTTATCAGCCGCCACGTCCGCAGCCGCAGCACCGCCCCAATTCGCATCACCCCAATGTTCACCATGAATCCAACAATTATTATCAGCATGAAGACCATCGGTATGATAACCGCCATCAAGGTCGTCCCAGCTATGGTCGTCCCGGTCAGGGACATCGCGTTCAGCCACCAGCGCCCCAAGTCAACATTGCACGAAATGTCAGTTCAAAGATCGATTACACCTTCCCGTCCAAAATCATGGATCAAGTCAGACTCTATGTTGGCAATGGCTACATCTATGCCAGTGATGCCGGCGATATTTTGAGGAACATCAGTTTTCCAAGTACTCAGGAAGAAATTGGTTCCTATCTCTGCCCCAAAATTATTGATCGTGAAAACATCGACCAACTCATTAATGTTCCATCATTTCCAAGCACCCGAGAAGCCATTATGAAAGCGTGCATGAACTGATGCTTTTGGAAAAACCAACTTAAAGCGGGAAACTTCAAGTTTTCCGCTTTTTTGTTTGTGGATATGTTCATTGTGCTTAACATAATATAACATTGCTCACATCCATTATGTGGCGAATAAGAGACATTGTTCACAGCTTTTTATCCCATCGCTTTATGCCTGTCCTTCGCAGATGACACGCTTGCAATTTCAAACAAAACATTTTGAAACATTTATATTCAACACACAGATAACTGTCATTTAAAGAAAGACACAAAAAGACTTGAAAAACAACTAAAAAGCGAAGAAATAGCGCACAGGGGGATAATTAATCTGAGTATCATTGGAGCGACTATGAACGACATCAAAGACCCGAAAAAGCCAATGTCATTTTATGCGATATTTAAAAACCTTCTACCATACATCAAACCGTACAAATTCATCATCATAGGTTCACTTTTTCTGACGCTGATTGGTGCAGGTCTGGCGCAGGTCAATGCGTTAGTGCTTCAATATGCTGTTGATTCAGTAAACACGATTGTCTCATCGGACAGTGAACTCGAACGCGGTCTTGGCGTTCTGACATGGATATCCATTATCCTTCTTGGTAAAGAAGTCCTCGTTGCACTCATCACTTTTTGTCAACGTTATCTGGGTGCGAACCTTCGCATATCGATCTCCAAAAGTCTTGCCCTAAAAGCAGTTGACCGCATTTTAACGTATCGCATGGCTTTTTTCAGCGCGAAAGACAATGATGCAGGCAAACTACAAACGCGCATTGACCGCGGCGTTGAAAGCCTCACCCGCCTCGTTAACAATTTTTTTCTCGACATCATTCCCCTGATTGCCAATGCCATTCTTGCCCTCATCCTCATGTTTCAATCCAATCTAAAGATTGGTGCGATTGCTCTTTTAATCATACCAGTATTTTTTTATATTACTATTTTACAAGGTAAAAAATTACGGGGTTGGCGAGAGAATCATCGTCATTATCGTGAAGCCAAAAGCCATTCTATTTTAAATATTTTACAATCGATTTCTGTTATTAAATCTTTTAATCGAGAAAAGATCGAAGCAGGCAAACAATATGATCTTCAAGATCAGATCACAGAGAACCAGCTGAAGACAAGCAAAACTGGTTTTTTATTTGACGGTCTCAAATCGTTTGTAGAACAAATTGGTGTCGTTATCATTATCATAACATCTGCCTATCTCGTCATTCATGGAGAAATGACTGTAGGTGCCATAATGATGCAGGTAATGTTATATAATAACGTCTCCTCGCCCATCCGTCAGCTTCATCGCATTTATGATGATATGAATGATGCCCTTGTCTATTCTGAAGGTTATTTTGATGTTATTCATGCAGACAATGAAATTGAAGATCGTGGCAATCAGAAAGCCGAAACCTTTGATCCAACTTTTATTATTAAAAATGTTGATTTTACCTATCCAAATGGTCCCAAAGCCCTCAAAGACGTCAGTCTCACCATAGAAAAAGGTAAAATTACTGCGCTCGTCGGTCTGTCAGGCGCAGGCAAAACGACCCTCATCAACCTTCTGGATAAATTCTACACCCCTGATTCTGGAACAATAACCCTGGGTGGTATTCCAATTGATCAAATTGATACCGAATTTCTACGCGATCACGTCGGCATTGTAATGCAGAAAAATCACATTTTTGAAGGTACTATCGAAGAGAATATTTTATACGGTCGTCCAGACGCAACGCACGAAGAAGTCATTGAAGCTGCAAAAAGTGCTTATATTTATGATCAGATTATGGAACAACCCAAGCAGTTTGAAACACTTGCCACACAGCTTTCTGGCGGTCAGCAACAACGCATTGCCATTGCCCGTATTTTCCTTAAAAATCCGCCGATTCTCTTTCTCGACGAACCAACAGCTTCCCTCGACGCGATCGCCACTGAACAAATTAAAAATAGCATTGATGCCATCAAAAAGAACAGAACTGTCGTTATTATTTCACATAGCATTTCACAAATCATTGATGCAGATATCATTTATGCCATGAAACAGGGACAAATCGTTGAGCATGGCAAGCACGAAGATTTATATAAACAAAAGGGGGTCTATCACGATATTTTTGATGCTTCTGCACGTTCCCTTAATATCGTCAAACTTGCTCAAACATTCGATATTGACGGTGATGGGAAAATCGATATTATGCCTAACAAATCATATATTGAAGATGAAAGCATTGATGATCACTATATTTTAGGTGATTAAGGATTATTTTTTGCCCTGTTTGCGTGGCCTATCCGCATACGGATACGGCCACGCAGTTTGCCTATCGCCCTGTCGGTCGATACGGCAAACGAAAAGCCGCTATGCCCTCAGGCATACGCGGCTTTTTTGATGTTATGAGCGCGCTTCAAAAAACCAAACGTCATCTTCACTTGAATCATCCTGAATAAACCCGCCATTATGCAAAACGCGCTGTGCTTTTATATTTTTCGAATCGACGGTCGCCTTAATGCGATAAACATTCGGTTTAAGTTTAGCCCACCGACACAATGCCCTTACAGCTTCAGTCATGTATCCCCGCCTTTCAAAAGCCGTTCCGAGAGCAAAGACAAATTCAATAACACCATCATCATCGGGTTCCCCCATGAACCCTAAATGCCCCACGACTTTTCTGTCTTCTTTGTGCAGAATGAGCCATATCGTATGCCACAGCCAGTTCTCAGGCGCATCACAAATCGCTTTTGCCCGTTTCTGAAGCGCATGGACAAGCTGGTCATCCGGTTTGTTACAGAACTCTGCAACAACGCTTCGCGCAAGTCCATCCATGTCATCAGCCCATTGAACCAGTTGTTCAGCCTTGAGTGGCATAAGGCATAGCCTTTTCGTTTCTATCGTCATCCGCTTGTCCTTTCAACATGTCATTTAACGCCAGTCGTCTTGTGATGCAATCCAATGCCCCCTGTTACTCCATATCGCATTCCCCCACCGAAGTCGAATTGTTCCCATCGGAAAGCCAATGCCAATCTTCGCATTTCTTCTTTGCACTTTCATGTGACAATCTCAAGTATTCCCTTAATAATGAATAATGCTTCTGAACATGCTATAATATCAAATGTCCGTATGCGCGCGCCAAATCTAAAGTCGGGCGTATCGGACGAAGGACGATAGCCCGACAAAAGGGCGTATCGGACGAAGGACGATAGCCCGTAAGCCGACCGTATTTGCGAAGCAAATAGGAAGGCCCGTACAGCCATTCATCTCACTTTTGGACAAATCTAGACATGCGTTATTTTTCTCTCCCGACACTGATATGCTTGATTTTATTGTCAGCCTGCACACCAGAGCAGCGATGTTACCGCGACGAAGATTGTCCTGGAAAGAAAATATGCAACGCTGACGGGGAATGTGCCTATAAATGCGTTACAAAAGAGGATTGCGGACAGAATTTCACGTGTCAGGACCACGAATGTGTTCTGGACACAACGCACACAACGCCTCCGTGTGATGATCCGAATGGATGCGAGGAGCCGTGTGATGATCCGAATGGATGCGAGGAGCCGTGCGATGATCCGAACGGATGCGGGGAGCCGTGCGATGATCCGAATGGATGCGGGGAGCCGTGCGATGATCCGAATGGATGCGGGGAGCCGTGCGATGATCCGAACGGATGCGGAGAGCCGTGCGATGATCCGAACGGATGCGGGGAGCCGTGCGATGATCCGAACGGATGCGGGGAGCCGTGCGATGATCCGAACGGATGCGGGGAGCCGTGCGATGATCCGAATGGATGCGGGGAGCCTGGCGGCGAAAAGGTATTTGTGTGTCCAGAAGGCATGGCATCGATCGAAGATACCTATTGTATCGACATTTATGAGGCATCAAAACCGGATGCGACAGCCATATCTGAGGGAAGCGATACATCGAAGGCCGTATCCCAGGCGGGCGTGCGCCCATGGCGCATCGGGGACAACAATGCAGCTGCCGAAGCCGCTTGTGAAGCTGCGGGCAAACGTTTGTGTACAGCAGCAGAATGGGAATTTTCATGTCGGGGCGTGAATAAAACCGTCTACGGGTATGGTGACACGTATGATCCAGTGATCTGTAATGGCCTAGATACTTATGGGCGCTCCAATTTTAAGATTATGCCAACAGGTTCTTTTCCAGCGTGCACCAATGGCTGGGGCGTCTATGATATGAGTGGCAATTTGTGGGAGCATACGGCAAACGGTTCTGGCAAGACCGTTCGTGGTGGCGCTTTTAACTGTGTCGATTCTGAGACGAACCATAAGTGTTCCTATATTCCCACGACATGGACGCCAAGTGCCATGGGATTTCGTTGTTGTGCATCGGGAAGCTATGTGAATAAGGCAAACAATCCTGACGAGGGCTCAGATTCTGGAGATGGTATTCCCCAAGCCTCTCATTTTCCCACGTTTCCGGATTCTGTTTTCTCTCACATCTCAGCAGAACGCGATTTTTTTTCATCTGATGCACGTGACCGTCTCTTTGCGCAAGCCGCTTCATCTTCCGATACCATGACGGATGCGCAACAAAATATGTATGAAACCGGCCTTAAGGATTCGGAAGATGCGATTATGGATGCGCTTTCACAGATTGCGCCGATTGAAGACGACGAACTTGAGATACCGGATGAAGCTGTTCCTTCCACAGTGACATATCAACAGAGGGACTTGTCAACCACGCATCAGGGAAACTGCCTTTCGAAGGATATATATGAACAACGCGCACTTGTTCTATGGAACGACGATGAACACCGGCAGGAAGCCATCGAAATCCTCAAAGAAGCGAGTGGATGTTATCCGACAGAAGATCTTTTTTTTCGGATGCTTGGCGTCACTTATGCCAAGCAAGGCAACACAGCCTGGGCCTTGCGCATACTCGTTCCCTATATTGAGAACCACAAAGACGACTGCGAAGCCATCGCATGGACAGCGTGGATCCAATCTCAACTCGCCATGACACGTGATTCAGACGAAACGCTTTCGAAAGCGGATAAGTGTTCAGAGAATATGCTCACTTCGCGTCTCAAGCTCATCGGCGCCTTTAATGCCATGTCTACAGACGACATGAAAAGTGCGCAGAGGACGCTTCGCAGCCTTCTGAATAAAAAAAGCCTATATGCGAGCGATGCCGAAGCAGCCCTGTCGATGTCAAGGACAGTGGGGACGGCACCGGATCCAAATTTTAGCTGGTCAGCCGAGTTGAGTCTGGGCTATGCATCGAACGCGATCAGCGGCTCACCGAATGATCCGGCTCTCATGGACAAGACGCTCTCCAGCGGTCTGATGGACGGTGAACTCCGTCTCACGCTTGATCCCGTCAAGGATTATTTTATTCGGCCAGTGATCGAAGGCAAACTGAACGGACGCCTATTATTTTCAAAAGACACGCTTGATTCAAGCTATATTGATCTGAGCATGCGCCTGGGGTTCAACACAGGCACGACGAACGTGAAATTCGGCTTATGGTATAGCCCGGAATCACTCATCATGCATGGCGGCGATCGTTACAATGACGGTCCGCTTCTCTTTTATACAGGTCATCGCGTGGAGTTGGATATTGAGCTTTACCGCTGGCTTTATCTATACGCCGGTTATGGTCATCGTACCTTTCGCCAGCGCGTGCGCACGCGTCACGAATTCGATATCGGTGCGGGCGGACGTCATTCGCTTTTCCGAGGGCTCGGCCTGACATGGGGGGCAACGTATCGCCAATGGTTTTCCGAAGGCGATATGTATGATCTCAACGGCTTCAATTTGACGCTGGCCCTTGATTATCGGCTTCATTCAGATTGGCTATTCAAACTCAACGGAGTTTTCTCTTACGACGCCTATCCATCCTCCGACGGCTATTTTACATCGCACGCTTCGCGCAAGGACTCAACAGCAAAAGGCACGCTTCAGGTCTGGTCACCGTCGTTTGCCGGTGTACGCTTCGGCGCACAATTCAAGGCAAGCCGACGCTGGAGTTCCGCGGACGATTACGATTTTCAGGATTATCGTGGTCTCATTTCCGTTAAATGGAATGGGGATCTTTATTTTTATACACCCAAAAAGCATGACGATGACCGCTATGCGCTTCCTTGGGATCTCGAAACAGGGCGTACATCCGAACACATTCGAGACATCATACGCCAGGACGAAGATATGCAACGCTCATCATCATGCCTTCAAAACTAACAACCATGAAAACGTTCATACAAATCATCAAAGAAGCCGTCATAGCGTGTTTCTTATTCACCGTGATAGCATTTACAGTCAATGCAATCAGAAGCGATGGACTTCCGCTCATAGCTGACAAACCCTATGACATTTTCGTTCCCTGTCCGGAAACGCTTGGCACGGTCGAAATGATCGCCCCCACCGATCCGCGTCTCACGGATGGCACAGCCTTCATTGTCGATGCACGCGAGGAGAGTGACTTTAATACATGGCATCTCAAAGACGCCATTTGCATTACGTTCGACTACCTCGATCCAATATCCTCGGAAGAAATCAAAAATATCGCCCAAAACATTGTGAGCAGTGGCAAAGCCATCCTCATCGTCTACGGCGATGGCGACGGAGAAATGGGTTCCACGGGCTATGAACTTGGACGTGAACTCGCCGGAAGCGGTATTCAGCATGTTTATGTCGTCAAAGGGGGCGCCGATGCCCTGAAAGGAGGCAGCCATGAATAGCAAGATCCATCGTTACGTGGGCCTGGCACTTCGCTGTTATATCGCCTGGGTCTTTATCACAGCCTGTATTCACAAACTGGCCTCCCCCGAATCGTTTGCCGTCGATATAGCGACGTATCAGTTTTTGCCCCTCGTCTTTATCAATCCCCTTGCCATCGTCCTTCCCTATGTGGAACTTGGTTCCGGCATCATGCTCGCCATTGGCTACAAAGCACGCGCAGCCGCACTCATGACCTCCGGCATGATGGTGATGTTTATGATTGCCCTGTCGTACGCCCTTGCCAATGATCTTCAGATATCATGCGGTTGCTTTGCCTCAAACGCCGCCGCCGCATCCGATCCGATTTCTCCCATGACGATGCTTCGCGACCTCGTCTGGCTGCTCATGTCCCTGTATATTGTCTTTTTTGATAAGACACCACTCGGCCTAGACGCCATTCTTGCCCACCGAAAACAGAAAGGAATGCAATCATGAGAATCCTATTTTCCTTTGTTCTATTATTAGGGCTCATTCCAACCCTTTGTATGGCGCAGACACCGACGTGTGACACGCTCAAAGGTGAAACCAAAGCCGTAGCCCAGGAAGTCATGTCCAAGGCTTATTTATATGACTGTTGCGATGAAACGATCACCAAATGTCTCGCCAAAACGCCAACATGCAGCTTAGCCACGCGTCTGGCCAATGAAGTCTGTCGTCTCGCCAAAGATGGCAAATCCGCACAAGACATCACACGCACGCTGGAACAACGCGCATCCACAATGACAGACATCAATCCGAGCGTAGATATTGCACTTAAACCGGAAAATATTTGGGGCAATCCCGAAGCCAAAGTCATTCTTTCCATTTATCTTTGTGGTCGTTGTCCCTATTGTTCACGCCATGTTCCGGCGATGTTGCGTGCCATAGAGTCAGCAGGACTTAAAGACAAACTTGCCGTCAACCTTCGTCTTTTCCCCATCAAAACGCACGACCATTCCACCGAAGCTGCATTGGCCATCGAAGCCGCCGCCAAGATGGGTCAAGCCTGGCCTTATATCATCAAATTATATGAAAATTTTGATGCATTTTCCCTCAACTCCATTTCTAAATACGCATCTGAACTCAATATGGATGCCACCCAGTTTTCGACTTTGCTCAAAGACAAAGCCACACGAGCCGCCGTTGTCGATTCTAAAAAAGAAGGCCTCAAAAACACCGTCGCCTCAACACCGACCTTTTTTATCAATGGACACAAAGTTGAAGGTATTTTTGATGTCGATTCGATGATTAGTATGCTCGAAGAAGCGATCGAAAAGAATCCATGAATTGTATAAATCTATTATAACGTGCCTTTGGGCGCGTTTTTTATTCCGCATATTTATATTGCCTCACCATTTCAATCGTCTTATAAGCTCATGCCGTGCCGTGCAAAGTTCGAAATCCTCGGCTGTTTCATCGGCAACTTTTAACAACACCCTTAAGGAATACACGATGACTTATAAAAAAATCCTTACCATACAGGACATATCCTGCGTCGGCCAATGCTCTCTGACTGTTGCATTACCCATTTTATCCGCCTGTGGATTTGAAACTGCCATTCTGCCTTCAGCCGTATTATCGACACACACAGCAGGTTTTACAGGTTTTACCTGCCGCGATCTGACCGCTGACATGCCAGCGATTGCCGCACATTGGAAAAAAGAGAATATCCAATTTGACGCCCTTTACACAGGTTATCTTGGCAGCACCCAACAAATTGATTATGTAGAATCCATCATTGCCAATCTCCTCAAAAAAGACGCTCCCGTCATCGTAGACCCAGCCATGGCAGACAACGGCAAACTCTATCCTGCCTTTGATGCAGCGTATGTCGAAGCCATGAAACGACTTGCCGCAGCCGCCGACATTATCCTTCCGAATATTACAGAAGCGTGTTATTTAACAGACACAGAATATCACGAAACCTACGACCGTGCCTACATCGATACACTCTTAGCTCGCCTTACAGCACTCGGCGCCAAAACCATTATCCTTACTGGTGTCAGTTATCGCGAAGGCAAACTTGGCGTCGTCGTCTATGAGAACGGCCAATATGCCTATTATGAACATAACCGCATCAGCAAAGGCTGCCACGGTACCGGCGATGTCTATGCCTCCGCATTTGTCGGTTCTTTATTAAATAACAAATCCAACTATGATGCCGCCAGAATTGCTGCCGATTATACCGTCGAATGTATCGAATATACACAGGGCAATGCAGACCACTGGTTACGGA
>JAFOHE010000329.1 GCA_017421975.1 Pseudomonadota bacterium
AAAAAGTTCGTAAAGATGGCTTTCCAGATGGTAGGGGAGTAGGATTTTATTTTAGAAATGTCACAGAAATCCTGCTTTTTGGTATTCATGGAGAAAATAACCGCACGCTTGCTCCAGGAAGATCACAGGTGAATTTGCTTCGTACGATGAAAAGAGAACACAGCCGTAAACCAGATGAATTTGTCACACTGATTGAGACTTGTTCACAAGCACCAAGAATTGAATTGTTTGCCCGTGGGTGTAGAGATAATTGGGATATGTGGGGCAATCAGGCAACCGAGGCATACGAACCCGATTGGGATACGTATGCCAACCATACGAAGGCAAGTTGTAAAAAGCATGAGACAGGTATTCAACCTGAGCTGTTTCCGACCTTGCCCTGAAGATTATGTGTTCAGATATTTGTAAATGGCACCACACTGGATGTTTCCTGCGGCATTTTTGCGTGCAATATCTGCAGGTGTAAAGCCGCGTTTGTCGCACCGCGTTTTATCGGCGCCGGCATCAATCAGTATTGTGACGACGTCGAGGCTTTTTTCTGCGGCGATATGGAGCGGTGTCCGCTCAAGTTTGTCTGTGGCATTGACATTGGCACCAGCTTCAAGCAAGCTTTTGACGGCATCGAGACTGACGCCGGCAGCCAAATGGAGCGGCGTTGAACCTGCGATGTTCTGGGCATTGACGTCGGCACCGGCGTCGATAAGCGGTTTCATATTTTCAAAGCGATGGCTGGCAACGGCGGCATGAAGCGGCGTAATGCCATAGCGGTCGCAGACATCGACATTTTCACCCATTTCGATGATGCGCGAAACGCTTTGTGGATCGAGCATTTCAACGGCTTCAAACAGGGGCGTGCGTTGTTCGAGTTTTTGCGTCATAACGAGGTACAGCTCCTTTTGGCGGCGTATTGAGCGAGAGCGAGATAGCCGCTTGGGCTGCGCCGTATGCAATGCGCATAGGCGCAGCAAAAAAAGAACGCCGGCGTATCGCGCGAGAGCGAGATAGCCGGCGTCCATGCCGTATGCGCAACGCGCATAGGCATGGCAAAAGAATTACAAAATCTGTTTGAACCAGTCTTTGATTTTGTCCCATACGCCCTTTCGGCGACCTTCTTCCGAGCAATAACTCTTGAGGTCGGGCGGGTTACTCGCATGAAGCAAAAGGCCGACGGCGACGGAGAACTTCGGATTTTGGATGTTGTCCACCATGCCGCCAATGTTGCGCGGAACGCCGCGGCGGACGGGCAGACCGAACATTTTTTCGCACAACTCGGGGAGGGCATCCATAAGCGCGGTGCCGCCCGTAAGGATAATGCCACCAGGAATTTGATCGATGTAACCTGCGTCGGTGATTTGCTGTTTGATCATATCAAAAAGCTCTTCGAGGCGCGGTTCGATGATTTTGGCGAGAACTTCGCGGGGAAGTTTGCGGAATTCGTTGCCATTGGCCATGGCGAACTGGATGATTTCGTCACTGCCGACGGCGTCGCTCATGGCGCAACCCGATTGGATTTTGACCGTCTCGGCGGTTGTCAGCGTCGTCTGCAGACCCTTTGAAATATCGCTCGTGATGTGGTTTCCGGCGATGTCGAGGACGGAGGTGTAGACGAGGGCTCCTTTGGACCAGACGGCGATATCTGTCGTGCCGCTGCCGATATCAATCATGACGCAGCCGACTTCGCGTTCGTCATCCGAGAGGATCGTTTCGCTGGCTGCAAGCGGGGCCAGTACGATGTCGGCGACGGACACTTTGCAGCGGTTGACGGCCTTGATCAGATTTTGGGCGCAGCTGATGGAGCCGCTGATGACGTGAACTTTGGCTTCGAGGCGTACGCCCGGCATGCCTCGTGGGTTATGGATGCCTGGACGGTCGTCGAGGATATATTCCTGGGCAAGGACGTGCATGAACTGTCGGTCTGATGCGATGTTGAGCGCACTGGCACTGTCGAGGACGCGTGCAATGTCGTCATCGCTCACTTCGGGCGTATGGACGCGTGCAACGCCATTCGAATTCTGACCTTTGATGTGCGTGCCCGATATGGAAAGGTAGACGCTTCGTATCTCTTTGCTGCTTTGTACTTCGGCCATGCCCAGGGCTTCGTCAATACAGGCGGCCGCCGATTCGATGTTGTTGACGTTACCTTTTTGGATGCCTTTGGAGGCAACGACGCCTGTGCCCATAATATCAATGTCTTTATCTGTGACTCGTCCGACGATCGCACATGTCTTGCTTGTCCCTACATCAAGGGCAACAAAAAGTTTTTCGTCTTTTTCGCTCATGAAAGTTCACTCCGATTGCCTGGTATTACATGGCTTTTGAGTCTTGTGCCTCGGCCGTCTCTTGGATTGCGGCGGGGGACGCCGACGCTTCGTCCGGGACTTCTAAGGCCTGTTCCGGAAAGATAAATTTGGGTTTGATAATGACTTTGTCCAGATCATTTTCGGCATCCAAAAGAATGTAAGCCGCGGACGCAGATTTTTCGTCGAGCAGATGATCGACGTCGAGCAGTCGCGACAAGCGTTCGTCAAATCGGTCATAGCCGATGCGGATTTCCGTCGTATCGGTAAACAGGGCATAACCCGTGGCATCGTCATAATGGATTTCTTCGATCTGATGCGGATAACCCATGGTATGGGCCAATCGCGCAATGCCAAACGCTTCTTTGATGATGTCGGGATGTTCCGTAATCTTTTTTCGGGAGGCACTGACAATCGGTGGCATTAAGTCATCCGTGCTTGCCCACATCTTGATCGGTTTACCCTCGGTATCGACGACGATGAGCTGCTTTTCGCTCACGATGCCAAGCGGATCATGTTCCTCAATCTCAATATGGATCGTGTCAGGATAGTCGATCGAAATATGGGCGTGCTTGACCCATTCTAGGGCTTCGATCGCCTCACGGACTTCTGTCACGTTAAACTCGACGAGGTTGAAATCCTCACGTTCGATGTCTGCGGCTTCGAGAATTTCGGCATCTGATGCGCGTACATTGCCTGTAATAGTAATATTTTGGGGTTTGAATGTCCCCATGTCCGCATAATGGCGATAGAGTCGCCACGCACCGTAAGGAATCGCAATCGCCGCTGAACACGACAATATAATGATGACCAAGACCCGAGCAAGGCTTATAAACGTCGTTTTATCGACGGTCTTTTTGATCTGCGATCTTCTTTTGTTGCGAGCCATACCGAATCCCAACTAAAACTGTGAGAACCCATGCCGAAAATGGCGGCACAAGTTTGCTATGAAACGATTGGAATGGCAAATTTTTGGGCGTTTTGTGGCGCGTTTGAAGGGGAGCTCGGCTATTTCGCTATCGCTCAATACGCCTCGCCATGCGCGGCCTATTTCTGACAGAGACGTGCGGACCGCTCGTCTCTGCCAAGAAATACGGCCGCTTGGCCTGTGCTATTGGCGCGTTCCTGCGCCAATACGCCCTGGCTTCTAAAGCTCGGCATCGGCTGTGAGCGTTGTGACGAGGACGGGTTTACTGCCTTTGTATTGATAAAGTTTGCCACTTTCAGAGACAGCTGCTTTGAAGGCGATCTTCAGCATATATGGGCTGCTGTCGAGTTCACGGTAATTTCTGCCCTGACCAACATAAAAAAGATAGGCTTGCTCTTTTTGTATGGTGACGATGCCGCCGTATTTCATGGCCCAACCGTTGTTATTTTGCGGTTGGAAGGATGTGATCAGGTTGTCATAGATGCCTTGTGCTGCGTTTTTAATCGGAAAGGCGAGGGTCTCGACTTCGGTATCCTCCAGTTTGAGAACGCTGTAATTGTCGCCGCTCGTGATGCGGGCATAATCGTTGCCATTAAAATTGGCGTAGCGTTTGTCATCCTGAAGCTTGCTGACTTCATTGTCTTTGAGGATATGGGGGACTTTGGCACTCTTTGGCATTTTGCCGATATCGCCGTCCGAGGGTTCAAAATGATAGACATCGCCACTTTCGCTAATGGCAAACAAGGAAGCGTTGTCGCAGACAAAGACGTAGGCGTTTTGATTGTCGATCGTCGCAATATCGACGATGACGAGGCCAGGCACTTTTTTCGACGCTGTTTCCGGAAGACTGACGAGCTCCCATGAACTTGCGACCGTCGTCACTTCTTTGGCTCTGATCAGGCTGCCTTCTTTGTTGTTTTTAAGCTTATTGGCCAGATATTGTCCTGCTTTGGCTGGCGTGATTTGGGCGAACGTCTCTAAGGGGGTGGAACCGTGTTGGTTGAGTATGGCAAGTTTGAAGTCTTTGAATTCCATGGCGTCAATGTGCATACCCATGGCATCTTGGGATTTCGTTTTCTCAGGTTTGGGTTCGGGCAAGTTATCCGGCAGCTTTTCGATGGCGACCGGACGGGGGCGAAGCGAGGAAATGTTGCCATTTTTAGCAACCGAATAATAGGCGCGCGGTTCGAATTCAGAGAATCCAATGACATTGCCTGCAGCAAATTCACACGTTTCCTGGCCATTTTTGTAGGAAGAACCGAAGAGGCGAATGGTCGGCGTCTTAAGATCCTTCATTTGAGTGATATATTGACTGCTAATGTAGGCGGCTGCTTTGCGTCCAAAGTCACCGTAACAGAATCCGTCCGGGATGTCTGACATGGGAATGTCGATTTCGAGGGACTGATAATTAAAGTCTTCGTATTCTGTGGTGGCGTATTCGGCAGGCATGAGCGGTTCATTGCTTGGGGTAAAGGTTTGGGGCAGTTCACCCTCGTATTTTTCCTTGCCTTTGGCATTGATGCTATAGAGGCGGTTATCACTGATACCAAAGCGGGCGACGAACTTTCGGTTATGATAGACGGTAGCAGACATGCCACCCATGCTTGCGCCATTTTCGTTGGGAATGAGCAGGTAGCGTCCTTGAAGTACGATGAGCCAGCCATCCTCGTCGCCAGTCGGTTTGATATATTTTTCATAGGCATAATCAAGTGCTGTCAGTTCATTGCCCTGATGTTTGGAGGGGAGCAAAAGAACATCATACAAGGGCATGTGAATGAGCTTGGCATAATTGACGCTTAATGTGGAGACATAATCCGAAGGTGCGTAAGGCACAGCATCGCCCGAAAGATTGTCTGTCATCACGGGAAAATCAGGTTCCGGCAGGTCTTCTTCGGGTTCTGCTTCAACGGGTTTGGGGGCGACAGGCGGTGCTTGCGTGGTGGCGTTGGCAACTTCTTTTTTGGACGCTGATTGGCAACCTGTCAAAAGAAAGACTGCCATAAAAATAAACCACAAAACGCTCAATTGTTTCATCATCTGATACTCCTTGCGGGATGGCGTGCATCGATTTGTGTCGCACGTCATGAGATCCATTTGTGTTTACCGCATTCGCGTATGATGCGACGCAGCGATCATTGAACCGTAAAGGAATATATCAGATTGCAAAACAATGAGAAAATCTGAAAAAAAGCAAAATTTGGTGTACGGGCGGGCGTGTACGTACGTACGGGCGGGTCTGAGACCCGCCCGTACGTACGCGTCCCGTGTTTATTTTCCGAAGGTAAAATTGGCACCGATGCCGATGAAATCATAAAAAGTATTATATTTGCCGTTGTTTGTCGCAATGGCACCTTCAGGATAAACGAGATTATATTGTTTAAATGTGCCTTTTGTAATATTTTTAGATATTTGTTGAACGTGTGCAAAATTGAAGTCGAGGCGCACAAAAGCGATATCGACGGAGAGGCCGATGGTTGGGATAAATTTGTGTGTATCGTATAAAAAGACAGAATAGTTTTCATCAGAGGCAGCCCCAGATTCGTAGGCAAAACCTGCACGGAGCGTCAGACGATTGGGGATTATGTGCCAATCTGTGCCAATGCTGATCCCCCAGGTATCTTTGAGGTTTCTGGGAATATGAAAATCATCGACTTTGACGTCATCGACGAGGGCGTTGTTTGTCAGATAGACGTCATGGGGCATAATGACAATTTCATCCTGCCGTGACCAGCGATCATAGCGTGCATCAATTTCGATATCGAACAAGTCGTCGTGGACATAACGAAGGCCAAATCTCAGCGTCCATGGAAGGGCTATTTTAATATCCATCTTACTTCCAGCGAGTTCGGTAATTTCATAGACGTAGTGATCGGGGAGCGCTGCTTTGAAGGTGCCACTTTTGGAGTGGATGTCGGCGAAGAGTTGAAAAGACGCCGCAATTTCAAGGCAATCAATGGGATTGTACCAGATACCGAAGTTTGCGCTAGGCGTGAAATAATCGGCGGCATTGACCGAAATTTCGCTGTCGAGTTCAGCGTCATTGGGTTCGCCGAAGACGCCCAGGTACGTGCTTGAAACGCCTGTGCCTTTGAAGACGAAAGTGACGTTTTGGATGCCGGCCCCAATGGCGACGCGGGGATGGGGACGCCATGCAAAAGCAGCTTCGACGGTGAAGGCGATGGTATTGGCATAGTCGATGATGACGTAGCGCTGTGGGCCGTCTTCAGGGAGGCGTAACGGTGCCGATATGGGAGAAAAAAGGCCCACGCCGAGTCCGAAGGTATCGGTGCCGAAGTCAGTCGTGAAGAGCACTTGGGGCATGGCGATGCCTTTGGCCTCGTTCGTGACGGTGTCGAAGGTCATCAACGAGCCATTGCGCGTCGTTTCGGGTGCTCGTGTATATTCGAGCTGCAGAAGTCCGTACTGGACGTCGACGAGAAGCTGGTGTCCCTCACCCAAGGCGACGAGTGCGGGATTATATTGAATGGCGTTCGGATCGCGTGCGGAAGCAACGACGGCTCCCGCACGGCCGCCTGGCATGACGCCGCCAAGGGGAATAAACAAACCGCCGGCATAAGTGACACTCGAAAGCATAAGCGCCGACGCGATGACTAGGCTAGGAATAAGGTATTTCATCATGGCTGATATCTTGAATAAAGGAGATTCTCGCGTGACCAACTAATAGCCGATTTGCCAGCTGGCATCTTCTGGTTTCCAATCTTTGGGGCGTCGATCAATGCCCCAGATCGTGAAATCAATGATTTCGTAAATGCGTTCGACACCGCGGTCGGGATCTGTGAAAAGGTCATAAGCAAAATCGAGAATGCCTTTGTGACATGCACTTTCACAGCGCAAATGGGAACCGGGATCCGGTCGGAACATGGCTTTGGCTACATCCAAAAGCACTGCCATATTCGGTCTGTCTTTCGTTGATGTATCAAAAAGCCTGTAAAACACATGGTTAAAGGCTTCTTTGGGATCACACTGATTAAAGGCATGTACGCATGTGAGGAGTGTTACGACGAAGGAAAGGTGTGAAAAGCCTTCTGTTGTCCATAAACGAGTCGGATCAATGATACTTGCTGTTCGGTGGGCAAGGCTAAGAAGGTGATCCTGCTGCAGAATCCATGAGAAAAGCTGATAAGCACTTCCTGTAAGGATCATGGGGGCTTCGTTGCCGCTTTCCATGAGCCAGAGAACGAGGTTTCTGAAGTTTTCGAGGCCGTTCTCCTGACGATCGAGTTCATCAAAGAGTTGGAAGTAGGCGTAGGGAAGGCGGTCGCTGATGATATCCTGGACTTTGGGAATGACAGTCTCATTGATCCATTCCGTGCGCGACCCTTCCTCGGTTTTTTCGAGATAGAGCGTGTGGATAAATTCAACGACAGTTGCCAAAAGGTGAATCCCCGCTGGTTTTTCAAAAACGATTGTGCCGTCATCTTTTTTGACAGTTTTGACGGTGACGTTGATCAGCCCGTTAAGACCGTTTGAGAGCTGGTCTTCAACTTCCGGGTGAGCATCAATGATATCTGAAATATCGCGTATGGCATCGACATAGAGATAGGCCGGAGACAGCGGTGAAATGACGTTGCCTTTGGGATCAGTCGTTGATTTTTCGCCATGCAAGTTCTTGAGATTGGCATCGGGCGTGAGCAAATAGGTCACGTAATCGGCAAATCGGTCTTTCAGCTGCGTGCCGTCTTTGAGTTCGAGATTGACGAGAATGTCGGTGATAGCCCCTAGGTCATCGAGAAGCGTCGTTTCGGCGAGGGCTCGTTCAATGACAGGTTCAATGCTTCGGATATTGTCATATTCGATCGGCATGGGGGAGCCGTCGGCAAGCGTCAGCTGAATGTCGCCGCTTTCATAATATTCGAAGAGCGTCGAGACGATTTTGGTGACGAGATAGGTTTTGCCGTGATCATTAAAGACGCGGATGAGCGGATTGAGGGCATCGACGAGGCCGACGGCTTCGATGGCAAAGAGAACGTCCGCATTAGACATAAGACACGTTCTTCCGCCCTTGCATGTCGCGACGTTGAGCGCAAAAGTGTAAGTCTCATTTACAGCTTCTATTTTGTCGAGATTGAAGAGACGCGTGACTTCTGCCGTCGTCGGTTTGATCGAGAGTTTGAGATCGAATAGTGTGTCCGTGAGCCACGTAATGAGCGAAACGACAGTCGTCGCTTCGATGTCCAGAAGATCGGCAAGATCGAGGAAGTTGGGACTCAAATGTTGGGTGAGATCAAGTTGGCCGGTGTACGTCTGAAGATAGGCTTCGGCAAGGTTGTCGAAAGAAATCAGGTTGCCCATGCCCTGTGCAATCGACGTCAGATCCACACCTTTGACGATGAGTTTCTCGGCATGCACGCCATAAGGTTGAAAAGCCGTTTCCCACATCAGGTGCGTGATGCGTTGGAAGAGGGATCGGTTTTCGAGCGTTTCGGGTTTGGTATGATCGACGCGTGCAGTGCCGATGAGGTCTGATATGGGACAGGCACGCATGCACGTCAGGTGATCCATGGTGCCGACGGCATAAGTCGAGTGGCATGCGTCGGCGCACTTGGCCCAGTTGCTCTCACTATCGTAAGTGATAAACGTGTTGCGTAGCTGAAGAAGTTCGACGAACTGTTCGCCTAGATGCTTGCAAAGCGGATCGTTGAGCGCGACCATGAGATCCTGAAGCAGTCCCGGTGATTCAACGACTTCAAGGAGCATCGGGAGAAGCCTGTCGATGAGGTTGTTGTCCATGGAGACGTTTGTTTCGATGTCGTCGGTGATATCGACAATTTTATCGATATCATAGATGATACGTGCGATCTCATTGGGATACTTTTTGAGAAGCGTAATGATGGCTTCAAAGTTGGGGCCGATAGAATCATGGTCAAGCGTCGCAAAGATGGCAGACAATAGCTGTGCGACACCGGAGGTCTTTGAAAACCCCGTATAATCCCCATAATCATCCGGATATTCAACGCCTTCCCCCATAAGCGTATGGGCTGCCCGCAGGAGTTCGTCGAGCGTATTATCTTCGAGAAGTGTATCTGCTTCCCGCATCAGATACGCGAGCGGCGTCTTTTGAAGGTCAAAATACTGAAAAACAGGTTGCTCGAATCGAAGCAGCCGGCCCTCGTCATCGAGTGAAAAATAGGCACTCGTGCCGCGCGTCGTTTCATAGGGGCTGACGCGTGAACCTTCACCGATGATATAGTACCCATAAATATTGCCGTCTGCACGACCGTCACTGTCTTTGTCGGAAAACGGCGCATACGTGCGCGAACCGTCGAGTGGCTGAATCTCCGGCCAGCCCCATTCATCTATGCGGACGGTTTCCTGGGGCGCGTAACTCATTTGCGGCTGATAGACATCGTCGGGTTGCGTCATAAGGTCAAACGCGCGATATAAAAAGCGGTTCGGCTCGTGATCAGACTCAAGTGAGGCGAGTGTGTCGGTCAATGCTTTGAGAAGCTCCGTCGTGGCATTGTACTGCGCGTCGGTTTGGGCGAGAAACATGTCGAGAAGTTGTTTGGTGACTTTCGCCACATCGGCGTATGAAAAAACGCGTGCCACAGGATTGGCGCGTGCCGGATCCTTTAAAAGTTTGGGCGATTCAATGAGATAGGCGATCGCATCGACGGCAGCTTCATCGGTTCGCAAGGCATCGAGAAATACCGCGACTTTGCGCAATGTGCCTGGATAGAGCATATTTTCGTAAAGCGGTACAATATCGATAAAGACCTGGTTGAGGGCGTCAAGCTCCTCTTCAACAGCCACGTGATCGACGGCATCGATAAATTGTTGGCTGTAGTTTTCGAACGTCTGAACGTGGACAGCATCGCCATAGACGGCTGAATTGGCCGTGTTCTTGGCCAAAATCGCGTAAAGCTCTTCGCCAAACGTGCCGCGTTCAATCTCATGACGCTGGGGAACGATATCGGACAGACAGCCGCTCGTCATAAGCGTTGTTGCTGCCAGAACGGTCATAAACAGAGATTTGCTAAAAATTCTTTTTGTTGTCTTTCGCATTGCACATAATTTGTTGAAAATTTAATGTGTGCGAATTTTATATTTAACGCATTGCGTCAAATGAAATAACATTCGCTAATGGATTCTGACAGCTTTTTTATAAAATGCAAGTATTATTTCAGAATAGAGATAGAAAATGCATTTTGTGCTTGGAAATAGGGTAGGGGGAAAGCCCCCTACGCGGCTTTTTTTTATGTAGGGACGTTCCATGGAACGGCCCTACATAAAAAATACGCCGCTACCCCCTTAGCGGGGGACATCCTGCCCCCCGCAACGCCCCCAATGCCATTGCTTCGGCTATGGATTGTCGTGAACCTGGTTGACGTGGTATCCTCACCCTCGGAAATAATAATAAAAAGTGTATTTTGAAAGTTGAATATGCTTTATATGAAGGAATAGGCATAACGCCGAACGTTTCAACCGACGTTTTGACCTTATGCACTTTGAACGATGGGGTTTGAATGTATTGGAGGATACGGATGGTTTTTGAAAGACGATACCGTGAAGCCAAGCCTGTGCTTGCAATTTGTTATGATTTTGATAAGACGCTTTCACCGGAAGATATGCAGGCCCAGGGGTTTATTCAGTCCATTGGGTATAATGTGGATGCCTTTTGGGACTCGACGAATGCTTTGGCGCGTGCGCATGATATGGATGGCAATCTGGCTTACATGCTTCAGATGCGCCTCGAATCGGAAGGGCATTTTCAATTTACACGTCAGATGCTTCTTGAATATGGTTCACACGTTCGTCTTTTTGAAGGCGTGACGACGTGGTTTGAGCGGATGCGCGAGTATGGACGTCAGTGCGGCGTGATCGTCGAACACTATGTCATCTCTTCCGGCCTCAAAGAAATGATCGAGGGCACGGCCATTGCCGGTGAATTTGAAAAAATATATGCGAGTTCTTTCTGTTACAATGCGGATGGTATAGCGATTTGGCCGGCACAGGTGGTGAATTTCACGAACAAGACGCAGTTTCTTTTCAGGATCAGTAAGGGAATTTTGGATATTAATGATCCCTCCGTCAATGATCATTTTCCGGAGGAGGCGTTTCGCGTGCCTTTCCGAAACCTCGTGTATATTGGAGACAGTGACACCGATATCCCTTGTATGAAACTCGTCAATGATCATCAGGGACATTCGATTTGTGTCTATGATCCTGTCCTGGGCGACAAGACGAAAGTCTATCGCATGATGCGCGATGCACGCGTGCGTTACTTTGCGCCTGCAGATTATCGCGAAGGGTCCGAACTCGATGCGTTGTTGCAGGCGATTATTTCAAAGACGGCTGTGGCTGAGATCTTGGATAAGAAACATCTTCGTGACCGCCAGGAGGCCAGCACAGCGACATGACAGGGGGCAATAAAAACGGGCGGTTGACTGATCGTACTTTCTGTAGCTGTCGGTGAACTGCTCGTTTTGCGAAAAACAGGATTTAGACTTTTGGGAAAAAGTGATAGAGACGCTCTGGTTTTTTTGGTGTGGATGGAGCGATGTGTGACAAGCTTGGGACTTAAAACAAAAACGATATTGCTCATCCTCGTTTGGGTTGCGAATCTGGGATATGTCTTACCCGTCTGTGGCGCAACTGAAGTAGAGGATGTGACGCCACCGCCAGATACGTATTTTGATTTTGCGTTATCGGATGAAGCACATATATATACGCGTGGCGCATGGCCGGATGATCGTGATGCCATTCTTCGGGAACGTGAGGCTGATGCGGCGATTTTGGCCGAAGGTGAAAGTGAGCCAGAAACATCGGAACAAGACTCGGAAGCTTGGGGCGTGTCGTTTGGGCATACGATTCGTTCGATTGATGAAGTCGTTTTTGATGCGCCGAAGGTCAGCAGTTATCGCGTCGCCGATCTCTCTTTGGAATGTGATATTCCGTTTTGCGATGATCCAGAAAATAAAGAGGCTTTGCTCAGAGCGACAGGACTGACGTTGGGGCGTTTGGCGACGACGCAGGAAATTGCACTCTCTGTGGAACGATTGCGAAAAACGGGTTATTTTTCAAACATTCATCAAACCTTGACGTACGAAGGAAACCACGTCAATGTTAAGTTTGAGGCCGTCGGACACGTCATTATCGACAAGATTCATTATAATGTATGTGACAATTGGGCGGGACTGTGTAGTTCTCTGTTCAAATCGGATCTCAAAAAACGGATGATTCTTCATCCTGGTGGAGCGCTTTATCCACGCACGGCACTATTGCGTGGCCGCGATGTCGATGAAATTTCGCGCGATGAATTGACGCAGATTGCGCTTGACGACCAGATTAAAAGCCTGACGCGTATCTATACCAAACAGGGATTCCTCGATGCTTATGTGACGATTGAGGTCGTCCCTTCCGATGAGCATCCGAAGCACGTTGAATTGAAAGTCGTCGGTCACAACGTCGATGGCTACGTCCTTGGCAAAGTCTATGTCAGAGGTTTGAAGGCAAAATCGTATGCTGAAATTGAATCTGAATTTCGTTCAGGATTCAGTTTTTTTGGTAATGCAACGAAGGAACAAATAGAAGATTCCGTTGCAGATGTATTAAATATTTATCGTGAGGATGGCTATTATCAATCCCGCATTAAATATGTTTCTCGTAAGAACTCAGAAACACGCACGATTGATGTTTTTCTCGATATCGAAGAAGGGAAGCACTGGAGCGTGC
>JAFOHE010000330.1 GCA_017421975.1 Pseudomonadota bacterium
ATTATGCTCTTCCTGGATTTGAGTGTAAGCATAACGTAGGTTATTGGAAGAGAAAAGAGCGCCCCGTCACTGTTGCCTGGTCATCGCCACAAACTTGTCCCGTGCTGGATGCTCTCGTTCCCTGGTTCGAAGACAAAGGAAATGCGAAGAACACTGATACAAAAGCCCCGCCAACCTGTGACGCATGGAGTTTTACGTCTGCAGATAAACAGCAATCCCTCATCTATTATCCACGCCTTGATGCGACATGGATTGCGAGCAATGAAAGCACCATTCGTGCAGCGATTCTCCCGCTTGCCACGAAAAAATACCTGCCCAAAGCGACCAAAAAATTCATTTCGAATCTCGCCAAAACGGACATCACCAATAAAAATATCTTCCTAGACGGTCAGTCGAATCTGTATCTTTTCGAAACCAAAGATGGGAAAACGACATGTACCACCTGCCAATAAGCGCCCCTAGGCACGCCGTAATGCCGTATCAAAAAACTTCACTGCGATGCATAAAAACCTTTAAGCAAGGCGGCTGAACGATTAAAACAGGTCGGCAAAATTGTCTGATTTTGCCCGATCAATTGTTTTGAATTTCAGGAGATATTTTTCATGCAAGATATAAAAGCGGATGTCGTCATTATCGGTGGAGGCGTGGCAGGCCTTACCACAGCACTTGGCATGGTTGGTAGGCGCGTCGTCGTTCTCACGAAGGCGGAATTTGGCAAAGGCGGCTCGACACCGATTGCGCAAGGTGGCATTGCATGTGCGATGGGGAAAGATGATAGCCCCATTCTCCATGCGGCAGACACCCTTGTTGCCGGAGATTCACTGTGTGTCTCAGATTGCGTCGATGTACTGACACGGGAAGGGCCTGCAGCCATACGTAAACTCATTGAAGTCGGTGCTGAATTCGATCGCACACCCGATGGAGAACTCTCTTTTGGACGAGAAGCAGCCCATTCGAGACGCCGAATCCTTCATGCCCACGGCGACAGCACAGGCGCCGAGGTTGAACGCGCACTCGTCGCCGCAGTACGACGCGTCAATTACATTCAGATTATAGAAAAGTGTTATGTCGGTGACCTTCTGACAGACGGTGATCGTGTTGTCGGCGCTTATGGCATCGTCAATGGCGAAGTACTGCGTGTTTTTGCACCCGCTGTCGTCCTAGCCTGTGGCGGTCTTGGACGCATTTACCAATACACAACAAATCCCATCGAATCCGTCGGCGACGGTCTTGCGATCGCAGCCCGTGTCGGCGCCGTCTTGTCTGACGTAGAATTTGTGCAGTTCCATCCGACAGCACTGAACACCAAACTCGACCCACTTCCCTTACTCACGGAAGCCCTTCGCGGAGAAGGTGCGACACTTCATACGGAAGATGGCTATCGCTTTATGGTCGATATCCATAAGGATGCCGAACTTGCGCCACGCGATGTCGTCGCACGCGGAATATGGAAAATGCAACAAGAAGGACATTTCGTCACACTCGACGCACGCCATATTGGTGAACGTTTTCCACAAAAGTTCCCCACAGTCTTTGGGTTCTGTCAGCAGGCAGGCATTGACCCGCGAACAGACCTTCTTCCTGTCACTCCAGCTGCGCATTATCACATGGGCGGTGTTTGCGTCGATCAAAACGGTCACACGACGAAGAAAGGTCTTTGGGCATGCGGTGAAGTCTCTGCAACTGGTGTCCATGGTGCCAATCGCCTCGCAAGCAATTCTTTGCTCGAAGGCCTCGTTTTTGGTGCACGCGTGAGCCAAAATATCGTCGAAGTCTCCGATTTCAACGAAGATCTCCATCAAACCGATACCGCGACGCCGCATATTCCGACATTCATAACGGACGATGAAACGGCCGATGCCAATCTTCTCAGACAAACGATGTGGGACGATGTGGGGCTCGTGCGCTCTGAAGAAAGCATGACACGCGCACTCAACACATTTGATGATATCCGCCATAGACACGCAGGTTCGATGATGTTACGCAATATGGTCGATGCAGCCACCATGATCACACAAGCCGCCAAAGAACGCAAAGAAAGCCGCGGTGGTCATTATCGATCCGATTATCCACTACACTCCGATACTCCGGAACATCACCCGTTCGTATTCACCGGAAACGGCCCCTGGATGTAAATCATGACGCGTTATGAACTTGCTCGGGATAAGCGCATTACAATCTCTGCGCTTGTCCTCGAAGTCTTATCCATGATCAGTGTTATTCTGCTCATTGACTCCATTCTTGGCAATCAATTAGGCGTACAAACGATAATGGCAAATCATCTGTCATGGACAGTTTCGTCGGCCATTGTCATTGTTATACAATACATACTCGTCACGATTGAGATGATCGCCAGATATCGAGAAGAAAAACGTGGGTTTACACTGCCACTCGTCTTTCTACCTTTCGGACACATTGTGCGACTGCTGATTATGCTTGTCTTAGAAATCGGCGTCGTGTCCCTGAAATTGATCGTCTATTTTATTTCTGTCCTCATACAATTCGCTTTGCTCATTCTTCAACTTCATAAATACTTGGGGACAGCACATTTGGTTGATATCACAGACACATGTTTTGAACCTATTGAACGATTTGTAAATGCAACATACAATTTATTATATTTCAACAAAATTGAAACCAACGGAAATGTATTTAATGCTGTCTTTAATGGTAATCTGACTTTTTGGTGTATCAATCATTAATTGATCATGACTGACGCATTATCTTTTCAAGATATAAAGGATAATTCTCCACGTTATCATAAGATAATGCGCTTCATCATGTTTATTGCAACCTGTTCATGGTCTCGCAATACTCTTGATGATTATAGTGATAGCGGTCTATCCGTTCTCAAAATCATGCTGAGGGTATTTCCTCTCATGATCATCGGTATTTACGCTGTTTTTGGCCCGTACCGCCATTACCTCAAAACGCTCAAAAGACCTGTATTTTGGGCACTATGGTTATATACGATTTTGGGCATGCTATGCGGTCTAATTGGCATCATGCCCATGCTCTCTTTGTGGAAAGGCATTGAGATTATTGTAACTGTTTTATGGATTGCCATCAGCTGCCATGATGAAGATTCCACGCGACGCGAAATCGTCACGTGGCTGCGTTACATCGAGGTCTTGTTGTATTGGACCTTATTTATGGCCCTAATCAATCCTTCGGTGGGTTTTTTGGGGTCACATACGGCACTTCCCTGGCTTCGTGGCTATATTCCCATGATTAATCCAAACGGTCTCGGAGGCCTCGCCAATATCGTCCTTGTCACACTCATCTTTTTACCCGCACGCTATAAACCCATACGTTTGGCCGTCATTGGGATCATTTTTCTTTTTGCCCAATCGAGAACGCAATACACAGCCTTTGCTGCCGTCATTTTTATTACCATTCTCGACAGTATTAAAACGCGAAAACTCGGCCACGCCTTTATTTTGAGCGGTTTCCTGTCACTCATCATTTTAATTGCTCTCGGTGCCTTAGACCGTCTGACGGCTATCTTTCTGCGCGGCCAAACATCCGACGATCTGACCTCCCTTTCCGGACGCCTAGATTATTGGGGAGCTGCTCTGCGCCATGCTAAATTGTTCGGTGGTGGTCTGGCTACGGGGTCAAGAAGCCTCGCTTTCCTCGAACAGGAAGTCTTTAGAACCAACGCCGTCAATCTGCACAGTACGTACTTTGAAACGATTCTCGGCGCCGGATACATCGCTTCCGTGCCCTATCTTCTATGCCTCGTCTGCAGCTTCATCAGACAATTCTATCGCTTCCTCGTGCGACGTTCGCCTATCGAAGGTTTTTTCACAGGCTTAGCCATTGTCCTGGCCGCAAGAAGTATTATGAGTATCAGTCTCGCCATCTTCTGCACGGATTTTTATACGCTCATCGCTTTTTGGGTCTGGTTATCCTACACAAAACAGGAAAAAATCGTCTTTTTGCCGCCACCCAAACCAAAGGTGCGCCGTTTCCTTGATACAAAACCCACTTCTGATGTAATAAATAAGGATATCAAGGCATTGGAAAACTAGCCAAAGCCATCCATTCTAACACAAAACGGGAAAACGAAATCCGTGAGTAAATATGATGCCTGAACAAGAACAACACACACTTAAATCATCCGACGAAGACATTGCCGCCCGTCATGCGGCGATTCAAAAAGTGTTCGGCTTAAACAGAACGTACGATGAACGTTCTGCCACGACAATCCAACCTGAAAAACAATCGTCGCTCAAAACAACCATCGTCTTGTTATGTACCGTCATCCTCATCGGTCTGATCGTCTTCGGCTTCCATTATGCTTCAAAATTGCTCGATCAAAAATCACAGCGCGAATACGAAGCCAAGATTCAAAAAGATATCGCCGCCGAAGAAGCCAGACGAAATCGCATCGAATATGCTGAAATCGCATTTCTTGATTCCCTTCCCGAGCAAGTCACCATTGCCCTCGATGGCAAAAAGCAATACGCCAAAACAAAAGAAGGTGAATATTCCGAATTGAGAGCTGGAAAAAGCACATGGATTCGTTATTTACCTATCAAAGAAGATACCATCCTGAAATTTTCCTTTGAAGCCGAAGGCTTTCGTTCTCTGACGCGTCAGGTCGCTTATTACGATTGGTTTCCCGCACACAAAGGCGATATCACGCTTCAAAAAGTCTTTCGCAAAATTGTCCTTGAACCCGACAATTCTCCAAGATTGCCGAATTGCGAAGGTGACGCTTGTGCCTGGAGCGTCTTTCGGGAAATCGTTTTCCGCAAACAATACGCCGAAATGGCCGCCATTGGCGTCGTTGACGAAAAAGATCGCGAGAAGAACAGAGATCGCATCTTCAAGACGCATCCCAAACTTGCTGCATCCGTGGGGCTCGATCCTGCGCTTCTTCCTAAAAACGATGTCGGCCTATCCCCAGCCGCACAAAATCTTCTCAACTATATTGATAAACATCCTTACGCCTTATACGGCACCATTACCGTCACATCCGATGTGCCCGACACACGTGTCTTTTTTCTCGGCGAACCACTCATGATCGTCAAAGAAAGTGGCTCCATGTCTCAGGTTCGTGTTGACCCGGACAAACCAGTTTCCTTTTCTACGTATGGTCAGGGACATCCCATCCTGATTTCAGAACCGCTCAGCATTCGTCTTGAAGCGAACGGCTATCCGGCTTATGTGACCGAAATTCTGCCCCATCAATGGCATTGTGAACCCCTCTTTGCCGAAGCAATCAAGACCATCGATCCGCCCGCATTTACACAGCTCGACGACGTAAAACAGGATTTCTATCATTATATTTGTGATTATTCCGTCCACGTTAATGTCGATTTTAAGGCCATTCGTGACATAGAAAACGCCCTGTCGAAAGCGCATGATGCGTCTATAGAAACAGTCCAGGCTGAGGCTACTCCATCCAAAGGCTCACCATGAAGCGCAAAATCCTTCTTTTTCTGCTTCTCATCTGTCCTTTGTGTCTCCATGCTTGTGAACAAAAAGAAACGATCGTTCTAGAGCCATTGCCAGTCATGACCTGGCATGATATGCCCGTCACACTCTTTTTGACGAAAGATGCGTGGCGCGGCCAAAAAATGGATTGGGCGATGATTACAACAGCACTGAGAAACGATGTCGTTCTCCCAGATGCCCTGGAAACCAGATTGCTTCGCGAAGACCGTGAAATATGGAAAAACGTTATCGCAGCCGTTGAATCCTATGAATTAAACCGCCGTAACGCCCTCGTCGCGTCCAATTTACAAATACCGCCAGCAGTCTCCTGTGAACCGCCCTCGACAGCCTTTACACTCGATCAACGTGCGCAACTCCACCGCATGCTTCAGCTCCACCGCAATGTTCTCTGGCGCCTGGGCCGCCTTGAAATGGCCACGCGACAAATCAAAAACGCTTTGGAGCAATTTCTGCCACAATATGATGGCGGACGCATTAAAGATGCCGATGTCGCCGTCGTCGGCCCCGTCAAAACAATGATGGCTCAAATTCACACAATCCGAGCCAATTATGCTGTGCCTAATGGCATCTGGTCGCCGGGAGAGCTCCATTTTCGCATGGCGAGACTCGCACCACTCGCTCCCATCATGATGCAAACAAGCCTTGCGTTCGAACAGTGGAATCGCGATATTGCCACGAGCCCACGCTGGCAATACCTCACCGGTACTGGTGATGCCACACACGAAGCCCTCAAATCGTGGATAAAAGAATTCGAGTCCGTCATGACGGCCTACCGCTATCTCACGGCATCCATTCAAAATGTCGAACAGAGCTTTGCAGGAAAAAATAAACTCGTCGCCTTTCCCTGCATCAATCAAAATTTGCGCAGACTTCGCGTCGTTGCAGACCTCTTCGGCTCCATCTTACCCATGCAATGGGCACTTACCAAAGCCGAAAATGAAGCCCTCCGCGTCAAAGAACGCCTGAGTTCACCCGATTACGAAGCCATCAATCACGATTATCTCATCAGTGAAGTCGATCGTTCCTACGAAAGCTTCGTCTCACAAATATCACGCTTATCGCGCACATCTGATCTCATGCTCATGTTGTGGGACGAAACAACTTATAAAATATGGGGCGGATTACCCGAATTTCTCGATCCAATCCACTACCGCTCCAAACCCGCCGTCGAAAGTGCAGAAACATGGCGTGCCATGTATCAAGCCGTCAAAGCCGAAATCAAAACGCTGACGGTCAAATTACAGCCAGAGCCGGAACAACCCCTCGATCGCAGAGGCCGCCCCTATTCACAACCCATACAAAAAATTCTCGACGACCTTCGCTCTCCCTCGCGCATTGACGAAGTGGAACACGGTCTCTTGGCCATTTCCGAACTCGAAGCGCATTTAGTTTCCATACGCGATGAGCTGATGCGTTTGTGCCGCGATGGCGCATGCCGAAGCTTTCCCGAGGCAGAACTCGCCTATTCGCCCCGCAAAAGCCCATGGATCGTCTCCTGGCGACAAAGTCCCGTCGCAGAACGCACTCTCGGACACTCCCTCATCGTTCTCAAACTCTGTCAACTTCACTTGAGTCGCCTCGTCCAAAGACTTACCGAAATTTACGCATGGTTTGCAGAAACCTCCAACGCCGACAATACCTGGAAAACGCTCAAAAACTGGCAACGCATCTGGACGCTCTACTCTGAACCCAATGGCACATACTCCAACTTCTTACGCAGCGTTTCGGCACTGAGCAGCGAAATTAACGACATGGCTCGCCCTGATACCAAACACCTCCAGTCCCAAACGCTCTCGGAATTGCTCAATCTCCAAAGCGATCTCTTCGATCTTACCATCGATTATGCTCGTTTTATCGACGAACGCGCACAACCACCCGTCCCGTTCGATGAGATGATGAGCACTTGGGAAAGCGTGCAAACCGCTATCGAAACCATCGCCATTTTGACACAGGAACGTGATCAAAAGCTTGCACCCGAAACAGAGAAAAAACCATCCCGCGTCAAAAAGGATTATGATCGTTGACGGGCTATGGGAACCTTTTAAGGTTCCCATACGCCCCGTCAAGCGGCCTATCGCAAAGCGATACGGCCGCTTTTTTGCGCGTGGCTATGCCAGTCGCAGTGCGGCCTTCGCCACGCTGCGACTGGCATACGCCACACGGCGCTATCGCGCGAATATGTATAAACTACGTTGATAATCCATATTCATCGCTATTGTTATGGACTACGTCGCGTACAAATATACCCCTTCGTCGTCGATGCATAACTCACGCGTTGATAACTAGATGGTTTAGATGAATATTTTGAATTTGTATAATAGGTATTGACACACAAACCACTTAACGAAGCAGAACTCGAAAAATTATTGGAACCAATGAGAATCACATTTCCCTTATTATAACCGACGACAAGCTCGGTATGGCCTTTGGATTCATTAATCCAAATATCTCCAGCCTTTGCATCTTCGAGCGTTGTAAAGCGATACCCTTCCGTACCGTCTTTACAATAATTATAGAGTTTACCTACGCCAAGAATATTTTTTGCAATCAATCCAACTGTCTTGAGTGAAGATGTGACAAAATTCGCACAATTATCATTATAACCATAATTATACGTTGAACCGTATCCTGACAAATCCGTAAAATTCGTAATTTTAGGTTCGTGGCTCAAAAAATCATAAGTACAATAACCAGGATGATCCGTATAAAGGAACTTTTCGGCCACATCAATGGCAGCACGACCAGCATATGCCTCTCCAGCATCCATCGTATAACTTGCGGATATCCACGCATCCTGACCATGATATTGGATGCGGTACCACCCATCTTTTTCTTCGAGAACAGTAACATACTGATACGTTGAAAGCGTCCCCACAATCGCGTAACTCGTACTGTTTCCGCTTCGCACATTGAGCGTATCATTGCCGACGAGGATCATGACACGATGCGTGTCGTATGGCGTCTCACATACGCCATCGGCACAAAACTGACCTTCAACACAAGCCATACCACAACCACCGCAATGGTTTATATCATCACCAAGTGCGAATATTTCACAACCATTTTGTATATTACCATCCGCATCACAATAATTCTCTTTGCATGCAGAGCAACTTGCCAAATGCAGCTCACTCAAATTGAGACATTGGTCGCCGCAAAGCGTCTTTCCAGCGGGACAAAGATCATTACAGACGCCATTAGAACAACTTTGATCGTCGTCACACACATGACCGCAGGCACCGCAATTTTGTTTGTCATTATCCAACACATAGACTTCGCAACCGTTATTCAGATCATCGTCTGCATCGCAGTAATCGGCCATACACGTCGTACAATCGAGCATATTGAGTGCTTCCGGGCGCACGCATGACCCATTGCATGCAATTTCGCCGTCGAGGCAATGGATGACGCACGTTCCTTCGATACAAATCTCACCGATATCACATGTATTGCCACAAGCATCGACTTCCGGCTTATCATCACCGCCATCTGTCGTTCCCCCAGGGGTGACCGGATTACCGAATTCATCGACATCTGAATTTCCACCATTATGGTTAATGTTACCCGACGTATCGTCGGAATAATCACCAGGTTTTGTCGCATTCCCGTATTCCGGGGCATCATACTCATAATCGCAGCCTTCAAGGCAGGCGATATTGCTGTCAACTTCGCAAGCAGAAAACCATGTACAAGCCAAAACAGCGAGGGGAAGCAACCAACGTTTCATGCGCATCTCCTTTGGTGCCAGAAGCGGGATCGTTACATGGAACGCATGGGAACGTCCCAATCAAATATCAATGACGATAACACAAAACATGCGTTGAAACTATGCATTTTATCATTTTTCAGGGACATTCCATGGAGTTTGCAGGGACGAAACGTCCCTACTATCCACCTGTTATCGTTGCAGCACAATAGGCGTCATCTTCATCACATTCGACGATGGCAAAGAGATATTCGCCAGCTGTCGTTGTTTTATAAGTATCAACGACGAAGAAGTACGTGCCAGCAGAGAGTGTCGCTTCGACCCATATATTACCGCGCGTTATACATTTTGATTCATTCAAATCACTTAACAAATGGATATCCACATCGACGGAAGATGTATTACTCAGTGCAAAAGCGCGAATTCTAGTTTGTTTTGACAAAGTCAAAGTGTAATAAAATTCAGGTCCTTCTTCTTTGGCAGAGGAGCAATTGTACGATACAAATCTATTATATCCATTAGTCGTATTTTCACTATGTGTATAAGGGAGAGCATCGATCACCCAAGGGTCTGAAGCACTTCCGGAACCTTCAAATTCAATAACTTTATCGGGAGCTTTTTCACCTTGAATGAGTGTTTTCCAAACTCTATTGAGCATTTGAATGGCATGATGGTTACGAATATTTGCCCCACCAGTCAATCCATTGTTAGTAAAATCACATCCTTTTCCAATTCTTTTGTGATGAATACCATCCCCGCCTAGCCCGTAGCCAGAAGCAGCGAGAGGCAATTGAGAATACGCGAGATTATAATAAGGCACCTGATACTTTTCTGCGACACCACGAGCCACAGCATCGAATGTTTTTACCCAATGGATTGGAAGAAGTCCATCGTTATCGACCGTCGGTTTATCCGTTCGGTAGCCTGTACCAATAAATAATGGAATAACCCCATTATTTATCATTGTTTTAGCACCTTTTGAAACGTTTTGATAATACCATTCAAGTGCTTTATAATAACCGGCGGTTCCGTCAGCAGGTTTTGTATAACCATACCACCCCATATCGTTTGTGCCATATCCATAAAAAGCAAAACGCGGTTTTACCGCCTGAATCTCATCATTCAGGAAGCCGCCAGAATTTGCCCAATAAGCTGTTTTTCCGGCGACGGCGGCAACGGAATCCCGATGAAAGGAATCAAATTCATCAGATTGAAAGGTATTGATGACGTCGTTGAGTTCGGTTTCCCCATTGAGATCCATACCACCTTTTGATCCAGTTTTAGAAAAACAATACATAAAGACGGATCCCGAATACATGTGTGAATCACCGACTTTTATAAAGCGATCATTATTTTGCGACGGATTATTGGCGATGATCGCTTTCATTTTTTCGACAGCGTACGCCGTTATGGGTGAATGAATGGTGTTTCCAGGATAGCGCGTGGGTTTCATCGTTTCAGGCGAATGACATTTTCCATTTTCGCACCCCTGTTCACAGGGAATGACCGCAGACCAAACGCGGCAACCATTTTGATTTTCAGTGCAAAATTTATAACCATTTTCCGCACAAACGGCCTCCTCCGTCTCACACGCATGGGCACATTGACATTCACCATCAACGCAGATGCCGTCGCAAAGGGTATTTTCAGCCCATTCATAGCAACCGTCGAAGTTGAGATCCACGCAAGTACGCAAGGCGTTTGAACCAACACATTCAGTTTTTCCAGCCGAACACACATCGGTGCAAGCGCAACGATCATCGATACAAGCCTGACCATTGGGGCAAACCACGACACTCGACCATTCGACGCACCCGTCGCCGTTATAATCATCACATTTTTTTAATCCGACATTACCGTCATCATCTTCATCACATTGATAGTCATCGGGTTCACATTGGTCAGAACATGCGCCACTTTCCCCGTTCGATTCATTTTTACAATAACCATTTTCGCACCCGATCAGTTTATCACATGGGCTGATCGTCCATTCAGTACAGCCATCGCCGTCGAAATCAGCGCAGAACATGACATCGCCATCGAGCGAACACACGCGTGTACCATCGACGCAAACATTTTTTGTGCATGTTTTATTTTCTGGTGGATCATTATTATCCTGATTAGGATCTTTTTGATCCGCATCCGATTGATGTTCATCCTCCATAGAGACGTAATTGCGATCATCCATTTCGCATCCGCTAAAGAGTAAAATTTCTACAATCATTAGAACGGTATATTTTAGTTTTATCATTTAAATCATCCTTATTATACGTTTTCTTTAAGAACGATATCCACCTGCGTTCCGCGTTCACCATCTTCGCGATCATGAAGTGTAATATCGCCATTATGATCCTGAACAATTTTGCGAACAATGACTAATCCCAATCCTGTGCCATCAGATTTCGTTGTAAAATAGGGTTTAAATAAATTTTCTTTTTGAGTAGGTGTCAAGCCAGGCCCATTATCGATAATTGATAGCCACAATGCATTGGAAGAGGATTTTTCGATATGTTTTTCACGCAATTTGATATCGATCTCGGGTTCAAACTTAGCGTTTGTTGCAGCTTCGATACCATTTCTAATAATATTCACGATAACGCGGCGCATCAATTCCTTATCGATATTCGCCTCACGTTGTTTGATTTCCTGCGTAGGTTCATGCACCGTAATTCGTTTTGCCTGTTCCTCAAATTGAGGATTTTGCTGAACAGTTTGAGCCACAAATTCGAAGAAAACCATAGGTTTTCTGTCAGGTTCTGGCAGACGCGCAAAACTGCTAAATTCCTTGACAAGTTTTTGCAGCGTAGCAGCTTCCTCATTAATAATATCCATAACATCATCGAGGAGCTGCCGATATTTTTTGGGATTATTCCGATAATCATCAAATTTTTTATCTAATTGCTGCATGGCAAGAAGCATCGGTGTCAGCGGATTTTTAATTTCGTGTGCGAGTTTTCGCGCCACTTCCTGCCATGCCTGCATACGTTCAATATAAGCGCGATTGTCGCGAGCAGACTTGAGATCCGAAACCATAGCATTAAACTGACGCGTTAAATAAGCGATCTGATCATTTCCCTTCACATTGACAGTAGAATCGAGATCCCCTTCTGCGACGCGGGCAGTTGCTCTTGCCAAAAGTGAAATACGATGGCTGAGCGGCACGACAATAATAAATACGGCTATAATAATAAGAAAGAACTCGAAACTTAATACGGCAATAAAGAACTTTTGATACATGGATGACATCTGTGTCGTTTCATTTTTTTCCATGGCCGTGATGGAGCTATGTAATTTTCGTCGTTCTCCCAAAGATTCATACGATTCGACGATCGATTTTTCGTAACCGTAAGTCATATTCAATTCGAGCGATGCATGAAAACGTCGTTGTCGCGGTTCACCTTTTGGTAATTTTGCGGGGAGAGCGACCGCATCCGCTGCCTCGTCATCATCAATGACTGTAGCATCAATAACTTCCGTTTCTGGTTCTTCGGGATTCGTCCACACAAAGTGCTGGCGCTGTTCATTGCCGAGCACGATGGAAGCAAAGACCTGGCGCGTCTCAAGATCCGTCTGATTTTCTTCTGACTGAACATGAATATAGGGCGTCTGGTCGAGCTGCAAGTCGATATCAAGCAAGAACTCGTTTGCGGAAAGGCGACGTTTGAAACGTTCCGTCAAAGCCTCTTTAAACTCAGTATTATCCATGAGCTGATCAGCAGACGTAATCTGGTAATCCTGCACGAATTGTTCGACATCGCGCCGAACGAGTTCGCGCGTAGCAGCAAGGCTAGAAGACTCCGAAGTCGCCCATGCACGATAGATGTCCGACACTTCGCTGATGCTTCTGTCCGCTTCCCGCTGAAGATCCTGATTGAACGTCGAAATCTTGTGAAACAAATATATGCTTGACAAAAGCGGCACGGTTCCGACGATGAGCAAAAGCACGATAATCGTAGCCGTAAAAGATGAAAAATAAGGTGGGCGCGTAGACGACATATTGGAAGACATAAAAGACCCATAGCCGAGAGAAAAAATGTGCAAGCCAAAAGCAATAAGCCTGCATCATGTCTTATAGCATATTATGAGCCTTGTGTTTAGCCTTATCACCTAAGACAAAGCGTGGAAATTCACACTTGAGCTCTCTGTTTGGCAGCTTTCCTAAATCCCTGCCCTTCCCCGTTGGGGCGCGTCGTCGCCGTCAAAGTCCACTGAAATAACTACGCTCAATCATTTTTTCCCTTTGGGAACGAGAACTAAAAAATGGCTTACTATGTAAATCCTTTTATACGCGGCTCCGGGGAATTAGAAATTATATAACAACTACATGTAGGTGTAAACTTGCGCCCCCTTTATGGATAATGCCGACATCTCTGCATTTGTTACGAAAAAAAGTGTATGTTCAGGTTAATTTTTTTATCTGCCTAGATAATTATCATGAACAGTATTCTGTTTTGCTACATCTGCAATGCTGTGGGATGCGGATTATACGCGCCTCCGATGAATTAGAAATTATATAACAACTACATGTAGGTGTAAACTTGCGCCCCCTTTATGGATAATGCCGACATCTCTGCATTTGTTACGAAAAAAAGTGTATGTTCAGGTTAATTTTTTTATC
>JAFOHE010000331.1 GCA_017421975.1 Pseudomonadota bacterium
ATGCGCATGACCATGCTTGTGATCACGACCATGAATGTGATTGTGAACACGATCATTCGCTCTGCAGCTAGCTGTGGAGCTCTTGATGTGTGACGGGAGAAAACACATCAAGGGCGGGCTGTGGATAAAATGTGGATAAAATGAAAAAAAATAAAAAAAATACTTGCCAAGAGGTTTTGTTTGCGCTAATTACATGACCGTTCGGGGCGTAGCGCAGCTTGGTAGCGCGTCTGCTTTGGGAGCAGAAAGCCGTAGGTTCAAATCCTATCGCCCCGATTTCTTTTTATATGCGCCCATAGCTCAGCTGGATAGAGCAACGGCCTTCTAAGCCGTGGGTCGCAGGTTCGAATCCTGCTGGGCGTATATCACTTGGGCGTATTCAAGTGTTCTATTTGGGCTGAATACGTTTTTTAATTTTATCCTTAGAGGTGACAACATGGCAGCAATTCGCGAAAAAATCCGTCTCGTTTCTGAGGCTGGTACGGGTTATTTCTATACGACGACGAAGAATCGTAAGACGACCCCTGATAAACTTCGTTTCAAAAAATACGATCCGAAAGCAAAACAGCACGTTTGGTTCAAAGAAGCAAAGATTAAGTAATAAGTTGATATTGTTTTGCGTAATACACATTTTTTAGAGGGACGCTTGGATACATTTACCGAACCAGACCGGTTCGGTATTTATATTCACGTCCCTTTTTGTGTTCGCCGTTGTCGTTATTGTGCTTTTTATTCGACGGTGCTTCACGATATCCCAGCGCATGATTATGTTTCAGCGTTATTGAATGAAGCTGAGATTCGCCGTGGGCCGTTTGATGGTAAACGGCCGCGTTCAATTTATCTGGGGGGCGGTACGCCATCTTGTTTGCCAGATAACGAGATTGAAAGACTCGTACAAGGGTTGGAAAGATTATTTGGTCGTGCGGATGAGCTGACGCTTGAATGTAATCCGGAACACGTCACATTAGAGCGGGCACAAAACTGGCGTGCCTGTGGCGTCACGCGCGTTTCCATGGGGATTCAGTCTTTTGATGCCGAGATGCTTCTTTATCTTGGGCGCGGACATACGCCGGATGATGCAAAACGTGCGATGTCGGATTTACGTCAGGCCGGATTCGATGAAGTGAGCATTGATCTCATCTTTGGTGGTACGCCTGAAGGCGTCGATTCTCAAAATGTCTGGGATTTGGATTTGCAAACAGCCAAAAACCTGGCACCGGAACACGTCTCCTGCTATGCACTGACGATTGAACCGCATACACCGCTCGCAAAACTTCAGGCGTCTGGTGCTAAAGTATGCGTGGATGACGATATTTCGGCAGAGATGATGGATAAGATTGAACCTGCGCTGGGCATGCGTCGGTATGAGATTTCAAATTATGCCATGCCAGGCTATATTTCGGCGCATAATGTCGCTTGTTGGGCTGGTGAACCGTATCTTGGGCTCGGGCCGGGGGCACATTCTTTTTTTCGCTTGAAAAAAGTCTTTAAGCGCTGTGCCATGCGGACAAATCTTTCCGGCTATCTGGAACAGGCGCTCGCAGGGCTTGAACCGCCCCTCATCTTTGAGGAATATATCAGTCCCAAAATGCATTTGGCTGAAAGACTGTTTTGTGCTGCAAGAACGCGGTTTCGATGGTCGCCTGAAGCGATTGCCAGTCAGCTCGGCGTTGATTCTTCGCCTTATCAAAGGGTGTTTGAAAAAGCTGAAAAACGCGGCCTTATCGATATTTCGTCGGAAGATGGCGCGTGCGTTTGTCAGACGACGGATGTGGGCATAAAATTGAACAACTGTCTTGATGCGCTCATTTTTGAAGCTGCGCCTGACGAAGATGATTTGCCTGAAGAATTAGAATGATCATGGTCTGGGAAAATGTTGACGTCTGTGGCAGACAATACTTGGGGCAAAAATGGGTTCGTCCGTGTGAGATAAATGCTATTTTTCAGCCTCTTTTCCCTAAATCCCTTTTCCACGTTGGAAAGGGAATTTTTTGTATATGATGTTGAAAAATCCTGGAATACGGTGTGGTTTGCAGGGCATGCATCATTTTCAGGATGGCCGAAGCGTTACAGATAAAATTATTGTTTTTTATGGACGGATATCATTGTCGGCATTATTGTGCATGGCTATACTGCCTTACGCTATCCGCGCGGTGGTCGGGTTAGGTTCAAAAGGACATGGAATGAAAAAAGCAGTTCAAAATTCTGATCGTCAGAAAACAGTCAAATCATCGAGTGCTACGGCGATCAGGTCGGTTATTGATGAAGAATGTGAGGTTTTGCAGGATGAGGCGGAGGACGACCTCCCAGATGTCGATATACAGGATGATGACGAGATAGAAGCCGAATTCGAAGAAATCGACATGTCCGAAGATGATGATCTTCTGCCGGAAAGTGAAGTCGTCAGGGAATCCGCAGCCAGTTCTAAAAAATACGAAGTCCAGTCGATTGACGTCGATTCACCGGGCGGTATGCTTGCACTCAGAAATGCATTTAAGCCTGGGCATTACGTTTCCGATCCTTCGGCGGATCCGCTCACTGTCTATCTGTCCCATATACGGAATCATCCTATTCTTGACAGTGACAGTCAGCAGAAGCTCGCGCTGCGCTATCGCAAGGAAAATGACATGGAAGCGGCTCAGCTTCTCGTGATGACGAATCTTCGCCTCGTCGTGAAAATTGCGCGGGAGTATAAGCGGCGCTGGGTTAATTTGCTCGAACTGATTCAGGAAGGCAACGTGGGATTGTCGGAAGCCATTCAGCGTTATGATCCGTATCGGCATGTCAAATTCACGTCTTATGCCCAGTACTGGATACGCGCCATGATTCTGAATTATCTGATGAATCATTTTCAACCGATACGCATTGGCTCGACGCGTGCCGGACGCAAGCTTTTTTACAATCTTAAGAAAGCGCGCCTTCAGCTTCAGCGTGAAGGCATTACAAATCCGACGCCTGCGCTCGTGGCCGAGCGTCTTGGAGTCTCCGAGCAGGACGTCATTGATGTCTCGCGCCATCTCGATCAGCCTGCTTTAAGTATTGATCAGACAGCACCTGGTTATGAAAATACGACGATTGGCGAATTGCTTCATGATGATTCCGAAGATTCGCCCGAAGAAACGGTTGCAAACGAGGACTTTTATGGAAAAGTGCATGACATTATGCTTGCCTTTGGTGCTTCTCTGACAGATCCGAGGGAACAGGCGCTGTGGAATAGGCGTCTGATTGCGGATGATCCTGTGACGCTTTCTGAGCTTGGGGCCGAATACCATATCAGCAAAGAACGCATCCGACAGATTGAGGCGCGCCTGAAAGAGCGTTTTAAATTGTATATTTCCCAGCGGATCGATGGTGATATTTCGACTTATTTTTAGTGTCCAAACGTAGACAGTGTAAGGCGCATCGTACAATTTCATGGTGCTTTGCCAGAACGCATCCATCGTGCGGGTAAACGCCGTGGGGGCGTTGCGGGGGCTTGCCCCCGCTGAGGGGGTAGCGGCGTATGGCGCATTGCGTGGGGCGTTGCTATCGGCAAAGCCGATACGCAACGCGGCGCGGCTTCTCGCTTTGCTCAATACGCCGCGCCATAGCCGCGTAGGGGGAAACTTCCCCCGCCGTGTGTATGAGCTTTTATGGAATACAATAAAAATTTGTTTTGTATTGAAACGAAAGAAAAATTATGTGTAAAAAGCTATTTTGATATGTGTTCGCACGAACACTGCAAAGACGTGAAACGCACGAGGAGAAACATAAAATGCATCTAAAACGATTGGAAATAGTTTTTTTATTAGCGTTGGGAATGATGGTTTGTGGCTGTGTGTCGACGTATGACCAGCCGCTGACAACAGCGAATTACAATCGCAATCATTACGTTGCCCCGCAACATGTCCATTATTATAAGGATAATTATCCCAACAGGAACACGCGTCCGAATGTTTCGGACAACCGTTATGATTATTATGGCCAGTATGGTAGTGGAAACTATGGCAAGCCGCCGGCACCGCCGTCGAATGATGCGAAGCCGCCGGCACCACCATCCGGCAATTATGGTTATCAGAACCATGCGACGTCGCCGTCGGGTGGTCAGGCGTGCAGGGCTGACAAAGATTGTCCGTCTGGATGGCGTTGTGATGGCGTGACAGCACGAAAAGACGGCGTTTGCAGAAGATAAAGGCCGGTAATAAAAAAGATAAAAAATCACTTGACACAATGATAATCAATATGTAAATGTCGCCACGCCTGTTTATGCTGTGGATTTGCGGTATGTAAGGGCAAGGATATTTTTTTTGGAGAAACTAAAGATGGCTAAATTGTCCCCTATGGCGGTTGTTAAAGATAAATTCGAATCAAAAGAGGCGCTTGCCAAAATTGTAATGGCGCAGGTAGAACGCCCCGAAGGTTTGAGTGATGCCGAATTTGAGCGCAAAATCAAGACGCTCAGCAACCGTAAGCTGTTGAAACTGAATGCGGCACACGAAGAGATGATGAAAGCTTTCGGCAGCAAAGATGCGCTTGTCGATGCAATCGTCGCACTTGCCTGCCCCGGTAAAGTTGACACCGTTTATCGTCAGAGCCTTGCAAAACGTCACGTAGCTCAGCTCCTTAATCTTCACAAGAGTCTTGCGAAGAAAAGCAAGTAGGCTTAAATAGAAATCGTCACCTGATTAGGTGGCGATTTTTTTTACACATAAAAAGTCAAAATTGAGGTGTCGCGCTATGAAGATCTTTCGTCTAACGTCTCTCTTATTTCTCGCTGGAATGGTGTTTGTCAGTCTGACCGCATGCAATGACAGACGCAGTGTTGGTGAACAGCCGGTCATCGTGGATGACGAATCCGGATCCAAAGCAGCGGCTGCTCGGGAAACACAGCAGGTGGGGGAATATGAGCATGTCAAGCCTGCTGAACAGTATCCGGGTGGCGTTGTGCCGAACGACAGCAAGGCGCAGAAGCTCGTCAATCAGCTTTTCAATTATGTCTTCGCCATTTGTCGATCGACGGATTGTCCTAAGACGCTCGATGAAGCCAGAGCCGCACTCAAAAAAGAATATAAAATGAATTGGCCCAAAGATCCGTGGGGCAATTACTATGATTATGTCTATCGTTCTGACGATGATTTTGATGTCCGCTCCTGGGGACCGGACGGAAAACCTGATACCGAGGATGATATTAACGTTAGTGAAATCAACCGAACGGAAGGCTAAACGCTGTCGCGCGGAAGGGAAAAGGCGTCTGGTGCAAAGAATGCCGTTGTTTTGCATACAACGGCTTTTTTTGTATGCCTGAAAGTGGTAAAGGGTGTAAATGGAAGAGGTGATTTGTTCCTCTCTTCGGGGTATGTTTCTGTTTAAGGAGTTTGAATGCGAAACTCATTCAGTATATCTTTGGCTGTCGCGGGTTGCCTGTTTTGTACTCAGGCGTATGCGCAAAATGAAGCGGCGGATGGCACCGTCACCGACACGGCACCTGTCGTGCAGGCTGAACAACCGGTAGATGTCAATGTCGCCCAGGCAAATGTCGCTCAAAACCATCCATCCGCTGTGACAAATGAAGAAAATGTTCAGGCAGCACCGTCGTCTCAGACGCAGCCGTGGACGATTCCGATGGGGGACGCTGTCCTTTCGCCGCGTGTGACTGATCAGGTCGTGATTCAGGAACCGCAGTCGCTTGCTGATAAAACCGTCAATTATATCGTCGATCGGTTTCGCTTCGGCTCTTATGGACGCGTTCAACCTTCCATGGATCCTGAGCATTTGTCAACTGGACGTCAGGTTTCGATCGTTTCTCCAAAACCGCGCGTCGATGAAGGTACCTACGTCGAAATCACGCTCGGCTACACGCCTTACCGCGATGAAAATGGGACAGAGGTCGAGGTCGTGACGACGCTCGCACTCGATGGGGCAAAGCTCTTCCATTACGATGGTAACTGGGATGCCAGCCTGGCCATTCGAAACCTCTATGTCGAAGCGCGAAATCTGTGGCTCGACGGACTGACGGTTTGGGCCGGTTCCCGTATGTACCGTGGCGATGACATCTATCTGCTCGACTTTTGGCCGCTCGATAACCTCAATACCTATGGCGGTGGCATCGGCTGGCATGGAAAAACACGCACGAACATCGATCTCCATTTCGGAACCAATCGCCTGACAAACGGCTATCAGTACGAAGTTATTTCAACTGAAAGCTCCCGTTATGTTGGCACCGAAGACGTCATCTTCCTCGACAGACAGCGCTTTATCGCGTCGTTAAAGGCCGAGCAGCAGTGGGGTACGGATATCCAGTTCAAGGCAAAGCTCTATGCGGAAGTCCACGCCATTAAAGAAGGCGAATGGCTCGAAACACAGCCTGAACTCATCAAAAAACTGCCTTCCGACTCCGGTTGGCTCCTCGGCGCCGAGTTCGGTATGTGGAACTTCTATAATGACAGCTTCCTCAACGTTTTCCTAAAATACGGCAAGGGACTTGCGGCTTACGGCGAAATGGCTGTTCCCTTCGGCGTCAGTTCTGACCTCAAAGCCGGTGATGCAAGTCAGTTCCTCTTCGGTCTGAGTACCGGCATTGATTTCAAATATGTCAATCTCCTCGCTGCCGGTTACGTCCGCTACTTTGCTGATTCCGATGGCATTTCCGAAGATTTCGACGATGGCGTCGATGGCGTATGGGATATCCGCCTGACAGGCCGAATCGGAAAATACTTTGCGCCAGGTATCGAACTGAGCCAGCAGCTGCGTCACGCCAATGGCGTCAATCCCGAAACACTCTCGCAAGATCTTGCGTCCGTATTCAAATTCTCCCTCCTCCCCGCCGTCCGTTTCGGCGATGGCATCCTCGCACGCCCGGAAATCCGCGTCAATTATACTGTTAGCGTCCTCAATGAGGCCGCAAGATATATGTTCAATAAACAGGATCACCTCCGTGATGCCAAAGTTGAACACTTCCTTGGAATCGCCGCCGAATGGTGGTTTAATATCTAATTGTTATGGCAAATCCACATCCTTATTATGAAATCTTAGATGCCGGAAATCCCGCGCCGGAATTCAAAGCGGATGCGGCTTTTGATTTCCTCGCAAAACACCCTGATCCCATCTGCAATGTTCGCCTCTCCCATTGGAACGGCGATATTAATGATGAGCAGTTTTGGCAAGTCCTCGAAACGTATCAGGCTCCCAATGGCGGCTTCAAAGGTGGCATCGATCCCGATTATACCGGTGAAATCGGTTCCATTCATTCTACCATTGAGGCCATGCGCATTCTCGTTGCACATCATCAGCTCGAAATGCCTCAGGTCGGACGTATGGCGAACTTCATTCGACAAATGAGCCAGCCCGACGGTACGTGGGAAGAACTTCCCGAGGTACTCGCAACCCCCAAATGCCCCAAATGGTATGCGCCCGCAAAATTCCGAGTTTATGAAACGGCCTGCATCGCTGGTTATGGCCTAGAACTCGGACTTTCCGACGTATGGCCACAGGCCGTCCGTTACGTCCGACAGATGTATCCTCAGATCCCCCTCGACGATACACCGCATCCTTATTGGGCCATCTTGCTCCTCCTCGGCAGAAGCAATGCCAGCGCCGATCGCTCGATTGCACTCGATGCTTTCGATAACCTCGGTATGTTCGTCCGCCGACATAAAGTTGACCCCTACGATTGCTCCGCGATCATCGAAATCCTCGATGGCCTCGATTATCCTGAGGTCGATGAAATGCTCATGCGCATTTACGATATGATCCGAGCTGCTCAAAATCCCGATGACGGTGGTATCATGACCGCTTATGGCGAAAAACTTCGCCCTGCTGCCACGTTCAATGCCCTCATGGCACTCGCTCTCATGGTCCAAAGAGGCCTGATTACCATGTAGTTCTTGAGATGGGGCTATCGGCCTTCGGCACGATACGCCCCATCGCTCCGGCTATCGGCCTTCGGCACGATACGCCTTCGCCTCGTGCTTGCGCACGTAAACGCGTTTTTTGGCTAACAATACATTAAAAATATACTTGTTCAGGTTATTTTGAAAGTATTCGCTTTTTTCTTTTTCAAAAAACCATTATTTATCAAGCCTGTACGCTAGTAATTAAAAAAAAAGTGCTTTTTTTACCGTAACAAAAGCAAAGTGCTTGGCATAACCCATAGTGAGGATGATGCTTCGTCCTCGTTCAGTTGCTCTTTTTTTAAGGAGGGTTATTCGCCAATGTTACTGTTCTTGTCCTTCTCTGTCCAAACGCGCGCTTCGCCAACATAAAATGGCTGACTGAACTCGTTTCGGAATGCCCATTTGTGGTTCTAGACCATGGGGACTGGCGAGTGAAGAAGCATACATCGGTTTATCACGCGTTCAGACTGACGAGTTTTAGTGGAGGGGGGCTAAGTGATACGTCGATCTATATTTGTCCTGTGTTATGAACTTGGTAAATATAGCATGGCCTATTTTTGCTTGCGCAAAAATACGGCCATGCCAGTGCGCTTTTTTGCCTTCGGCAAAATACGCGCCCCGTATTGAGCCTATCGCCATTGGGCAATACGGCTCAATGAAAATAACGGTGTTACGTGACACCCGTTATCCGCGAGAATATGTCAGGGTACATATAGGGAGTTAGTCAATTTTAAGGTATTGTTGTGGGCACAAGTCATGAGAACATCTCTCCACCTCAATTTTGGAGAATGAGGGGGCGTGAGATCATAAAAACATGTTCATGAAACACGTCTATAACATTAGAATGTTAAATGTAGTAAAATCAGAAAAACCACATTCCAATGTTGTATGATGTATTTTTTTGATGCGTTATTATATTTGGTTTGTGTATAATATATATATAATATGTGTATGCATGTTTTTACAAAAAT